>NZ_VEJQ01000008.1:50333-179154 GCF_007680745.1 Pseudomonas sp. DE0010
AGATCGCCCGCGTAACCAACTACTACAACCTCAACGATTGGGTCGAGCAAGTCGGCTGACCCATGGGCTGATCGGCCGGCGCGTTCTTCTATATCCATTGCGGCAAGATCGCCCGCGTAACCAACTACTACAACCTCAACGATTGGGTCGAGCAAGTCGGCTGACCCATGGGCTGATCGGCCGGCTGGGTCAGAGAATACGGGTGCCTAACACCTTCAAAAACGCCGCCAACCACGCAGGGTGTGCCGGCCAGGCGGGCGCGGTGACCAGGTTACCGTCCACATGGGCCTGGTCCACCGCAATGTCGATATAGATGCCGCCGGCCAAGCGCACTTCGGGCGCGCAGGCCGGGTACGCACTGCACTCCCGGCCTTGGAGCACCCCGGCAGCGGCCAGCAACTGGGCGCCATGGCACACGGCGGCGATGGGCTTGCCTGCCTGGTCGAACGCTCGCACCAGGTCGAGCACTTTCTCGTTCAGGCGCAGGTATTCCGGGGCACGCCCGCCCGGGATCACCAGTGCATCGTAACTTTCGGCGCGGGCCCGGACGAAGTCCTGGTTCAGGGCAAACTGGTGCCCCGGCTTCTCACTGTAGGTCTGGTCGCCTTCGAAGTCGTGGATAGCCGTGCGCACGGTCTGGCCCGCCACCTTTTCCGGGCACACGGCGTGCACGGTATGCCCGACCATGCCCAGCGCCTGGAAGGGCACCATGACCTCGTAGTCCTCGACGTAATCGCCCACCAGCATGAGTATCTTCTTAGCCGTCATCGCATCCACTCCCTCGATTGCCTGTGAACCGTCATTGCACGATAGCTGCGCTCAGTCGCGCCGGTCGAGCACGTTGGCCACCAACCGGTCCAGCCATCCCCAGATGCGCTGTTTGACCCGTCGCCAGAACGGCCTGGCGTTCCAATGCGCCAGGTCAACTTCCTCGCTCAGGGCAAAATCGCGCTCGAAACTTTCGACCACCGCGCTCGTCAGCGGCAGGTCCAATGCTTCTATATTGGCCTCCAGATTGAAGCGCAGGTTCCAATGGTCGAAGTTGCAGGAGCCGATGCTGACCCAATCGTCCACCACCACCATCTTCAGGTGCAGAAAGCACGGCTGATACTCGAAAATACGCACGCCAGCGCGCAGCAGGCGTGGATAGTACCGGTGACCGGCATACCGTACCGAAGGATGATCGGTGCGCGGGCCGGTGAGCAGCAACCGCACATCGACGCCCTTGCCAGCTGCGCGGCGCAGCGAGCGACGCACGCTCCAGGTCGGCAGAAAGTAAGGCGTGGCCAGCCAAATGCGCTGCTTGCCGCTGTTGAGGGCACGTACCAACGAATGCAGGATGTCCTGATGCTGGCGGGCGTCGGCATAGGCCACCCGGCCCATGCCCTGCCCTTGCGCGGGCACCTTGGGCAGGCGCGGCAGGCCGAAGCCCTCGGCAGGGCGCCAGGCGGTGCGGCGATGGTTGGCCTGCCACTGGCGATCGAACAGCAATTGCCAGTCGCTCACCACCGGGCCTTGCATCAGCACCATCACCTCGTGCCATTCGCTGCTGGGCTGGCCCGGTTGCCAGAACTCATCGGTAACCCCGGTACCGCCCACCACCGCCCACTGCTCGTCGACCACCAGCAACTTGCGATGGTCGCGGTACAGGTTGCGCAGCCCGCGTTTCCAATGCAGCCGGTTGTACCAGCGCAGGTAAACGCCGGCATCCAACAGACGTTGCCGCAGCTTGGCGCTCAAGGCCAGCGACCCGTAATAATCGAACAGGCAGCGCACCCGCACCCCGCGGCGGGCGGTCTGTTCCAGCACCTGGACCACAGCCTCGGCGCAGGCCCCGGACTCGACCAGGTACAGTTCCAGGTCGACCTGCTTCTGGGCATGTTCAATGGCCGACAGCATGCGGGGGAAGAATTGTGGCCCATCGATCAGCAGCTCGAACTGGTTGCCATCCCGCCAGGGGAAGACCGGGCCCGGCATGTCAGCGCGCAGTGAAGATCAGTACCGCATTGACCGGTACGGACGGGTTGATTGCCGTAAGGTTGGCGAACTTGCGCAGGGCTTGCAGCCCCGGCATCAGGCCGAAATCCTCGGCGCGCAGCACCAGAGGCTCCAGGGTGACGACCTGGAACCGACGCTCGTCCAGGCGAGTGGCCAACAGCAAGGCGTCGTAGCGATGGGACTGACCGTGCAACGTTACCGTCAGCGGTAGGCGCAACTCGATCTGCGCACCGTTGGCCAGGTCGTTGATCGGGCGCAGATCCAGTTGCGCCTGCACGGTCGCTTCGGCAAACCGTGCGACGTCGAATAACGCGTCACGCATGCGCTCATCACGCAGCGGGACGCCGCTGCTGACCGAATCCATCTCGATACGAAGGCTCGCGGCGCCCTTGCGGTCCACCGTGCCATGCAGCACCAGGAAGCGGTGCACCTGCGCCGCTTCGCCATTGGTGCCGGTGATGAACGACAGGCGAGACGACTCGCCGTCAAGGTGCCAATTGGCATGTGCAGGCAGGCACAACGCAAGCAGCAGTGCAGGCCATAGGCGGAGTGACTTGAGCATGAGGGGTCTCGAAAATGCAGGCGACTCACCTTACCGCGCAGGTCTTTGGCACAGCAAGCGCCAGCACGTTCGCCGCCACGCCCAACCGGCGGGTCATGCAAGCATCATCGAACCTTCATCGCCATGACATCCCGTGTTTCTAGCCTGAACGCGCACATAAAAGCCTACCGGCCACCCTCGCATGGCTGGTTTTATGGAGACTCGTAATGACGCGAATCGCTCATGTTGCCGACACCTGCACCGGACCCCGCCTGCACGCCGAGCGCCTGATGGGTCACGCCGCGTTGCAGGAGGCCCAGGCCCTGCGCTATCAGGTCTTCAGCGAAGCGTTCGACGCAAGGTTCAAGGGTGCCGAGCACGGCCTGGACCAGGACGAATTTGACCCGCACTGCCGCCATATCGGCGTACGCGATGTCACCACCGGACGGCTGGTGGCCACCACGCGACTGCTCGACCACGAGGCGGCCAGCAGCCTGGGCCGCTTCTACAGCGAGGAGGGGTTCAGCCTGCAGGGGCTGCTGCAACTCCAGGGCCCCATCCTGGAAGTAGGCCGCACCTGCGTGGCCGCGCCGTACCGCAACGGGGGCACCATTGCCACGCTCTGGAGCGAGCTGGCCGAAGTACTCAACGAAGGCGGTTATCGCTACCTGATGGGTTGCGCCAGCATCTCGATGCAGGACGGCGGGGTGCAGGCGCATGCCGTCATGCAACGCCTGCGCGAACGCCACCTGTGCACCCTGGACCTGCGTGCCGAACCCCGCAATCCGCTGCCGCCGCTGACGTTGCCGGATAACGTGAGCGCCCAGATGCCGGCCTTGCTCAAGGCCTACATGCGCCTGGGCGCCAAAGTCTGTGGCGAACCGTGCTGGGATGAAGACTTCCAGGTCGCCGATGTGTTCATCCTGCTCAAGCGCGAGGCGCTGCCCGTCACTTCAAGGCCGCTGTGTGAGGGGCCGCCTTCGGCAGGTGGGGCGCCTGGTTCACATGCTGCTGGTGGTGGTGCTGGGGCTGCTGATGGCCAGCCTGCTCGTCATCGGGATACACCTTGGTATCGAAACGTCGCTCGAACGCCGGCAACGCTGGACCCGGCTGTTCATGCGGCGCCTGGTCGCAGCGCTACCCTTCGAAGTCTGCGTGACGGGCAAGCTGCCTAGCACGCCCATGTTGTGGGTCGGCAACCATGTGTCCTGGACCGACATCCCCCTGCTGGGCATGCTGGCGCCTATGTCGTTTCTGTCCAAGGCAGAGGTCCGGCACTGGCCGCTTGCCGGGTGGCTGGCCGAGCAGGCAGGCACCCTGTTCATCAGGCGCGGCGCCAGCGATGGCCAGCAGCTGCGCGTGCAAATCGGCCAGCAGTTGGTCACAGGCCACCCCCTGCTGCTGTTCCCCGAAGGCACGACCACCGACGGGCACCAGCTCAGGACCTTCCATGGGCGCCTGTTGGCGGCAGCCATCGACCAGGGCGTCGCCGTGCAACCGGTGGCAATCCAATACCAGCGGCGGGGCCAGATCGACTCCTTGGCGCCCTTCGTGGGGGATGACGATCTAGTGTCACACCTGCTGCGGTTGCTGGCACAACCTCGCGGCCAAGTGCGCATTCACCTGCTCGAGCCACTGACAAGTCATGGCAAGGGCCGCACGCTGCTGGCGCTCCAGGCCCAGCGTTCGATCCATCAGGCGCTCTACGGCACAACAGAGCCACCGGTACTTCACAGGCCGTGTGCGACCGCTGCCTGAACGCAGCGCCCTGGCGCCAATCACGCAGCAAATCAGTCAATCAACGAGCGGGCCGGCCTGTGCCCGATGGCTGGCAGCGAAGGCTTGTACCAGCGGGTAGAACGCGCGGAAATCATCGAGCAACGGCACGTACAGGCGATCAAGTTCCTCCATGACCCCTGCCAAGCCTTCAGGCCGTGACAAGCGCCGGGCGATCCCGGCGAACACCTGCTCCAGCGTGGCGAAGTCAGCATAGGAGCCCAGCCAGTCAGACTGCGCCATGGAAGGCGCGATGTGGGCCAACCGGCCCGGCAGCGCGGGCTCGGCCAACAGCACCTGATAGAACCCATGGGTGAACTGACGCAGCGGCTGGCGCCCATATTCAGGCCAGTGGCGCGCCAGGCAATGGTCGAAGAAGACGTCCAGCGCAATCCCTGCAAACCGGCGGCGCACCTGCGTAAAACGCGCCAGGGAGGCCAGCACGACAGGGTGTGCGTCGGTGAAACTGTCGATGTGTCGGTGCAGGCGGATGGACGCTTCGATTTGCGGCGCGAACCGCCCTTCCAGCGAGCCTTTGACGAAGTCCCCGTAGAGGCTGCCCAGCAACTGCTGTGGGGCTGGTCCCCCAAGGTGAAGGTGTGCAAGATAATTCATGGCGCCAGTCTATCACTTGCCTGGAATGCATCGCCGCCGAGCGATATACCGTCTGGCTATCTGTTCGGAACACTTAAAGCTTTGCGACTCCCTTTGACTCTCAGGTATCCGTCATGACCACGCTATTCGATCCAATCACCCTGGGCGACCTGGAACTGCCCAATCGCATCATCATGGCCCCACTCACCCGCTGCCGCGCAGACGCCGGCCGAGTGCCGAACGCACTGATGGCCGAATACTACGTGCAACGTGCCAGTGCCGGCCTGATCATCAGCGAGGCGACCTCGGTCAGCCCCATGGGCGTGGGCTACCCGGACACGCCGGGCATATGGAGCGCTGAACAGGTGAGGGGCTGGAACAACGTCACCAATGCCGTGCATGCCGCAGGCGGCCGAATCTTCTTGCAGCTGTGGCATGTGGGCCGCATTTCCCATCCACGCTACCTCGATGGCCAGTTACCGGTCGCACCCAGCGCCATCCAACCCAAGGGGCACGTGAGTCTGGTTCGCCCGCTCAGCGACTACCCCACGCCTCGGGCGCTGGATACCGAAGAGATCAGCGACATCGTCGAGGCCTTCCGCACGGGCGCCGAAAACGCCAAGGCCGCAGGCTTTGACGGCGTCGAGATTCATGGCGCCAACGGCTATCTGCTCGACCAGTTCCTGCAAAGCAGCACCAACCAGCGTACCGACGCGTACGGCGGCTCGCTGGAAAACCGGGCCCGCCTGCTGCTGGAGATCACCGACGCCGTAGTCCAGGTATGGGGAGCGCAGCGCGTCGGGATGCACTTGGCGCCGCGCGCCGATGCCCACGACATGGGCGATGCCGACCGTGCCCAGACCTTCACGTATGTGGCGCGGGAGTTGGGCAAGCGGGGCATTGCCTTCATCTGCTCACGGGAGCGTGACCGCGAAGACAGCCTTGGCCCTGCACTCAAAGCAGCATTTGGCGGCGTCTATATCGTCAACGAAGGTTTTGACAAGGCCAGTGCCAATGCGGCCTTGGCTGATGGCAAGGCTGATGCCGTGGCCTTTGGCGTGCCGTTCATCGCCAACCCGGACTTGCCTGCACGCCTGGCTGGCGATGCGCCATTGAACGAAGCTCACCCGGAAACCTTCTATGGCCAAGGTCCGGTGGGGTACATCGATTACCCACGCCTGTAAGGCCTGAGACAGGGGCCAGGACCCGGCCCCTGTCGTTCCCGGTCAAGGCTTGGCGTTGATCTGCTGTTGCAGGTTCTGCAACTGGCTCTGGACGTTGTTCAGGTTACGGGTCATCTGACCACGAAACGCGTCGAACTCCTGCACCGATGCGCCACCGCCGGCCGTGGTATTGGGGCGGTTGTCCAGCTGGCTTTTGAGCACCAGCACATCCTGCTCCAGGCTTTCGATGGCGGCCTTGGGGTTGCCTTGTTTTTTCAGCGCCGCCACTTCCTCGCTCAGGCTCTTGAGTTGCCCGTCGAGCTTGCCCCCATCGACCTGGCCCGACTTGAGCGCTGCCAACTCGCCGTTCACCGCCTTCAACTGCGCCTGCAACTGCGTTTGCAGTTCGGTCACCGCCCTCTGCTGTTCACGGGTGTCGGCCAGGACCTGCTCCAGGCGCTTGCCAAGGTCCCCGGCCTGGCCCGCCACACCCGCCTGCTGCTTGCCCTGTTCGGCCAGACTGGCCTGCAACTGGCTGATCTGCTGCTTGAGGGCTTCACTGCCACTGTTGCTGGACGAGGCGCTGGCTTCGACCTTGCCGCTGATCGCCTGCAATCGCCCTGCCGCGTCTTCGCTGATGCGCGCGAAGCTCTCCTGGGTGGCGACCAGTTGCTGCTCCATCAGGGAGATCTGCCGATAGCTCCACCACCCTAGACAACCCAGGGCGATGAACGCGGCCACCAGCATCGCCCACAACGGGCCGGTGCTCGGTGGCCTGGCCGCTTGGCGGCGACTGCGCGGGACATGGGCCGCAAGCAACTCATCGTCGTCATCCGGCGTCCCTGCGCGCAAGGCCGGTACATCATCGAAATCATCGCGAGCATCAAAGCGCATGAGCATCCCACCACAGAGGTTGCAAATAAGCGGGATTATAAACCGCGCGCGCAGCCAGGTGATGCCCGACGTCGCGGTGAGCGCTTACCGGCCAGGCGGCTGGTGTTTCCACCAGGTGCAGAATTCGTCCAATGCCGCCCATACGCTAGTGGTGGGCTGGTAGCCCAGGTACTGACTGGCGCGGCTGATGTCCAGGGTAAAATCGCGACTCATCACCTGCATGGCCAGGCGTGACAGCGTAGGCTCCGGCCGCCCCGGCCACAGGGCGCACGCCGCCTCGTTGAGCGCGGCCAGGCCGTAGGCCAGCCCATAGCCTCGGTAGCGGGTGACCTGGGGGAGCTGAAGCTGGCGCAGGACATAGTTGATCACGTCCCATAACGGCAAGGGCTGGCCATTGCTGATGTTGTACGCTTGCCCAAGCGCGCGCCCGTCAGCGAACACTGCGTTGTACAGCGCTTCGTTCAGGTTGTGAACACTGGTGAAGTCAACTTTGTTCAAGCCGTTGCCAATAATTGCCAGCCTGCCTTTGCGTTGCAGGTGCACCAGCCGCGGCAGCAGGCTCGTATCGCCTGCACCGATGACGAAACGTGGGCGCAGCGCCAACACTTCGAGGCCAAACTCCTGGGCGCCGAAAACCTTCTGCTCGGCAATGAACTTGGTCCTGGCGTAGTGATTGGCAAACCGGCCGGGCACCTGATCTTCGCCAATGGCCATGCGTGAACGACCATTGAAGTAGATCGACGGCGAAGACAGGTGCACAAGACGACGTACGTGCTCCTTCAGGCAGCCTTCGACGACGTTCTCGGTGACCATCACGTTGCCCTGGGCGAACGTCTGATAGGGCCCCCAGTGCCCCACAGCACCGGCGCAATGCACTACGGCCTCGACGCCCTGGCAAAGGCGCCGGGCCAACTCCGCGTCGCCAAGGTCGCCAGGGATGAACTGCGCGCCACGCCGCACCAGGTGCTCCACACCTTCGGCACGCCGGCCACTGACCCGCACATCCAGCCCCCGCTCCAGGGCCAGCCGCGCGAAACGCCCGCCGATGAAGCCACTCGCGCCAGTGACCAGAATTCGCATGTAACACTCCGCCTTGCCTGATGTTCAGAAGCCTTTGACGCCCTTCGGCGCTACAACGGCACCAGCCAGTGGTGGGCGCTGTGGCGCAGGTGTTCGGTCAGCTGTGCCAGCAGTTGCCCGCCGTTACGCCAATGATGCCAGTACAACGGTACATCGATCGGGGTATCGCTGCAGATTTCCACCAATTGGCCGCTGGCCAGTTGCTCGCGGGCCTGCAATTCAGGCACCAGCCCCCAACCCAACCCCGCTTCGGTCATGCGCAAAAAGCCTTCGGAAGAGGGGCACAAATGATGCAGAAAACCGTCCTGCATACCTAAGGAGGCCAAGTAGCGGTGCTGTAGAAAATCGTCGGGGCCGTAGACGATTGCGGGCGTGCGGGCCAGGCGGCAGGCATCGAAGCCTTGGGCAAAATGCTGCTTCATGAAGCCAGGGCTGGCCAATGCCCGATAACGCATTGCCCCCAGGGCCAGGCTGCGGGCGCCGGCCACTGGGCGTTCGCTGCCGCACAGGCAGGCGGCAACGTCACCGGCGCGCATGCGCTTGAGACCTACTTCCTGGTCCTCGACTACCAGATCGGTAAGCACCTTGTGCTCGGCACAGAATTGCCCCACTGCGCCGGCCCACCACGTGGCCAGGCTATCAGCATTGAGCGCGATGCGCAGACGTTCCGGCATGCCCCCTTCTTCGAGCGCGGGTACCTGGCGCTGCAAGTCGCGCTCAAGCAGGCGCACCTGCTGCACATGGTTGAGCAATTGCCGGCCTACCTCCGTCGGGCCAGGCGGAGCAATGCGAACCAGTACCGGCTGCCCCACGCGCGCCTCCAGCAACTTGATGCGCTGCGACACGGCCGATTGGGACAGGCCCAGCACCTGCGCTGCACGCTCGAAGCCGCCTTGCTCGACGACGGCAGCGAGGGCCGCGAGCAACTTGTAGTCGAACATCGATTTTCCTAATGACCGGTGAGCTTTATTGATTTTTCTTATAACCCGCAACTTGTCACACTGGCCAGCATCTTTCGAGGAGTCGTCTTCCATGTGGCAGAGTTATCTCAATGGCCTACTGGTCGCCCTGGGCCTGATCATGGCCATTGGCACGCAGAACGCATTCGTTCTGGCGCAAAGCTTGCGCCGCGAGCATCACTTGCCGGTAGCGGCGCTGTGCATCCTGTGTGATGCCCTGTTGGTCGCCGCAGGTGTGTTCGGTCTTGCCACGGCCTTGGCCCATAATCCGACGCTGCTGAGCGTTGCCCGCTGGGGGGGCGCGGTATTCCTCATCTGGTACGGGATCAAAGCCCTGCGCAGTGCCTTCTCCGACCAGAGCCTGCAGCACCAGCAGGGCCAGGGCATGCGTTCACGGCGGGCCGTGCTGCTCAGTGCCCTGGCGGTCACCTTGCTCAACCCCCACGTCTATCTTGACACTGTGCTGCTGATCGGCTCGCTCGGGGCCCAGCAGACGGCGCCAGGGGCCTACGTGGCGGGGGCTGCCAGCGCCTCGCTGGTATGGTTCTCGACCCTGGCGATCGGGGCGGCATGGTTGGCTCCCTGGCTGGCACGGCCAGGCACCTGGCGTCTGCTGGACCTGATGGTGGCCGTGATGATGTTTGCCGTGGCAGCGCAACTGATCTTCAACTGATCAGTCGAGCCCAGGGTGCCAGCGCGCGACGTCCCTGCCCGTCCTGCCTGGAAACGACCGCCACCGGTCGCTGCCCGCCAAGGCACCTGGAACCTCTAATCCCTATGTTTGTTGCGTGGTTATGCGCCAAGGCTTGGTGCTATGATCCAGCCCTTGCGTCGCAAAGAGTACAAACTCGCCGACGCACATAGGGCCGCCCGTGATCGGCCCTGCGCAAACCGCGAACTAGACCTGAATCAGGAGATCTACCATGGCTTTTGAATTGCCGCCGCTGCCCTACGCCCACGATGCCCTGCAGCCGCACATCTCCAAGGAAACCCTGGAGTATCACCACGACAAGCACCACAACACCTATGTCGTGAACCTGAACAACCTGGTACCGGGCACCGAATTCGAAGGCAAGACCCTGGAAGAGATCGTCACCTCTTCGTCGGGTGGCATCTTCAACAACGCCGCTCAAGTGTGGAACCACACCTTCTACTGGAACTGCCTGTCGCCAAACGGCGGCGGCCAGCCGACCGGCGCCCTGGCAGAAGCCATCAACACCGCTTTCGGTTCCTTCGACAAGTTCAAGGAAGAGTTCACCAAGACGTCCGTCGGCACCTTCGGTTCCGGCTGGGGCTGGCTGGTCAAGAAAGCGGATGGTTCCCTGGCGCTGGCCAGCACCATCGGTGCCGGCAACCCGCTGACCAGCGGCGATACCCCGCTGCTGACCTGCGATGTCTGGGAACACGCCTACTACATCGACTACCGCAACCTGCGTCCAAAGTATGTCGAGGCGTTCTGGAACCTGGTCAACTGGGCCTTCGTGGCTGAGCAGTTCGAAGGCAAGACCTTCAAGGCCTGAGTCCAGCACTGTTCTCGAAGCCCGGCCACGTGCCGGGCTTTTTCATGCCTGCTACTGGACGATGCCGCACTTGCTCAGCGTGCATAGCGCGCTAACATCAAATTTCCGGTTTCTTGACGACGCCCCACTCAAGTTACCCAGGGCTTCAACCGATACACTGCTAATGACCGTCCCGTAGTGAAAGGTCATGATTGATGGCAAAATAATGTCATTTGCATGGATTAAGGAACCTCCATTGAAGCTGGAATTGCGTAACAGCTTGTCGGTCAAGTTGCTCAGGGTCGTGCTCCTGGCGGCGCTAGCGGTCGGCGTCGTGCTCAGCTGTGCGCAAATCGTCTATGACACCTACAAGACCCGCCAGGCCGTCAACAATGACGCCCAGCGCATTCTTGACATGTTCCGCGATCCTTCTACACAGGCGGTCTACAGCCTGGACCGTGAAATGGGCATGCAGGTCATGGAAGGTCTGTTTCAGGACGAATCGGTGCGAATGGCCTCCATCGGTCACCCCAACGAAACCATGCTGGCAGAAAAGTCCAGGCCATTGCAGGACATGCCCCTGCGCTGGCTCACCGATCTGATTCTTGGCCAGGAGCGTACCTACACCACGCAGCTGGTAGGCCGGGGGCCCTACAGTGAATATTACGGCGACCTCAACATCACCCTCGACACGGCCGCCTATGGCGAAGACTTTCTGATCAACGCCGTGATCATCTTCATCTCCGGCGTGCTTCGGGCGCTTGCCATGGGGCTGGTGCTGTACCTGGTCTACCACTGGCTGTTGACCAAGCCACTCTCCAAAATCATCGAACACCTCACCCAGATCAATCCAGACCGCCCCAGCCAGCATCAGATCCCACTGATAAAGGGCCATGAAAAGAACGAGCTGGGCCTTTGGGTGAACACCGCCAACCAGTTGCTGGCATCGATCGAACGCAATACCCATCTGCGCCATGAGGCCGAGAACAGTCTGCAGCGCATGGCCCAGTACGACTTCCTCACCGGCCTGCCCAATCGCCAGCAACTGCAGCAGCAACTGGACAAGATCCTGGTGGACGGTGGGCGCCTGCAACATCGGGTGGCCGTGCTCTGTGTAGGCCTTGACGACTTCAAGGGCATCAACGAGCAGTTCACCTATCAGGTCGGCGATCAGCTGCTGCTGGCCCTGGCCGATCGTCTGAGGGCCCACAGCGGACGCTTGGGCGCGCTGGCGCGGCTGGGGGGCGACCAGTTCGCCCTGGTGCAGGCCAACATCGAACAGCCCTACGAAGCGGCAGAGCTTGCACAAAGCATCCTCGATGATCTGGAGGTGCCCTTCGACCTGGACCACCACCAGCAGATCCGCCTGCGCGCCACCATTGGCATCACCCTGTTCCCGGAAGACGGCGACAGCACCGAGAAGCTCCTGCAAAAAGCCGAGCAGACCATGACCTTGGCCAAGGCGCGTTCACGCAATCGCTACCAGTTCTACATCGCCAGCGTGGACACTGAGATGCGTCGGCGCCGCGAACTGGAAAAGGACCTGCGCGAGGCCCTGCCACGCAACCAGCTGTACCTGGTCTATCAACCCCAGATCAGCTATCGCGATCATCGCGTTGTAGGGGTCGAGGCGTTGCTGCGCTGGCAGCATCCGGAACTGGGCATGGTGCCGCCCGATCAGTTCATACCGCTGGCCGAGCAGAACGGCAGCATCATCGGGATCGGCGAGTGGGTGCTGGATCAGGCCTGCCGGCAGTTGCGCGAATGGCACGACCTGGGCTTCAGCGAGCTGCGCATGGCGGTCAACCTGTCCACCGTGCAACTTCACCACAGCGAACTGCCGCGGGTGGTGAACAATTTGCTTCAGGCCTATCGCCTGCCTCCGCGCAGCCTGGAACTGGAGGTGACCGAAACCGGCCTGATGGAGGACATCAGTACTGCGGCCCAGCACTTGCTGAGCTTGCGGCGTTCGGGCGCCCTGATCGCCATCGACGACTTCGGTACCGGGTACTCGTCTTTGAGCTACCTCAAGTCCTTGCCCTTGGACAAGATCAAGATCGACAAGAGCTTCGTGCAGGACCTGCTCGATGACGACGATGACGCGACCATCGTGCGCGCCATCATTCAGTTGGGCAAAAGCCTGGGCATGCAGGTCATTGCCGAAGGCGTGGAAACCGCCGAACAGGAAGCCTACATCATTGCCCAAGGCTGCCACGAGGGCCAGGGCTATCACTACAGCAAGCCGCTGTCGGCCCGGGAACTGACCAGCTTCCTCAGGCAGGCCCAGCGTAATCAGGTTTCCGTGCTCTGAGTGCACACGTGACACGCCGTGACCTGCTTTTACATGAATCGCAGGCTGGACCCTTTACAGCAAATGCAAATCTTTCGCATGATGTGTCGGTTCAGCGTGCCATCGCGCACGATTCACCCACGGTCCAACCACACGACGCAGGAAACCAACAATGATTCGAATGCCCCTGGCCTCTGCCAGTCTGCTGGCCATTGCCATCGCTCTCGCCGGTTGCGGTGAAGGCAAGGACGAAAAGGCCGCCGCGCCGCAAGCCCAGGCTCCCGCTGCCGCCAGCACCCCTGCAGCAACGCCAGGGGCTGTCGACGAAGCCGCTGCCAAGGCCGTGGTCAAGCACTACGCCGAGATGGTCCATGCCGTGTACAGCGACTCGCTGAGCACCGCCAAGACCCTGCAGGCCGCCGTCGACGCATTCCTCGCCACGCCCAACGATCAGACGCTCAAGGCCGCCAGGGACGCCTGGGTCGCTGCGCGCGTGCCTTACCTGCAAAGCGAAGTGTTCCGCTTCGGCAACACCATCATCGACGACTGGGAAGGCCAGGTGAACGCCTGGCCCCTGGACGAAGGCCTGATCGACTACGTCGACGCCAGCTACGAGCACGCCCTGGGTAACCCGGCAGCCAGCGCCAACATCATCGGCAACACCGAGATCCAGGTGGGCGAAGAGAAAATCGACGTCAAGGACATCACCCCCGAGAAGTTGGCCAGCCTCAACGAACTGGGCGGCTCCGAAGCCAACGTCGCCACCGGCTACCACGCCATCGAATTCCTGCTGTGGGGCCAGGACCTGAACGGTACCGGCCCAGGTGCGGGTAATCGTCCGGCGTCGGACTACCTCGAAGGCGAGGGCGCCACGGGTGGCCACAACGACCGCCGCCGCGCCTATCTCAAGGCTGTCACCGACCTTCTGGTCGCCGACCTTGACGAGATGGTGGCCAACTGGGCGCCGAACGTGGCCGACAACTATCGCGCCAAGCTCGAAGCCGAGCCTGCCACCGACGGCTTGCGCAAGATGCTGTTCGGCATGGGCAGCCTGTCGCTCGGTGAGCTGGCTGGCGAGCGCATGAAGGTGTCCCTGGAGGCGAACTCGCCCGAGGACGAACACGACTGCTTCAGCGACAACACCCACTACTCGCATTTCTACGACGCCAAGGGCATTCGCAATGTCTACCTGGGCGAGTACACCCGCCCTGATGGTACCAAGCTGACCGGGCCTAGCCTGTCGTCACTGGTGGCCAAGGCCGACCCTGCTGCCGATGCGACCCTGCGGGCAGACCTGGAAGCCACCGAAGCGAAGATCCAGGTGATCGTCGACCACGCCCTCAAAGGCGAGCACTATGACCAACTGATCGCCGCCGACAACGCCGCCGGCAACCAGATCGTGCGTGATGCGATTGCAGCCCTGGTCAAGCAGACCGGTGCCATCGAACAGGCCGCCGGCAAACTGGGCATCGACAACCTGAACCCCGACACAGCCGACCACGAGTTCTGATCCCACCCTGGTGCGGCACCCGACGCCCGGCCTTGAGCCGGGCGTTTTCATGTCTGCGGCACCGTTTCCTGCTGCCTGGCAGGCCGCCCATCGCCCACTCTGCACGCATCATTCAATCGCCAACAGGGAGGCAGCCAATGCTGCAGATTCTCGATGTTTGGGGAGAGGGCCGGATCGTGCAGCGCATTGAAGGCACGAACCTGATCACAGGATTTCACAATGCCTACAACCTCAACAAAGCCGGCCAGCGTATCTCCAACGGCCCGTTTGCAGGCGGGCCGATCCCCAACCTGATCCTGGTGTACGAGTACGACGCGCCCAAGTTCCCGATCGACGACCATTCCGTTCCCCATGTCACCCTCATGGGCGCGCCGATCACCCACACGGTGGCCGAGGAGATGTGCCGTGTATTGGCAGGGTTAGGCAAGGTCTACCTGTACGACCCCAACGAAACCGACCGACGACTATTCGAAGCCGTGGCCTACGCGCATGGTCTGCAACCTTTGGGTCGCTTCGACCCAGCCGCACTCGAACCGCCCTTCAATGAAATCACATTGCTCGCGGCCTACGTATACCGCGCCCCGAGCGGCCCCCTGCCACGTCCGAGCACTCACCCATAAAGGAGATACACCATGGCCAGCGTTACCTACCTGCGTTCCATTGCCAACAACACGCCTTATACCCTGACACTGATCGATGGAGAGAACCGCAGCCAAAGCCTGGCAATTGGCGCCCAGCACGTCTGGAACGGCTCGCTCGCGGTGCCTTGGATCGGTAAATCCGAAGAGAACTACAAAGCGCTGCGCTTGATTCTGGGGCCAGGTGCAGAGGCCAACATCTGGCTTTTTCAGGATTACTGGCAGCCCGCCCACAAGGATGCGGTCAAATACCTGACCGCCTCGTCCATGGAATATGCCAGCGAGGAAGTGATGGAGGTCCCGGGCGATAACCGCGAAGGCGGTAGCAAGAACCTCATCGTCAGCCTGGTCAACCGCCAGTTCAAACTCTTGATGGCCTGAGCACCTGCTCCGACGATTTCATCCAGCAAACGCAAATTGCTCTTATTCAATGATCCTGGGCCTGATAAGCTTGCACGCCGGATTTTCGTTCAGGCCCAGGATTCTGCATGTCCCTGCCGCTGTTCCGACTTGCCCCTCTGCTGCTGGTCTTTGCCCTCGCCGCCTGTGACGACGCCCCGCGTTTCACCCAGGCCGAGCCGGGCGAAGCGCTGTCAGGTGGCAAGACGACCGTGTTGCGCAGTGACCGCAATGCCTATTCGCTGCCCGCCGCCAACCTCTCCCATGAGCGGCGCCTGGACTTTGCAGTAGGCAACAGCTTCTTTCGCAACCCTTGGGTCATCGCCCCCTCCACCACCACGGCGCGCGACGGCCTGGGCCCCTTGTTCAATACCAACGCTTGCCAGAACTGCCATGTGCGCGACGGGCGCGGCCACCCACCCGCGGCAAATGCCAGCAATGCGGTCGGCATGCTCGTACGCCTGTCGATACCTGACCAACCCTACCTGGCCAAGGTCATCGAACGGCTGGGGGTGGTACCAGAACCTGTATACGGCACTCAGCTTCAGGACATGGCCATCCCTGGCGTAGCGCCTGAAGGCAAGGTGCGCATGACCTACACCGCGCAGACGGTCTCGTTCAAGGATGGCCATCAGGTCGAGCTGCGCATGCCGGCGTTGCAGATCACCCAGCTGGGCTACGGGGCCATGCACCCGGACACGCGCTTTTCGGCCCGCGTGGCGCCACCGATGATCGGCCTGGGCCTGCTCGAGGCGATCCCCGAGGCTGACGTATTGGCCAACGAAGACCCGGACGACCGCAATCGCGACGGGATTCGGGGGCGCGCCAACCGCGTGTGGGACGATGCGTTGGGGCGCACGGTTGTCGGCCGCTTTGGGTGGAAAGCGGGCCAGCCCACTGTGAACCAACAGAACGCGCATGCGTTCGCCGGCGACATGGGCCTGACGACGACATTGCAGCCCAACGACGACTGCACCCAGGCTCAGGTCGAATGCCGCGCCGCGCCCAATGGCGACGGCGTGGCAGGCGAAAAGGAAGTCAGTGACAACATCCTGCGCCTGGTCACCTTCTATACCCGCAACCTGGCCGTGCCGGCCCGTCGGGATGTGGCCAACCCCCAAGTGCTGGCAGGCAAGAACCTGTTCTATGAGGCCGGATGCCAGGGTTGTCACATCCCTCAGTTCACCACCGCCAGCGATGCCGCCGAGCCGGAACTTGCCGGCCAGACCATCCGGCCCTATACCGATCTGCTGCTGCATGACATGGGCCCCGGCCTTGCCGATGAACGAACCGAATTTGCCGCCAACGGCCAGGACTGGCGCACGGCCCCGCTTTGGGGAATCGGCCTGAGCGAAACGGTCAGCGGTCACTCGCAGTTTCTGCATGACGGACGCGCGCGCAACCTGCTCGAAGCGGTGCTGTGGCACGGCGGCGAAGCGCAGGCAGCACGCGATTTCGTCCTTACATTCGATGCCGAGCAGCGCGCTGCCCTGCTGGCGTTTTTGAACTCACTTTAAACATGCACAGGAGCCGGCCATGTTCCGACCCAAACTGTTGTTTACCAGCCTCGCTGCCCTGGCCCTTGGCGCCTGCTCCCCGCAGGATCCGCAGGCCGTCACCTCCGCGGCCATCGCCAAGCAGGTGATCCTGCCCACCTACAGCCGCTGGGTCGAAGCCGACCGCATGCTGGCCGCCAGCGCCCTGGCGTTCTGTGAAGGCAAGGAGACCCTGGAAAAGGCGCGTGCCGATTTCCTCAATGCGCAAAAGGCCTGGGCCGAGCTGCAACCCTTGCTGGTGGGCCCGCTGGCCGAGGGCAACCGTGCATGGCAGGTACAGTTCTGGCCTGACAAGAAGAACCTGGTCGGCCGTCAGGTCGAGCAATTGGTCAATGGGGACAAGCCTGTCGATGCGGCCTCCCTCGCCAAAGCGAGCGTTGTGGTCCGCGGTTTGTCAGCCTATGAATACATCTTGTTCGACAGCAAGCCGGACATCGCCACGGCCGAGCAGAAGGCGCGTTACTGCCCGATGCTGGTGGCCATCGCCGAGCACCAGAAGGGGCTGGCCGAGGAAATCCTCAAGGGCTGGAACAGCACCGAGGGCATGCTCTCGCAGATGACCAAGTTCCCCAACCAGCGCTACGCCGATTCCCACGAAGCCATCGCCGACCTGCTGCGTGCACAGGTAACCGCTTTGGACTCGCTGAAGAAGAAGCTGGGTGCGCCCATGGGGCGGCAAAGCAAAGGCATCCCACAGCCCCTGCAAGCGGAAGCCTGGCGTAGCCACAACTCCATGAATAGCCTCCAGGCCAGCCTCAAGGCGGCCCAGGCGGTGTGGGTGGGTGTGGACAATAAAGGGCTGCGCGGGCTGCTGCCAGGCGACCAGAAGGCGCTTGCGCAAAAGATAGACGATGCCTACGCCAATTCATTGAAGTTGCTGGCTGACAACCAGAAAACGTTGGGCGAGCTACTGGCCGACGATGCAGGTCAGCAGACCCTCAACCAGATCTACGACAGCCTCAACGTCGTGCACCGCCTGCATGAAGGTGAATTGGCCAAGGCGCTTAACATTCAGTTGGGCTTCAACGCCAACGACGGTGACTGATCATGCTGCGACGCCAGGCCTTGAAACTCGGTAGCGTTGTACTCAGTGCCCTCACCTTGGGCGGCTGGAGTCTTCTGCGCAAAAAAGGCAGCGAGCCCCTGCTGCTGTCGGCACGCGACGACGCCGATGGCAAGCATTACGCCGTGGGCTATCGCCTGGACGGCACCCAGGTGTTCAGCACCCAGGTGGCCCAGCGTTGCCATGCCATCATCGATCACCCGGAGCAGCCCATCGCCCTGTTCGTGGCTCGCCGCCCAGGGACTGAAAGCTACCTGGTCGACCTGCGCGACGGGAAGCTGTTGCAGACGGTGGTATCGCCGCCTGACCGGCATTTCTATGGTCATGCCGTGCTGCACAAGGACGGTCAGTGGCTGTACACCACCGAAAACGATACCCGAGACCCTGGCCGTGGCGTGCTGGGGGTCTACCGTTTCGAAGACGAGCGCCTGGTGCGCACCGGCGAGCTCAGCACCCATGGCATTGGCCCGCACGAAGTCGCCTGGCTGCCGGACGGCGAAACGCTGGTGGTCGCCAACGGTGGTATCCGCACCGAGGCCGAAAGCCGAGTGGAGATGAACCTTGATGCCATGGAGCCAAGCTTGGTGCTGATGCAGCGCGACGGCACCTTGTTGAGCAAGGAAACCCTGGCCCAGCAGATGAACAGTGTTCGTCACTTGGCGGTAGCCCGCGATGGCACCATTGCCGCGTGTCAGCAGTTCATGGGGGATGCCTCGGAAACTGCCGAGCTGCTGGCGATCAAACGACCAGGCCAGGCTTTCCAGGCCTTCCCAGTTCCGCACCACCAGTTACAGGCCATGGCCCAATACACCGCCAGCGTGGCCATACACGACGAACTGCGCCTGGTGGCACTGACAGCACCACGGGCCAACCGCCTGTTCGTCTGGGACCTGGACAGCGGCGCGGTTCGTCTGGATGCGCCCATGCCCGACTGTGCCGGCGTTGGCGCGGTGAAGGACGGGTTCGTGGTGACATCGGGCCAAGGCCGCTGCCGGTTCTATGATTGCCGCAAGCACCAGCTCGTCGGCCAGCCCCTGAACCTGCCTTCAGGCTTCTGGGACAATCACCTGCACGTGATCTGAAACGGGCGTCTGGTTGTGCCCTGCGGCTCAACCAAACGGCCGCAGCCCCTGGCGCATGCCGAACAGGAACAACAGCAGGTCGTGATCAGGCTGCACCTTGGCATGCTGCTGTGGCTTTACCTCGCGCGGCAAAGCACATTGCTCAGCCAGTTCCGATTGGCTGAACACCACGGTTTTCGGTTGTTCCCAAGCGGCCACTGCAACCGTGGTGAGCGCCAAGCCCCCAACCAGGAACAAAGTTCGAGCTATTTCTAGTTTCATTGCCCTAACCCTTTGACAGCGCTGCCAAACGCCATTTGATAAACGTAGTGCAACCTAGGCGCCTTTGCACCGTTCAACGACGAATGGCGGCACCGGTATCGAGGGTGCCTGCGCAAGGGGTACAGGTCTTGTGAACCGTCATGCACCTTAACCCTTGCGCAGCACATACACGCGCCACATGGCATAAAACGGCAGGAAGTCGAGGCGTTCCTGGATCCTGAAACCAGCGGCTGCGAACTCCGTCTCAACCGTTTCGGCAGGTAACACAAAACGGTTCTGGTAACTGTCCGGCCCATGCTCGGTATCGCGACGGTGCTCGAGCTTCCTGCGCCGCCAGGCTTTGAAATTGCCATCCACCCACAGCGACACAATTACGCTGTCTCGGCTAACCCGTTGAAACTCCTTCAGAATCGCTTTCCTGTGAGCCGCTTCGCCAATATGGTGAAACAGACGCATGCAAAAAATGCTGTCCACCGCGTTATCCGGTAACTCGATGGCAAAGGCCGAGGTTTGCAAAGGTCGTACCCGGGCCACGACTTCCGGTGGTTGGGCCGCGCATGCCGTCTCGATCATGTCGGCGGAATTGTCTGCTCCAATGATCACGCGGTTGGCTTTTTCCGCCAGCAGAGGCCAGAAGCGACCCGCTCCGCAGGGCAGGTCCAAGACCAAGCCCGGTTCGCCCGCCAGCATCAGGGCCCGGCGAGCCAACTGCTCATCGCGTTTATGGGACAGGCGCCTGGCCAAGCCGGCCTGGTGCTTCAAAAAATACTGTTGGGCATGGGCCTTGTCGTATTTACGGGAAAACTCGAGGTTGATGGGGCTGCGCATCGGGCATCTCCTGATTCCAATGGCGGCCAGACTAAGCAGCCAATCGTTGGAATCAGGTTATGACGTTGTGAAAAAAGCGTTCTTCACCAGGATATTTCTTACAGGCTATTACGAAAGTGTATTCAGCTCGCCCTTGACCACAGTACTGCTGAGGTCCACTTGAAATCGGCAGCCATGGGGATGGGTCGAGGTCAGCGTGACCTGCCAGCCTTGGTCATCGCAAATGCGCTGGACCAATGACAAGCCAAGACCAAGGCCTTCCCCTCGGCGTTCGTCCCCGCGCACGAAGGGCTTGAACATGGCCTCGCGCTGCTCCTCGGGGATGCCTACCCCGCTGTCCTCCACGGTGAAACTTGTGGCTTGCAGAGTCAGACGAATGTAACCGCTGTCGGTGTAATGGGCGGCGTTACGCAGCAGGTTGCCCATGACAGATTGCAGGAAGGTGGCGTTGTACAAGACCGGACCTGCGTTGCCACGGCCTTCGTAATGCAGCGTCAGCCCCTTTTGTTCGATGGTGTCGCGCCAAACCCCGATCAATTCGTCCCCTACTTCGCGCAGGGTTGCCCGCGATGCCACAGCACCTTCGTCCCTTTGGGCCCGGGCCAGCATGAGGAAGGTTTTCACCAGCTCGCGCATTTCCTCGGTGGCGCGGGCCACCCGTTCGACCTGACTGCGCGAACGCGCATCCAATGCCGGGTTTTCCATGAGCAGCTCGCATGAGGTCGCCAGCACCATCAGTGGTGTACGCAACTCGTGGCTGACGTCACTTGTGAACAGGCGCTCGCGCGTCAAGGCATCGCGCAGACGGCCCAGGGTGTCGTCGAAGGCCACTGCCAACTGCCCGACCTCGTCAGCGGCGTAGTCAGGCGCCAAGGGTGGCGCCAACCCAAGCAGCTGGTCGCGATGGCGCACCTGGCGCGCCAGGCGGATGACCGGCGCCATTACACGACGCGCCACCAACCAGCCCAGGATCACGGCGAGCACCAGGCTCAATACGAACCCTACGACCACTACGGCGAACAGCAGCCGCTCTCGCTCCTCGAAGTCGCTTTGATCCTGCAACAGCACGTAACGACGACCGTCCACGATCTCCACCATGGCGTGATACGAAAGCTGGTCGCGAAAGACCTCGTGGAAACCCCGGTCCAGATGGCGCAGGTCCTTGGGCAGCTCGAAGTCGTCCCGCCCACCACTGAAGTAGAACAGTTGGTCCGGTCGCGGACGGTGACTCCAGTCGCTGACACTGTCCATGCGCAACAGCCGCTGCAGGTCACCGCCGAGCACCGAGGAAATCAGGCGCTCTTCCACCAGGTGCACGGTGGAAACGATACCCACCGCGAAAGCCCCGGCCACCAGCGCGCTCATCAGCGCAAAGGCAATGATGATGCGCTGGGCAAGGCTCTGTTTAAACTCCATCGCGACCCTCGGCGAGGCGATAGCCGACGCCATGGACGGTATGCAGCAGGGGTTTTTCGAAAGGTTTGTCGATCACCTGACGCAACTGGTGTACATGGCTGCGCAGGCTGTCGCTGTCAGGGCAGTCATCGCCCCACAGGGCCTCTTCCAGTACTTCGCGCCGCAACACGTGCGGGCTCTTCTGCATGAGTACCGCCAGCAGTTTCAGGCCGACCGGGTTGAGCTTGAGCAGGCGGCCTTGCCGGCTGACCTCCAGTGTGTCGAGGTCGTAGCTCAGGTCGGCGACCTGCAGCGTGCGACGGCCACCCCCCTGCGCCCTGCGCAGCACAGCCTCGATACGCGCGGACAGCTCGGACAGGGCGAAGGGCTTGAGCAGGTAGTCATCGGCGCCGGAACGGAAGCCTTGCAGCCGATCGTCCAGTTGATCGCGGGCGGTAAGCATGATCACCGGCGTGTCGCGGCGGGCGTCTTCGCGCAGGCGCTTGCACAGCGTATAGCCATCGATACCCGGCAACATGATGTCGAGCACGATCAGGTCATAGTGCTCGGTCGCTGCCAGGTGCAGGCCCGACAACCCATCCTGGGCACAGTCGACGGTATAGCCCTTCATGCCAAGGTAGTCGGCAAGGTTGGCCAGAATATCGCGGTTGTCTTCAACCAAGAGGATGCGCATGAATTTCTCCTGTGCGACGCTGCTCGCGGTGATGCGCGGCAGGCGCAGCTTAAGGCCTAAGCCTGCGGGGTGCCAGCCTTTGGATGAATTCAGGCGGCTTGACGTTTTTTTCACTGAACCTTCACGGACACAGCATAGGAGCGGCCCGACAATGCGCGACCTTTCCGTGCCCTGGAGCCGCCATGCAGCAACCAACTTGCCCTCGCCCCTTGAACCTGTGGCTGTACCTGGGTATTCCACTGGCCACCATGCTTGCGCTGGTGGCGCTCGAATGGACCTCGGTGGACATGGACGTGGCCAACCTGTTCTTCGATACCGCCACCGGGCAGTTCATCGGTCGGCACAGCTACCTGCTGGAAAACATCCTGCATGACCGGGTCAAGCAGGGCGTAATCGTGCTGGGCGTCCTGGCACTGGCTGTGTTTGTGGCAAGTTTTTTGGTCAAGGGCTTGTACAGCTGGCGCCGCGAACTGGGTTGCCTGGTGCTCGCACTGGGGGTATCCACCGCCTTCGTCACGCCGCTGAAGAAACTGACGCAGGTGCAGTGCCCTTGGAGCCTCACGCAGTTCGGCGGCTCGGAAACCTACAGCAAGCTGCTTGAGCCAAGGCCTGCTACCGACAAGCCGGGGCTGTGCTGGCCGGGCGGTCACGCGACCACGGGGTTCTGCCTGTTCGCGCTGTTTTTCGCGTTGCGTGATCGTAAACCGCGTCTTGCGCGCGTCGCGTTTGCGGTAGCCCTGATCGCAGGTACAGTGCTGTCGGTGGGCAGGATGATGCAAGGGGCGCACTTTTTGTCCCACAACGTCTGGACGGCTGTGTTCTGCTGGCTGATCGGCCTGGGTGCCTACTACCTGGTGCTGTACCGCAGACGCGCGCAGAACAGGCCAGCCACCGAGCCCCGCCCTGCCTGAGCCAGCACCCACCGATGGAATGCCGACCCCTGAACAAAAAAGCCCCGGCTCTTGCGAGCCGGGGCTTTGGGGTACAGCGGGGGTAAGGCTGGCTTACATCATGCCGCCCATGCCACCCATGCCGCCCATGTCAGGCATGCCGCCGCCTGCTGGCTTGTCTTCCGGCAGGTCGGCAACCATGGCTTCGGTGGTGATCATCAGACCGCCGATCGAAGCAGCAGCTTGCAGTGCCGAACGGGTGACCTTGGCTGGGTCCAGGATACCCATTTCGATCATGTCGCCGTACTCGCCGGTCGCAGCGTTGTAGCCGTAGTTGCCCGAACCCTGCTTGACCTTGTCGGCCACAACGCTTGGCTCGTCGCCGGCGTTGGCAGTGATCTGACGCAGCGGTGCTTCGACAGCACGGCGCAGCAGCGAGATACCGACGTTCTGGTCTTCGTTGTCACCCTTGAGGTCAACGATTGCAGACAGGGCGCGCACCAGGGCAACACCACCGCCAGGCACCACGCCTTCTTCGACCGCTGCACGGGTAGCGTGCAGGGCGTCTTCGACGCGGGCTTTCTTCTCTTTCATCTCGACTTCGGTGCCAGCACCGACCTTGATCACGGCAACACCGCCAGCCAGCTTGGCCAGACGCTCTTGCAGCTTCTCACGATCGTAGTCCGAAGAGGTTTCTTCGATCTGGGCACGGATCTGCTTGACGCGACCCTGGATATCATCTTCAGCGCCAGCGCCGTCGATGATGATGGTGTTTTCCTTGGACAGGGTCACGCGCTTGGCGTTGCCCAGGTGTTCCAGGGTAGCGGTTTCCAGGGACAGGCCGATTTCTTCGGAGATAACCTGGCCGCCGGTCAGGACGGCGATGTCCTGCAGCATGGCCTTGCGACGGTCGCCGAAGCCTGGCGCCTTGACCGCTGCAACCTTGACGATGCCGCGCATGTTGTTGACGACCAGGGTAGCCAGGGCTTCGCCTTCGACGTCTTCAGCAACGATCAGCAGTGGGCGGCCGGCCTTGGCAACGGCTTCCAGCACTGGCAGCAGCTCACGGATGTTGGAGATCTTCTTGTCGACCAGCAGCAGCAGCGGGCTGTCCAGCTCGGCAACCATGGTGTCTGGCTTGTTGACGAAGTACGGGGACAGGTAGCCACGGTCGAACTGCATGCCTTCGACAACGGACAGCTCGTTTTCCAGGCCCGAACCTTCTTCGACGGTGATGACGCCTTCCTTGCCGACCTTTTCCATGGCTTCGGCGATGATTTCACCGATGGAGCTGTCGGAGTTGGCGGAAATGGTACCGACCTGGGCGATGGCCTTGGAATCGGCGCATGGCTTGGACAGGTTCTTCAGCTCGGCGACGATGGCGGAGGTGGCCTTGTCGATGCCGCGCTTGAGGTCCATCGGGTTCATGCCGGCAGCAACGGCCTTCAGGCCTTCGTTGACGATCGACTGAGCCAGCACGGTCGCGGTGGTGGTGCCGTCACCGGCTGCATCGTTGGCCTTGGAAGCGACTTCCTTGACCAGCTGGGCGCCCATGTTCTCGAAGGCGTCCTTGAGCTCGATTTCCTTGGCGACGGAAACGCCGTCCTTGGTGATGGTCGGCGCGCCGAAGCTCTTGGCCAGTACCACGTTACGGCCTTTCGGGCCCAGGGTCGCTTTTACCGCGTCAGCCAGAACGTTGACACCAACCAGCATTTTCTTGCGAGCGGAATCGCCGAATTTTACGTCTTTAGCAGCCATGATCGTTTAATCCTTGATAAATCTTTGGAGTAACGGGAAGTCGGTGGAAATCAGCCTTCAACAACGGCCAGGATTTCGTTTTCGGCCATGACCAGCAGGTCTTCGCCGTCGACTTTCACGGTGTTGCTACCCGAGTACGGGCCGAAAACCACTTTGTCACCCACTTTCACGGCCAGCGCACGTACTTCGCCGTTGTCCAGGACGCGGCCGGTGCCGACGGCGACGACTTCGCCGCGGTTTGGTTTTTCAGCGGCCGAACCTGGCAGGACGATACCGCCAGCGGTTTTCGATTCTTCTTCGCTGCGACGGATGACGACGCGGTCATGCAGAGGACGAAGCTTCATTGTCGATCTCTCCCAAATTGTGGTTTTCATCGGCCGGTGTCGACACCGGCGGGTTGATGCTGTCCGGCGTTGCCGGAAGGCCGCTCGCCACGAGCAAACGGCCTGAGTCATGTCTGGTGTCGCCACCAGAAACCTTGCGGTGACCACTACATGAGGCCGTCCGAATCGATTACAAGGCTTGATAGGGAAATTTTTTTGCAAAGGCATAAAAAAAGGGCCGCTTGGCGGCCCTGTTCTCACTGATCGCGGCGTTCGTACTCGCCTTCGATTACATTGGGGCGATGGCCCCCATCCCGCGGGGGCTGGCCCTGCAACGGGTCATCCTGAAACGCTCGCTGGCGGGTCGCTTGGGCCTGGGCACGCTCGCGCATCTTGCGGGCCGCCAACTGGCGGGTAAAGGGCAACAGGCACAGCAGGCCGAGCACGTCGCTGATAAAACCGGGGATCATCAGCAGCCCGCCGCCGACCGCCAGCATCATGCCATGGAACATGTCCTCGGCAGGCAGCTCACCGCGCTGCAGGCTTTCACGCGCACGCAGGGCCGTGGCCAACCCGGCAACTCGCATGACCAATACCCCGAGGGCGGAGCCGGCAATTATCAGCAGCAACGCCGGGAAAAAACCGATGGCGGCGCTGACTTTCACGAAGACGAACAGCTCCAGCACGGGAAACAGCAGAAGCAGCAGTAGAAAAACACGCATCAAAGCATTCCTCGTCGCAAGACACCCTTGCAGTAAGACCTACAAATGGATGCGTGTGCTCCGCTTTTCAAGCAGGTATTTCGCTCAAGGCCGGCCAGTGATCGGCGCGGCCCAGCAAAACCAAGGCTTCGCGCACTTGTGTCGGCGTATTGCAACGGCTCGCAAATGCCAACCAGTGGATTGCCTGGCCGATGCGCAGGTGCATCCCCTCGCTGTCGATACCGACCAACTGCGCAGGGATGTGGCTGGGAAGCTCGGCAAGCTGCACATAGTGCGCGATGGCGGCAGCGTGGTCGCTGTTCATGTGCTCGATCATGCCGCTCTCGACCTTGCCGGCGAACGGATTGGCCAAGGTCACCTGATCGAGCCAGTGGATAGCACCGAAGCCACCAATGTACCGGTGGCGCACCGGCTCAAGCACCCAGAAATCGAAGTCGTGAGCCTGGTGGTAGTCGGCCGCGTCCGGAAAGTAGCGGTAATAGCGCATGGCCGCTGCCTCGATGCTGGCCGGGTCCTGCAACTTGCGCGCTTCGGCCATGACGGTCAGTCGCCCGACCGCCTGCACGTCCTGCGCCTCGCGCTCGCCCACCAGCAGCGAACACTTGGCGTCCTTGTGCAGGTTATGCGTGTGCTGGGCGATACGGCTGATCAGGATGAGCGGCCTGCCCTGTGCATCGAGGCAATAGGGCACGACCGAACCGAACGGGAAACCCGGCATGGACTTGGAATGGGTCGACAAGACTCCGCGGTATTCCTTGAGCAACAATTCCCGTGCAGGACGGACGGCGTTCTCACTCACTTCAAAACCCCTCGATGAAACCCTGCAGGCAGCAGGCGGTGGTCACAGGCACTAGCACGACCAAGTCAGGCCTGGCGCCAATCGCCTGGCTTAACCTCGACGGCTTACCAGGTGACGCCAAAGCCTGCAGTGTAGCGGGTCTTGTCCAGGTCGCTTTCGCGGGTGCCACTGATGATGTCCTTCTCGGCCTTGAGGTTCAGCGACGCCCAGTCGGTGACCTTGTAGCGCAGGCCGACTTCAGCGTCCAGGGAGTAGTCGGCAACATTGCCCAGGGGCTTTGCCAGCTCGCCGTTGGTGAACAGCTGCACTTTCTTGCCGATCAGGTAGCGGGTGTAGTCCCACTTCACGGCAGCGGAATAGAAGTTGTCCTTGTCACCGTCCTGGTACTCGAAGTCGGTGCGGTTGATCAACGAGCCCAGCGAGAAGGCACCCAGCTCATCGTCCCAGAACTGGTAGCCAGGGCCGGTACCCACCGTGCGCTGGCGGGCGAGGTCTTCGATACGGTCACGCTTGTACTCGGCGCGCCCCTGCCAGAACCATTTCTCGGTCAGAAAGCGGTCAAGCGCGTACTCGGCGCTCCAGTTGTCGGCGGTGGTGACATCGTCCTTGGTCTCGCGGTTGTATTCACCTTCGGCGTTGTGACGCCAGCGCCCATGACGGGCAGTCGTCTTGAAACTGACGTCGTAGTCGTCGGTGTCGTTCTCGGCCCGCTTGTAGTCCAGCGCCACATCGACATTGCCTTTCCAGACCAGGTCCTCGACCACCGGCTTGGGCTTCATGATCTGCTCGATGCTCGCCAGGTCCACCGTCTTGGGTGCCTCGCCGTTGGCCAGGGTCACCTTGCCGGCCTCGGCTGCCTTGAGCGACTTGGCCTTCTCGCCAGAGTAGGCATCCTGCTTGACCAGCAGCTCCTGGTCGCTTTCCAGGGTCTTGACCTGTTTCCAGTCCAAGGCGATCGAACCGCCGTAAGGCGTCTCGAGCAACAGCTTGCCGCCGTCGAAAACCTTGATCTTGCCGCTCAGACGGTCGCCGTTCTTCATCCAGACGGTATCGGCAAACGCCGGGGATGCGCAGCAGGACGCGGCAAGCAATGACAGCAGTAATTTGAGGGACATAAGCAGGCTACAGGTTCGATTTGGCGAGAAAACCGGGCATTATCCGGATGCAACCGGCAAGAGCAAGCAAAGACCTGCAATGTGCCGATGAGTTCCACTCTCATTTACTGGCCGCTGGTCAGGTTTCATCTACACCCCAGGGAGGGTCTGGTGTCCGACGCGATGGGTCATACCTTGGAAACTGCAGAGGGCCGACGGACGGCACTTTATTCAGTGCTCGGCCAGGTGCCTGCCGGGCATGTGGTGAGCTACGGCCAATTGGCTGAGCTTGCCGGGCTTGGCAAAGCCGCACGGTGGGTGGGACGCACCCTGTCGCAACTGCCCCAGGGCACGCGCTTGCCCTGGCATCGGGTGCTGGGCGCAGGCGGGCGCCTGAGCCTGCCTTCGGGTACCCCATCAGGCGATGAGCAACGGGCCCGTTTGCGTGCCGAAGGTGTGCAGGTGGCCAACAATCGCGTGGATATGACGCGCCATGGCTGGCGCCCGATGGAGCACAGCGGTTAGAGTGCGCGCTTTGTCCTGGAAACTTGAGGCAGATGTTGGTCCATGCCCCGTAAAACCTGGCGCGCTGCGCTTGCTGCTTATGCCAGCCCGTCAACCCTGGTGCTTTTGCTGCTCGGCTTCGCGGCCGGCCTGCCTTACATGCTGGTGTTCTCGACCCTCTCCGTATGGTTGCGCGAAGCCGGCGTAGCCAGGGAAACCATCGGCTATGCCAGCCTTATCGGCCTGGCCTATGCCTTCAAATGGGTGTGGTCGCCGCTGCTGGACCAATGGCGTTTACCGCTTCTGGGCGGGATGGGGCGTCGCCGTTCCTGGCTGCTGCTGTCCCAGGCCCTGGTCGTGGTGGGCCTGGTCGGCATGAGCCTGTGCGACCCGCAACAGCACCTCTCCTGGCTGATCGCCCTGGCCGTCCTGGTGGCCTTTGCCTCGGCTACCCAGGATATCGCCGTGGATGCCTACCGCCTGGAAATCGCCGATGACCAACGCCAGGCGGCCCTAGCCGCCAGCTACATGGCCGGTTATCGCGTCGCCGCCCTGCTCGCCACGGCCGGCGCACTGTTCTTTGCAGAATGGTTTGGCTCCACCGGGTTCAGCTACCTGCACAAGGCGTGGGCCGGCACCTATGTCATGTTCGCAGTCATGATGCTCCCGGCCCTCTTCACGACCCTGGTCATGCGTGAACCGCCCGTGCCCCTGCGCACCCAACTGTCGGCAGCCCGCTACGGGTTGGCCCACCAGTTGGCCTCGGTGTTCGTGCTCATCATCCTGCTGGTGTCGGTGCCGGCCAGCTTCACGCAGATGTTCAATACAGGCTGGTCGAGCGTGATCTCAGGCGACGCCACGCCCCTGGACCTGCTGCTAGAAGACCGCGCCTTCCTGCGCTTGATCCTGTACGTGCTGCTGTCCTGGGCTTGCCTGTCGAGCCTTGGCCGCCGCGGCCTCGCGCCGGTGCTCACG
Source organism: Pseudomonas sp. DE0010 (assembly GCF_007680745.1). Lineage (NCBI taxonomy): Bacteria > Pseudomonadati > Pseudomonadota > Gammaproteobacteria > Pseudomonadales > Pseudomonadaceae > Pseudomonas > Pseudomonas sp. DE0010. The sequence continues at coordinate 79,619 of NZ_VEJQ01000008.1, forward strand.
CCCATCAATGACTTCATCGTGCGCTACCGCTGGCAAGCCCTGCTGTTACTCGGCCTGATCGCCACCTACCGCATGTCCGACACGGTGATGGGCGTCATGGCCAACGTGTTCTACATCGACATGGGCTTTACCAAGGACCAGATCGCCAGTGTCAGCAAGATTTTCGGCCTGATCATGACCTTGGTGGGCGCCGGTGTGGGCGGCTTGCTCATTGTGCGCTTCGGCATCATGCCTATTCTGTTCATCGGTGGCGTGGCGTCTGCCGGCACCAACATTCTGTTCCTGATGCTGGCGGACATGGGGCCGAACCTGGAAATGCTGGTGGTGACCATTTCCCTGGACAACTTCAGCTCAGGCATGGCGACTTCAGCCTTTGTCGCCTACCTGTCGAGCCTGACCAACCTGAAGTTCTCGGCCACCCAATATGCGCTGCTGAGCTCGATCATGTTGCTGCTGCCACGCCTGATCGGCGGCTATTCCGGCGTCATGGTGGAGAAGTTCGGGTACCACGATTTCTTCCTGATCACCGCGCTGCTTGGGGTGCCGACCTTGATCCTGATCGCCTTGCAGTGGCGCCAGGACGGCACGCCCGGCCAGCCGGCAAGCCAGCCTGCCCCGGCCCGCGAGCAGCCCTGAACAGCATGCCTTGCAAGGGCAAGGCCTGTGTATCGGCCTAAGGCATCACAGCCGCTTGGGCACTGCGCGCCCTCAATAGCGACCACAGCGGGCATAGGGCCACCCCCCCTGCCACACCGGCCGCCACGGCAAAGTGCAAAAGGCTGGCACCGGCACCAATCATGGCCAGCAAGGCCCCGCCCAGTCCCAGCAGCGCAATGGTGATCATGCCGAGCATGGCCGAGACCAGGCCTTTGCTTTGCGTGCTGGCGAACAATGTCATGCGATAGAGCACGGCATTGGCGACACCCAGGCCCAGTGCGTAGAGCGACAGGCCCGCCACCAGGCTGATGACGCTCGGCCATACCCAAGTTGCCACCACCATCAGGCAAAGCCCGGCCACATACGGCCACAAAGCACCGCGCACCAACGTCGGCAGCGGGTAGCGGTCGGCAATGTGGTTGATGATCAAGTTGCCCAGAATCAGCCCACCGAACACCGGCAACTGCCACAGGGCATAGGCGAGCGTGCTTAGCCCCTCATCGTGGATGAGCAGCACCGGGGACAGGCCAATCCAGCCGATCAACGGCAGGCCAACCAGGCCCAGGGCGGCGCTCCCGGCGACGAAGCGTCGGTTCGACAGCAGTTGCCCGTATCCGGCCAGCAAGGGCAGCAGGTGGATCGGGGTAAAGGCCAGGCGCGAGCCGTCGCGCCGCTCCACCCCCAGGGTTTCGGGCATCAACCGATACAGCAGCAACCAGGCGACCACGGCGCCAATGGCGAACGCCACGAACAACCAGCGCCAGTCTAGCCATTGCAGCAGCAACGTCCCCACCAAAGGCCCCAGCAGTGGCGAAAGCAAGGCGATATTGGCCAGCAGGGCCATCATGCGCACGGCATCCGCCTCGCTGAATGCCTCGTTGAGTGCGGGGTAACTGACCGTGACCACAAACCCTAGCCCGATGCCTTGCAGCAGACGCAGCAGGTTGAACAGGCCGATGTCATGGACCCAGAAGGTGCCCAGGCACGCCAGGCCGAAGAATGCGCAACCTATGAGCAGCAGCGGTCGGCGGCCGTAGCGGTCGGCCAACGGCCCGATCAGCCATTGCAGCAAGACGCCACCGAGCAGGTAGAGATTGAGCGCATGCGGAATGTATTCGGGGCCGGCCTTGAGCTCGCCCACCACAACGGGCATTGCCGGCATGACGGCGTCGCTGGCCAGGTAGGTCAGCAGTTCGAACAGTGCGAGTGTCAGGCCGAACAACAAGGCCCGCAGCGGGGTGATGTACAGCAGTGGTTTCATGATGGTTTACGAAGATGACGGGGGGACGAGGCTGTATGCCAGAAATCGCAATGACTGACTGTGAGCAAGTGTAAGCGCGCGTCACTTGAACGCCCTGAGCAACGAAGCCCGCCCTGCGCGCCCAGCAGGCCCTTGAAGGACGCTGCTGAACCCGCAGGGCGGGCTCGATCGATGCCAGCTTGTACTGTGGCCTTACTGCGCGGCCGTTTCCTGTACCACGCGAATGACCCGCTGCGGGAATGGAATGTCGATCCCCTCTGCCTTCAAACGGTCACGTGCCTGCTCGTTGAGCATGAAGATCACGTCCCAGTAGTCCGAGGTCTTGGTCCACAGACGCAGCGAGACGGTGATCGAGCTGTCACCCAGGGTGGACACCACCGCCACAGGGGCCGGGTCGGCCAGCACACGTGGGTCCTGGGCCAGTTCCAGCAGGACGTTGCGCGCCTTCTGCAGGTCAGCCTCGTAGTCCACCCCCACGTCGAACACCACCTTGCGGGTAGGTTGGCGGTTGGTGTTGGTGATGATCCCGTTGGACAGGGAGCCGTTGGGCAGGATCACGGTTTTGTTGTCGCCGGTACGCAGCACCGTGTGGAAGATCTGGATGCTATCCACGGTACCACTTACGCCTTGCGCTTCGATCCAGTCACCGATGCGGAACGGGCGGAACAGCAGGATCAGGACGCCGCCTGCGAAGTTCGCCAGGCTGCCTTGCAGCGCCAGGCCGATGGCCAGGGTGGCACCACCGATGGCCGCCACGAAGGAGGTCGTCTCGATACCGATCATCGAGGCCACGCTGATGGCCAGCAGGATCTTCAGCACGATGTTGGCCAGCGTGCGAATGAAGTTCTGCAGCGCTGGGTCGTGAACTTTAAGGCCCACCAGCCTTGCCAGCCGGTCGCTGACGATGTTGGTCACCCACCAGCCGATGGCAAGGGTCACCAGCGCCAGCAGCAGGCGGCTGCCGTACGCCATGATCATGGGAATCCAGGTTTCGGATTGGCGGACCAGCTGATCGACTTCAGCACTCAAATCCATATTCATCTCCTGATGCCGAGCGGCGATTGCACAATACGTCGGGCCGCGTGCATTTCAGCGGCCAGGCCCCCATGGACAGCCGCAACTGCATGGGGGTTCCGGCGGCCCGGGTCAGTCGCGGAAGTTGTTGAACTGCAGCGGCATGTCGAATTCCTTGGTACGCAGCAAGGCGATGGCCTCTTGCAGATCATCGCGCTTCTTGCCGGTAACCCGTACCTGCTCGCCCTGGATGGCGGCCTGGACCTTGAGCTTGCCATCCTTGATGGTGGCGACGATCTTCTTCGCCAGGTCCTTGTCGATGCCCTCGCGGAACTTGGCCTCCTGCTTTTTCTCCTTGCCGGACGCATAGGGGTCCTTGGTCTCCAGGCACTTGACGTCGATCTTGCGCTTGACCAGGGCCAGGCGCAGGATTTCGAGCATCGCCTCGAGTTGGAACTCTTCCTCGGCGGTGAGCATGACGGTCTGCTCTTTATCCTTGAACTCGAAGCTGCCCTTGCCCTTGAGGTCGTAGCGGCGGTCGAGGTCCTTGATGGCATTGTCGACCGCGTTCTGCACTTCGTGCTTGTCCAGTTCCGATACCACGTCGAACGAAGGCATGGTTACTCTCCCAAAATAAAAGCGCGCTCGGACTGAAGATGGAGCGCGCTGGGTTTGACGGTTAAAATGCGGGCTCATTATAACGGTTGCGAAACGCATATGAGCAGCACCTGGCACATTCTCGGCGCAGGTAGCCTGGGCAGCCTGTGGGCTTGTCGTCTGGCGCGGGCCAGCAAGGCCGTGCGCTTGATCTTGCGTGACAGCACGCGGTTGCAGGCCTACCAGCAAGTGGGCAGCCTTGGCTTGCTGGAACAAGACCTGACCGCCCACTACGCCATCCCGGCCGAGACCGCCCAGGGTAATGGGCCGATCCACCGCCTGCTGGTGGCCTGCAAGGCCTATGACGCGGCGCCGGCCGTGGCCAGCGTTGCCGGCCGCCTGGTGCCGGGGGCCGAGGTGCTGTTGTTGCAGAACGGCCTGGGTAGCCAGGAAGAGGTGGCCAGCCAGGTGCCGCAGGCCCGCTGCATCTTCGTCTCCAGCACCGAAGGCGCCTATCGGGAACATGACTGGCAGGTGCGCTTCGCCGGGCAGGGGTACAACTGGCTGGGGGACCCTGGCAATCCTGCACCACCGCCGTGGCTCGAGGACTTGCAAGCGGCAGGTATCCCTGCCCAATGGACGCCTGACATCCTCAGCCGACTCTGGCGCAAGCTGGCCATCAACTGCGCGATCAACCCGCTGACCGTGCTGCACCAGTGTCGCAACGGGGGCCTGCTCGGTCACCTCGACCAAGTGCAGGCACTGTGCCTTGAACTCGAGAGCCTGTTGCTTCAGTGCGGCCAGCCGCAGGCCGCTCAGGACCTTGAGCAGGACGTACAACGGGTGCTCCTGGCCACCGCCAGCAACTACGCTTCGATGTACCAGGATGTACAGGCTGGGCGGCGCACCGAAGTGCAGTACCTGCTTGGCTATGCCTGCCAGGCAGCCCGCCGACATGGGCTGCACTTGCCGTATCTGGAACACCTGCTCCAACGCCTGGTCGATAACTTGCGCGCGCGGGGCTTGCCCTGCGACTGACGCGGCCCTTGAACCCACACGGACATCGCCTTGCCCATGACGCTGCGTCAACGCCTGGAGAACCTCCCCGTCGGGCAGAAGCTGCTGGCAGCTTTGCTGGTCTTGCTGGTGACCATTTTGCTGGTGGCGAACCTGACTTTCATCAGCGCCGCCTACTGGATCACCCAGGAAAGCATGGCACCGCAAGCGCTCCAGACCATCGGGCGGCTGGTCTCCAACCCCGAGCTGTCGACCCGCGCGGCAGACGACTCCGCCTCGGCCCAGGCGCTGCTCGATGAACTGGACAGCTATACGCCGCTGCGCGCCGCCTTGTATGGCAGCGACGGGCGCATGCTCGCCCAGCTGCAGCATGGCGACCCCCTGACACTGCCCAAGCGCTTTCGCAACATAGAAGGCTGGCGATTCATGGAGTTTCGCAGCACGCAGTTGATTCGCCTGCCGCGGGCCGGTAGCCCGCCGGCGCACTTGCTGCTGGTGGCCAGCAGTGAACTGCCCACCGCTTTCTACACCGGGACGCTCAGTGCAAGTCTGGCCATACTGGTGTTCAGCGTGCTTTTGTGGCTTTTCATTGCACGGCAGATCAAACGCCTGATCACCCAACCGATCAACCAGCTCGAAGAACTCAGCCGCCAGGTCACCCGTGAGGAGAGCTATGCGCTGCGGGCCCAACGCGGCAACGACGACGAGATCGGTAGCCTGGCCAATGCCTTCAATACCATGCTCTCGCGCATCGAAGCCCGGGAGCACCAGCTCAAGCGTGCCCGGGACGAGTTCCAGAGCGCCTACGACCAGGCCCAGGGATTGGCCGAGGAAACGCGCCATACCAATCGCAAGCTTGAGCTCGAAGTGCAGGTGCGCAGCAAGATCGAGAAAAAGCTCACAGGCTTTCAGAACTACCTGAACAGCATCATCGACTCCATGCCGTCTGCCCTGATCGCCCTGGATGAGCAGCTGTATGTGACCCAGTGGAATCAAGAGGCGACGGCGTTATCCGGCACGACCCTCAACGAGGCGCTCAACCAGCCGGTGTTCATGGCCTTCGCGCCACTCAAACCCTTCTTGCCACAGTTGAAGGACACGGTGGAGCGGCACCGGGTGGCAAAAATCGACCGTGTCACCTGGCACAAGGATGACGAGCCGCGGCATTACGCATTGACCTTTTACCCGCTCACCGGCGGTGGAGGCCGGGGCGTGGTGATCCGGATCGATGACATCACCCAGCGCCTGTCGCTCGAAGAGATGATGGTGCAGTCGGAAAAGATGCTCTCGGTCGGAGGCCTGGCGGCCGGCATGGCCCACGAAATCAACAACCCGCTCGGGGCCATCCTGCACAACGTGCAGAACATCCGCCGTCGCCTGTCACCCGACCTGCCGCGCAATCTTGAGCAGGCCCAGGCGTTAGGGATCGACCTGACCACGGTCAACGGCTACCTGCAAAGCCGCGAAGTGCCGCAGTTGCTCGATGGCATCCAGCAAGCGGGGGCCAGGGCCGCCAAGATCGTCACCCACATGCTCAGTTTCAGCCGCCGCAGCACGCGCGAACTGGCGCCCTGCGACCTGCCTGCCCTGATAGACCAGGCGGTGGACATAGCAGGCAACGACTTCGACCTGGCCATCGGTTTCGACTTCAAGGGCCAGGCTATCGTGCGCCAGTTCGACCCGGCGCTGGGGCCTGTGCCCTGCACCGCCAACGAACTGGAGCAGGTGTTGCTCAACCTGCTCAAGAACGCCGCCCAGGCCATCCACCAGCGCCCGGCACCTTGCGAGCCAGGCCGCATCATCCTGCGCACACGGCTTGCGCCACCCTGGGCAGAAATCCAGGTGGAGGACAATGGCGTGGGCATGCCCGAAGCCGTGCGCAAGCGCACCTTCGAGCCTTTCTTCACGACCAAGGAAATCGGCCAGGGCACCGGCCTTGGGCTTTCGGTGTCGTACTTCATCATCACCAATAACCACAAGGGGCAGATGGAGGTGCATTCCACACCTGGGCAGGGGACCTGTTTCACCCTGCGCCTGCCCCTCGGGCAGCCGCATCCGCCGCTGCCGGTCAACACGGAGCAATGACATGGGCTACCGCTTGTCCAAGATCTATACCCGCACTGGCGACACTGGGGAAACCGGCCTGGGCGATGGCCGGCGAGTGCCCAAGGATCATCCACGCATCGAAGCCATCGGTGAGGTGGACAGCCTCAACAGCCAGCTTGGCTTGTTGCTGGCTGGCCTGGATGAACAAGGTCTGGACGAAGTCAGCCGCGTGCTGGCGCCCTGTCAGCACCGCCTGTTCGACCTGGGTGGGGAGCTGGCCATGCCCAGTTACCAGGCCCTGACCACCGCAGAGGTGGAGCGGCTGGAGGCGGCCATCGATGTGTGGAACGACGAACTGGGCCCATTGAAGAATTTCATCCTGCCCAGCGGGTCGGCGCTGGTCGCCCAGGCGCACGTGTGCCGCAGCCTGGCACGCAGCGCCGAGCGACGCTGCCAGCACCTCAATACCGTAGAGCCACTGGAAGGTGTCGGCCTGGCGTACATCAACCGCCTATCGGACCTGCTGTTCGTTGCCGCCCGCATCATTGGCAGGCGGCAAGGGATTGCTGAAGTGCTGTGGCAGCCCGCCGAAAAACCTCAGGGCTGACGCCTTGGCGCTTGCCGCACTGGCCCGCCGTCAAAGAGCCGGCCAGAACGCCCTGATACCCGCAACGCCCTGCGCCCCGGCTAGCCAGGCTTGCTCGCGCGCCTCTGGCCCCACGCCACCGAGCAGGTACACCGGCTGGTCGAACCCGGCAATCAGGCGCTGGGCCTGTTCCCAGCCAAGCGGCGCGGCCTGTGGATGGCTTTCGGTAGGCTGGACCGGCGACAGGGTGACGAAGTCCACCCCCATTTGTTTGGCCAGGGCAAGCTCCTCGGCGTTGTGGCAGGAGGCGGCAAGCCAACGCTGGACCGGGAACGGCCTGCCCTTGTCGGCATACTTGCGCAACTGCGCCGCGGTCAGGTGCCAGCCTGCCGACGGGAAGTCGCCCAGCCATTCCAGCGGCCCCTTGAGCATCAGCTGGGCCTTGCCAGCGCATAACCCCACCGCATCCACCGCCACATCCCGATACTTGGGGTCGTACATGTCCGGTGCACGCAACTGGATCAGCCGGATGCCATTGGCCACGGCCTTCTGGATCCCCTTGAGCATGTCAGGCACGTCCAGGCCGTCCGGTGTGATCAGGTACTGATCCGGCAGCCGGGCAGCGGTGACGATGGGCTTGTTGGCCTCGGGAAACGCATGGTCCGGCAGCTCGCGCGGCGCGACCCAGGCCAGCGGTTGCCCCTCCGCGCCATGGGGCTCACCGGTGAAGGCCTCGACCTCGCGTACCTCAAGCAGTACGTGTTTGTCGGGGTAATCGTGACTGACCTTGATCAAGGGCCGCGAGCGGGTTACCTGGATGCCCAGCTCCTCGTCGAGCTCACGCGCCAGCGCGGCCTCGACGCTTTCCCCTGGCTCCACCTTGCCTCCCGGAAACTCCCAGAGGCCGCCCTGGTGTTGGGTGTCGGCGCGACGGGCGATGAGTATCCGCCCGTCCATACCCCGAATCACGGCTGCAACGACGTGAACCCGTTTCATCGGTCACGCTCTGTCACGCCGACCATGGACGATGGGGTTGGCATAAAGCTCATGGTTTTGCTCCCTTGGCATTGAAACATCGGGACCGCGAACGGCCCCGGCGGCATCAGGTGCGGTACTCGGCGTTGATCTTCACGTATTCGTGAGAAAGGTCGGTGGTCCAGATGGTTTCACTGCACTGACCACGGCCAAGGTCGATACGGATGGTGATTTCTTCCTGGGCCATCACCCGGGCGCCCTGGTCTTCGGTGTAGCTTGGGCTGCGGCCGCCCTGGCTGGCAATGCACACCTCATCCAGGTACACATCGATCAGGCTCACATCCAGCGCGGGCACGCCGGCACGCCCAACCGCTGCAAGGATGCGGCCCCAGTTCGGATCGGAGGCGAACAGTGCGGTCTTGATCAGCGGCGAGTGCGCCACGGCGTAGCCAACGTCCAGGCATTCCTGATGATTGCCACCGCCGTTGACCTGCACGGTCACGAACTTGGTCGCCCCTTCACCGTCACGGACAATGGCCTGGGCCACCTCCATGCAAACCTCGAAGACTGCCTTTTTCAGGGCTTCGAACAGGGCTCCGCTGGCCTGGGTGACTTCCGGCAGGTCGGCCTGACCGGTGGCGATGAGCATGCAGCAGTCGTTGGTCGAGGTATCGCCGTCGATGGTGATGCGGTTGAACGATTTGTTGGCCCCGTCCAGCATCAAGTCCTTGAGTACCCCTGGCGCGACCTTGGCGTCGGTGGCGATGTAGCCCAGCATGGTTGCCATGTTCGGGCGGATCATGCCCGCACCCTTGCTGATACCGGTTACGGTCACGGTCACGCCGTCGTGCTGGAACTGACGGCTCGCGCCCTTGGGCAAGGTGTCGGTGGTCATGATGCCTGTGGCCGCTTCAGCCCAGTTGTTTTCCGACAAGTTATCCAGGGCAGCTTGCAAGGCGCCTTCGATCTTCTCGACCGGCAGGGGCTCACCAATCACGCCGGTGGAGAACGGCAAAACCGACTCGGCGGGCACACCGGCAAGCTCGGCGAGTTTTGCGCAGGTTCGCTGCGCCGCTTCCAGGCCAGGGGCGCCCGTGCCGGCATTGGCATTGCCCGTGTTGGTCAACAGGTAGCGCACGGTGCCCTGTACCCGCTGCTTGGCCAGGATCACGGGGGCGGCGCAAAAGGCGTTGAGGGTGAACACACCGGCCACACTCGAACCCTCGGCGCAGCGCATGACCACCACATCCTTGCGCCCCGGGCGCTTGATGCCGGCAGAGGCAATGCCGAGTTCGAAACCCGGGACAGGGTGCAGCGTAGGCAAAGGACCAAGACCAACAGCCATTGGAGCGCTCCTAGAAGATACGTTTGGTGAAAAAAAGGGCCGCGGTGCGGCCCATCTCTGGCAAGCCCGGCCGAACCAGGCACACCGTATGGCTTGAATCGGCGCAACCCAGTCCGGCAGTGGCGTGCCGGCGATGAGCTGCGCAGTAGCCCCTTGGCATTGAGCGGCCCACAAGACGGCGTGCGCCTTGTGACGGCCCAGCGGTCAGATCACTCGATCTGGCCGTGGCAGTGCTTGAACTTCTTGCCCGAACCACACCAGCACGGCTCGTTGCGACCCAGTTTCTGCTCATTGCGCACAGGCTCGGCAGCCACGGCTACCTCAGCGCCCTCCTCGGCCAACTGCTCGCTTTCAAGACCAGGTGCTGGCGCGTGCTCGAACTGCATGCGGCTGGCCAGCTCTTCGGCGTCGCGGCGCAGGCGTGCTTCTTCCTCGGCAGGGTCTTCGCGGCGAACCTGAACGTGCGAGAGCACACGGATGGCGTCGCGTTTGATCGACTCGAGCAGCTCCTGGAACAGGGTGAACGACTCGCGCTTGTACTCCTGCTTCGGGTTCTTCTGGGCGTAGCCGCGCAGGTGGATACCATGACGCAGGTGGTCCATGGTCGACAGGTGGTCCTTCCACAGGTCGTCCAGCACGCGCAGCAGGATCTGCTTCTCGAAGGTGCGCAGTGCTTCCATCCCGGCCTGGTCCTCTTTCTCGGTGTAGGCCGTGGTGATTTCGTGCAGCAGTTTCTCGCGCAGGGTTTCTTCGTAGAGGTGGTCGTCTTCGTCGAGCCACTGCTGGATCGGCAACTTCATGGCAAAGTCACTGGACAGCGAGGCTTCCAGGCCGGCCACGTCCCACTGCTCAGGCAGCGACTGCGGCGGGATGTGCTGGCTGATGGTGGCATCGAGCACTTCCTTGCGGAATTCGGCAATGGTGTCGCCGACGTTCTCTGCGGCCAGCAGGCTGTTGCGCATGTGGTAGATGACCTTGCGCTGCTCGTTGGCCACGTCGTCGTATTCGAGCAATTGCTTGCGGATATCGAAGTTGCGGCCTTCGACCTTGCGCTGGGCCTTCTCGATGGCGTTGGTGACCATGCGGTGTTCGATGGCTTCGCCCGACTGCATGCCCAGCGCCTTCATGAAGTTCTTCACCCGATCAGAGGCGAAGATGCGCATCAGGCTGTCTTCGAGCGAGAGGTAGAAGCGGCTGGAACCCGGGTCACCCTGGCGACCGGAACGACCGCGCAGCTGGTTGTCGATACGACGCGATTCGTGACGCTCGGAGGCGATGACGTGCAGGCCACCGGACTCGATCACCTGCTGGTGACGCTTCTGCCAGTCGGCCTTGATGTGCGCGATCTGCTCGTCCGTGGGGTTTTCCAGTGCGGCCACTTCAGCTTCCCAGTTACCGCCCAACAGGATGTCGGTACCACGACCGGCCATGTTGGTGGCAATGGTCAGCGCGCCTGGCGCGCCGGCCTGGGCGATGATCTCGGCTTCCTTCTCGTGGTACTTGGCGTTCAGTACCTTGTGTTCGATGCCTTCCTTGTGCAGCAGGTTGGACATGTGCTCGGAGGTTTCGATGGTCGCCGTACCCACCAGCACCGGCCGACCCTGCTTCAGGGTTTCCTTGATGTCGGCGATGATCGCGGCGTACTTCTCTTCGGCGGTCAGGTACACCAGGTCGTTGTGGTCCTTGCGCGCCAGGGGCTTGTTCGGCGGAATGACCATCACGTTCAGGGCGTAGATCTGGGCGAACTCGAAAGCCTCGGTATCGGCGGTGCCGGTCATGCCCGACAGTTTCGAGTACAGACGGAAGTAGTTCTGGAACGTGGTGGAGGCCAGGGTCTGGCTCTCGGCCTGGATGTTGAGGTTTTCCTTGGCCTCGATGGCTTGGTGCAGGCCTTCGGACAGACGGCGACCCGGCATGGTACGCCCAGTGTGCTCGTCGATCAGCAGCACCTGGCCGTCCTGCACGATGTATTCGACGTTGCGATGGAACAGCTTGTGCGCGCGCAGACCGGCATAGACGTGCGTCAGCAGGCCCAGGTTGTGCGCCGAGTACAGGCTCTCGCCCTCGGCCAGCAGACCGACCTGGGTGAGCATTTCCTCGATGAACTGGTGACCGGCTTCGTTGAGCTCGACCTGGCGGGTCTTCTCGTCGATGGTGAAGTGGCCTTCCTGGGTGACCTGGCCTTCGACTTCCTCGATGTGCTGGGTCAGGCGAGGGATCAGGCGGTTGATCTCGATGTACAGCTTGGAGCTGTCCTCGGCCTGGCCGGAAATGATCAACGGCGTACGGGCTTCGTCGATGAGGATCGAGTCCACTTCGTCGATCACGGCGAAGTTCAGTTCACGCTGGAACTTCTCGTCCTGGCTGAACGCCATGTTGTCGCGCAGGTAGTCGAAGCCGAATTCGTTGTTGGTGCCGTACGTGATGTCGGCAGCGTAGGCTGCGCGCTTTTCTTCGGGCGGCTGGAACGCAGAGACGATACCGACCGACAGGCCGAGGAATTCGTACAGCGGGCGCATCCAGTTGGCGTCACGACGAGCAAGGTAGTCGTTGACGGTGACCACGTGCACGCCCTTGCCGGACAACGCATTGAGGTAGACGGCCAAGGTACCGACTAGGGTCTTGCCCTCACCGGTGCGCATCTCCGCGATCATGCCCTCGTGCAGGGTCATGCCGCCAATGAGCTGAACGTCGAAGTGACGCATGCCCATCACGCGCTTGCCGGCCTCACGGGCGACGGCGAAGGCTTCGGGCAGGAGTTGGTCCAGTGTTTCGCCTTTGGCCAAACGCTCCTTGAACTCGGCAGTCTTGCCACGCAGCTGCTCGTCGGAGAGGGCCACCATCTTCTCTTCGAAGGCATTGACGATACTCACCGTCTTGAGCATGCGTTTGACTTCACGCTCGTTCTTGCTTCCAAAAAGTTTCTTTAACAAAGGCGCAAACATATTGGCAGGATCTTCCACACGTAGGGATGGAGGGCGGCCCCATGAGTCGCCCGTGCAGCCCTAAGGCCGCATGCGAACGAGCATTCTACCCGGAAACGATGGTGATGAAAGTGGTGGATTCCACGATGCTGGCACAGCGCTTTTACAGGGGCGTGTCTTAGATAGGGGCATTTCCCCTGAGTTCAAGACCTGAAAAGATGAAAGCGTTCAACACTCGCCTGTGCCGGGTACCTTGCAGGGCCTGGCGCCTGTACGTCGAGCCCTGCGCTCGGCCAGTGGGCTCAACCGCCAGGTGATCGGGACTGACGCTGAAGTGTTAGACTGCCCTACTTGTAACCTCATGCGTACACCCATGGCCTACAAACCCTCCCCCGCCCAGCCGCCATCGGCGTTGCTGCGCCAGGTTCGCCCGCTGCGCCTGCTGCTCAACCAGGCCGAGCGCCTGGAGCACCTGCAACGCCTGGTCGAAGGCCAGTTGCAACCGGCTGCACGTGAGCACTGCCACGTGGCGTCATGGCGCGACGGTACCCTGCTGCTTGTGGTCACCGACGGGCACTGGGCCACGCGCCTGCGTTACCAGCAAAAACGCCTGATGGCGGCATTGCAGGCAACCGATGCGTTCGGCAATCTCAGGCGTATTCTTTTCAAGGTGCAGCCACCCCTGGTACCCGCCAAGCGCGGCGGGCATGCGGCCGAATTGTCCAACAGCGCAGCCCAGAGCCTGATGCAGACGGCCGAAGGCATCACTGACGCGAAACTGCGGGCAGCACTGGAGCGCCTGGCGGCGCATGCGCAGGCCAAGGACTGAGCGCCAGTTCTGGCGTGCGGAGCAGGCCAGGCCAGACGATGCCCAAGACAGCAGGCAGAAGGACTGCGAAGCTTGGTCAGGCGCCCTACCAACTAACGACCTGGCAATTGCTGCACGAAGCCGCCCATAAAAAAGGCCACCCGAAGGTGGCCTCAATGAACTAGAGAGTGTTCGAGCTTACACAGCCGCGACAGGACGCATATACGAGATCGGCGCCGTGCTGGCATCTTCGAAAGTGACCACTTCCCAGGCATCGGTTTCGGCAATCAGCTTGCGCAACAGCTGGTTGTTCAGCGCGTGGCCGGACTTGAAGCCCTTGAACTCGCCAATCAGGCTGTTGCCCAGCAGGTACAGGTCGCCAATGGCGTCGAGAATCTTGTGTTTGACGAACTCGTCTTCGTAGCGAAGACCGTCTTCGTTCAACACGCCTTCCTCGTCGACCACAATGGCGTTCTCCACACTGCCGCCCAGCGCAAGGTTGTGCTTGCGCAGGTATTCGATGTCACGCATGAAGCCAAAGGTGCGGGCGCGGCTGACTTCCTTCACGAACGAGGTGCTGGAGAAGTCGACGCTTGCGCTCTGGGTCCGGTTGCGAAGCACCGGGTGATCGAAGTCGATCTCGAAGCTCACCTTGAACCCCTCGAAAGGCAGGAAGGTGGCGCGCTTGTCGCCCTCTTGCACTGTCACCTCACGCAGGATGCGGATGAACTTCTTGGCTGCGTCCTGTTCTTCCAGGCCGGCAGACTGAATCAGGAATACGAAAGGTCCGGCGCTGCCATCCATGATCGGTACTTCCGAGGCGGAGAGCTCGACGTAGGCGTTATCGATGCCCAGGCCCGCCATGGCGGAGAGCAGATGCTCGACCGTATCGACCTTGACGTCACCGTTGACCAGCGTCGTGGACATGGTTGTCTCGCCGACATTGGCCGCACGCGCCGGGATCTCGACCACAGGGTCGAGGTCGGCGCGGCGGAAGACGATGCCGGTGTCAACAGGCGCAGGCTTGAGGGTCAGGTAGACCTTCTCCCCAGAGTGCAGACCGACACCTGTGGCACGGATGGTATTCTTCAGGGTGCGTTGTTTAATCATGGCATTGGCCGCTTCAGCGCAAATTGCGAACAGTTATCAACAAAGGCTGGCGATAATACCAGACCCAACCTTTGATGAATACCAATCACCTTCATAGCCCTGATAAATTTCATTAATCAGCCTGACGACGCAGGAAGGCCGGAATATCGAGATAATCCAGGTCATCCTGAGGGTTCAGCTTGGCCGCAGCTGCCGCACCCGCGTGCGCCTGGTTGCGCATGACGGTCGGGCGCTCCAGATCACGGTAGTTGACCGCTGGCTGCTCCTGACGCGCAGGGGCAGGGTTGGATGCCTCGTAGGCCTGCTGGGCAGTCTGCAGGGTGTTGTCCACCACCTTGACCGGCTTCTCGATGCGCGCACCCAGACCGGTGGCCACGACGGTGACATGCAGCTCGTCGCGCATGTCCGGGTCGATCACGGTACCGACCTTGACCATGGCATGGTCGGAGGCGAACGCCTCGATGATGCTACCCACGTCGGAGTACTCACCCAGGGAAAGGTCCGGACCTGCGGTGATGTTGACCAGGATGCCACGGGCGCCCTGCAGGTTGACGTCTTCGAGCAGCGGGTTGCGGATCGCCGCCTCGGTCGCCTCGCGAGCACGGTTCGGGCCGCTGGCGCAGCCAGTACCCATCATGGCCATGCCCATTTCACCCATCACGGTACGCACGTCGGCAAAGTCGACGTTGATCATGCCCGGGCGCTTGATGATGTCGGAGATACCGCGAACGGCTCCGGCCAACACGTCATCGGCCTTGGCGAACGCGGACAGCAGGCTTGCGTCCTTGCCCAGGATGGTCAGCAGCTTCTCGTTGGGGATAGTGATCAGCGAGTCGACGCTTTCGGCCAGCATGCGGATGCCTTCATCGGCGATCTGCATGCGTTTGCGACCTTCGAACGGGAACGGACGGGTCACCACTGCAACGGTGAGGATGCCCATTTCCTTGGCCACTTCGGCAATGATCGGCGCTGCACCGGTACCGGTACCGCCGCCCATGCCTGTGGTGATGAACACCATGTTGGTGCCTTGCAGCACTTCGGCGATGCGCTCACGGTCTTCCAGCGCGGCCTGACGACCGACTTCCGGATTGGCGCCAGCACCCAGGCCCTTGGTCACGCCAGTGCCCAGTTGCAGGATGGTGCGCGCACCAATGTTCTTGAGCGCCTGGGCATCGGTGTTGGCGCAGATGAACTCCACGCCCTCGATGCTGCTCTTGACCATGTGATTGACGGCGTTACCACCACCACCACCGACGCCGATCACCTTGATGACCGGGCTTTGCGGGACGTTGTCTACGAGCTCGAACATTTTCCCTCTCCTTACAGTTCTCTAGTTGTCGCGCCTACCACTACTGCTTTGAAACTTAGAAGTTGCCTTGTACCCACCGCTTGAAGCGCTCAAGCACTGGGGCCTTCGGTTCATCGCCATAGCTGTTGTTGCTGCTGCTGTTGCCGGTCAAGGGCAGGTCTTCGGTCTGCTTGTGCAGCCCGTAGGTAAGCAAGCCCACACCGGTGGAATAAATCGGGTTGCGTACCACGTCGCTCAGGCCGCGCACGCTGTGCGGTACGCCCAGGCGTACCGGCATGTGGAAAATTTCCTCGGCCAGCTCGACCGCGCCTTCCATCTTGGCGGTGCCGCCGGTCAGGACGATGCCGGCAGGCACCAGGTCCTCGTAACCGCTGCGACGAAGTTCAGCCTGGATCAGGGTGAAGAGTTCGTCGTAACGCGGCTCGACCACTTCGGCCAACGCCTGACGCGACAGTTCGCGCGGAGGACGGTCGCCAACGCTTGGCACCTTGATGGTTTCACCCGCACCTGCCAGCTTGGCCAGGGCGCAGGCATACCGAATCTTGATTTCCTCGGCATACTGTGTGGGCGTACGCAGGGCCATGGCAATGTCATTGGTCACCTGGTCCCCGGCAATCGGGATGACCGCGGTGTGGCGAATCGCGCCTTCGGTGAAGATCGCGATGTCGGTGGTGCCGCCGCCGATGTCGACCAGGCACACGCCCAGCTCTTTTTCGTCGTCGGTCAGTACCGAATAGGCCGATGCCAGTTGCTCGAGAATGATGTCGTCGATTTCAAGGCCGCAGCGGCGTACGCACTTCTCGATGTTCTGCGCAGCATTGACGGCGCAGGTCACCACGTGAACCTTGGCTTCCAGGCGAACGCCCGACATGCCGAGCGGTTCGCGCACCCCTTCCTGGTTATCGATCACATAGTCCTGGGGCAGCGTGTGCAGCACCCGCTGGTCCGCCGGAATGGCCACCGCCTGGGCCGCATCGAGCACACGCTCAAGGTCGGCCAGGCTGACTTCGCGATCGCGAATGGCGACGATGCCATGGGAGTTCAGGCTGCGGATGTGATTGCCAGCGACGCCCACGAAGGCCGAGTGAATGCGGCAACCCGCCATCAGCTGTGCTTCTTCGACGGCGCGCTGGATCGATTGCACGGTGGACTCGATGTTCACCACCACGCCTTTTTTCAGGCCGCGGGACGGGTGAGTGCCGATCCCGACGATTTCCAGCGTGCCGTCTTCGCCCACCTCACCTACCAAGGCCACTACCTTGGAGGTACCGATGTCCAGCCCGACGATCATTTTGCCGCTATGCGCGTTTGCCATGGTCCTGCCTCTCTCTAATTCTTCGCAACGGCGGGTTGGGCCGTCGTCGGTGCAATCGGTTCCCGCCAGCCAACGGCAAGCCCGTTGGCATATCGCAGATCGATGCGGGCGATGTTGGCGATCTGCTCTTTAAGCGTCTTGTCGTAAATGGCAATGAAACGGCGCATCTTTTCGACCAGATGGTCGCGCCCCAGCAGCAGCTCGATACCGGGCCCTGCGCTGCTCGCGCCCGTGGTCAGGAACCAGCTGCCTCGCTCGCGCAGCTCCAGGCGCGCGATGGAGAAGCCTAAGGGGCGCAGCATCTGGCTCAATATCTGATACTGCTGCATGACCTGCTGCTGGGCCCGCTGGGGGCCGGCCAGTTGTGGCAGGTGCTCGTAGTTGGCCAGTTCGCGCGGCGTGAAGGCCTGGCCCTGGTTGTTGAGCAAGGCGGCATCGCCCCAGCGCGCCACCGGCAGTTGTTCCTCGAGGCGAATCACCACTTCATCCGGCCATACCCGGCGCACTTCGGCATGGGCGATCCAGGGCATCTGCTCGAGCTCCTTGCGCATCGCCGGCAGGTCGACGGTGAAGAAGCTTGCGGCCACATAGGGTGCGATGCGCTGCTGCACCGACTGCTGGCTGATGTAGGTCAGGTCGCCCTGCACGTCGATCTTGGTGATCGGCCGGTCGGCATACGGCATGAGCCGTATGGCACCCTCGTAGGCGCCGAAGCCTGCGGCTACCAGCAGCACCGGCCACAGCAGGCGCTTGAGGCCGCCCAGGCTTGGACGCGGCAGGCGCGCCGATACGGGCTCGTCGGCCACCAGCCGGCTGGCACCACGCGGCACCGGCTTGCTGCGGCCGGTAACGGGTTGCTGCTGACGTACCATTGCGCCCTGCATGATGATTAACCTCGCGTCGCCACGCTGTCGGCCAGGATCGCCAGCACCAGTTGCTGGAAGTCCAAGCCGGCCGCGCGGGCCGCCATGGGCACCAGGCTATGATCAGTCATGCCTGGGGCGGTGTTTACTTCGAGCAGCCAGAACCGGCCCTGCTCGTCCTGCATCACGTCCAGCCGCCCCCAGCCTTCGATGCCAATGGCATCGCAAGCGCGGGCGGTCAGATCGATCAGTTCCTGCTCCTTGGCGCTATCGAGCCCACAGGGAATGCGGTACTGGGTATCGTTGGCGATGTATTTGGCGTCGTAGTCGTAGAACACGTGGGGCGTTCCCAGGGCAATCGGCGGCAGCACCTGCCCGCGCAACACCGCAATGGTGAACTCCGGGCCGTGAATCCACTGTTCCACGAGTACCTGAGAATCGTATTTGGCGGCCTCTTGCCAGGCGGCGACCAGTTCCTGCTCGCTGTTCACCTTGGCCATGCCGATGCTGGAGCCTTCATGGGCAGGTTTGACGATAAGCGGGAAGCCCAGTTCCGTACTGGCACGCAAACAATCGCTTTCGCTGGCCAATACAGCATGCCGCGGGGTAGGAATACCCAGGCTCTGCCACACCTGCTTGGTGCGCAGCTTGTCCATCGCCAAGGCAGAAGCCAGGATGCTGCTGCCGGTGTAAGGAATGCCCAGGCACTCGAGCAGCCCTTGCATGCTGCCGTCTTCACCACCGCGGCCGTGCAGGATGATGAAGGCACGGTCGATTTTTTCGCTTTGCAGACGCGCAAGCAGGTCATCGCCCACGTCGATGGCGACGACGTCCACACCGGCTTCTGTGAGCGCGCCAATCACGGCGGCGCCGGACTTGAGCGAGACTTCCCGCTCGGCGCTCTTGCCCCCATAGAGCACAGCGACGCGACCGAACGCCTTGACGTCCAGGGTGCTGGGCAATGTGTCGTAGGCGCTGGTCATTTCGACGTCTCCTGCACGGCGCCGGCAAACAGCGGGCTTTTCATCAATTGCGGAGCCAGGCCGCCGACATCGCCGGCACCTTGGCAGATCAGGATGTCGCCGGCACGCAGCAACGGCTGGACCAGCGGCGCCAGCTCGGCGCCGCGCTCGATGTAGATCGGGTCCAGCTTGCCGCGCTGGCGAATGCTGTGGCACAGCTGGCGGCTATCGGCCCCCGGGATCGGCTCTTCGCCGGCCGGGTAGACTTCCATCAGCAGCAGCACGTTGGCATCACCGAGCACCTGGACGAAGTCGTCGTACAGGTCGCGGGTGCGGCTGTAGCGGTGCGGCTGGTAGACGATCACCAGCCGGCGGCTTGGCCAGCCGCCACGCACGGCCTTGATCACGGCGGCCACTTCAGTGGGGTGATGACCGTAATCGTCCACCAGCATCACGCTGCCGCCCTCCACGGGCAGCTCACCGTACACCTGGAACCGACGGCCCACGCCCTGAAACCCGGAGAGCCCCTGGAGAATGGCCTGGTCGGGAATGCCTTCGTCGGTGGCGATGGCGATGGTCGCCAGTGCATTGAGCACATTGTGGTTGCCCGGCATGTTCACCGAAACCTCCAGCGGCTCGCAGTCGCGGCGCAAGACGGTGAAATGCGTCTGCATGCCTTGCTGACGAACATTGATGGCGCGGATATCGGCTTCTTCGCTGAAGCCGTAGGTGACCGTCGGGCGCTTGACCTGGGGCAGGATCTCGCGCACCACCGGATCATCCAGGCACATCACGGCCAGGCCATAGAACGGCAGGTTGTGCAGGAACTCGACGAAGGTCTTCTTCAGTTTGTTGAAGTCCCCTTCGTAGGTGGCCATGTGGTCGGCGTCGATGTTGGTGACTACGGCGACCATCGGTTGCAGGTGCAGGAAGCTGGCGTCGCTTTCATCGGCTTCGGCAATCAGGTAACGGCTGGTGCCTAGCTGGGCGTTGGTGCCCGCTGCAGTCAAGCGGCCACCGATAACGAACGTGGGGTCCAGCCCACCGGCGGCGAATACCGAGGCCAGCAGGCTGGTGGTGGTGGTCTTGCCGTGGGTGCCGGCCACGGCCACGCCATGGCGGTAGCGCATGAGTTCGGCCAGCATCTCTGCCCGTGGCACCACGGGAATGCGACGTTCCAGGGCAGTGGCCACTTCAGGGTTGGCCGGGTTGATGGCGCTGGACACCACCAGCACGTCAGCGGTCGCAGCGTTCTCTGCACGATGGCCAACGAAGATCTGCGCGCCGAACGACTCCAGGCGCTCGGTCACAGGCGAGACCTTGAGGTCCGAACCGGATACCTCGTAGCCCAGGTTCAGCAATACCTCGGCGATACCGCACATGCCGACACCGCCGATACCCACGAAATGGATACGACGAATACGGCCCATCTTGGGCTGGGGCATGGCTTTCTGGCTCTCAACCACGGGCCACCTCCAGGCAGATATCGACGACGGTGCTGGTTGCAGCAGGTTTGGCCAGTCGCCTTGCGGTACCGGCCATGACAGTCAGTTTCTCGGGTTGCATCAGCACCTCGTTCAGGCGTTCAGCGAGCTGCGCTGCGCCAGTTGTCGCTTGTGGCATCAGGAAGGCAGCGCCTTCGCGGGCCAGATAATGGGCGTTATGGGTCTGGTGGTCGTCGATCGCATGGGGCAAGGGCACCAGCATCGAGGGCAGGCCCGCTGCCGCCAGCTCGCTGACGGTCAGGGCCCCGGCACGGCACACCACCAGGTCGGCCCAGCCATAGGCTTGGGCCATGTCCTTGATGAAGGGCTCGACCTGCGCCTGGACACCGGCTTGGCGGTACCGCTCGGCGGTGATCGACGCATGTTGCTTACCAGCCTGGTGGAACACCTGGGGCCGCACGGCTTCGGGCACTTCGGCCAGCGCTTTAGGCAACAATGTGTTCAAGGGTTCCGCGCCCAGGCTACCGCCGAGCACCAGCAGGTGCGGTTGACGCTGGCCAAGCGCAGGACGCTCGGCATCCATGAACAGTTCGGCACGCACCGGATTGCCTGTGGTGCGGCGCTTTTCACTGGCCGGGAAGGTGTCGGGGAAGGCTTCACATACCCGTGCGGCCAGGGGTACCAGCGAGCGGTTGGCGGTGCCGGCGCGGGCATTTTGCTCATGAATGATCAGCGGTACCCCGCAAAGGCGCGCCGCCACGCCGCCGGGGCCTGTGACATACCCGCCGAAGCCCAGCACACAGGCAGGCTTGAGCGTGTGGATGATGCGCCGGGCCTGCAGCACGGCCTTGACCAGGGTCAAAGGGGCCTTGAGCAGCGATAGCTTGCCCTTGCCACGCAGGCCGCTGACTTGGATCCGATGCAGGGTAAGCCCGGCCTGGGGCACCAGTTCATTCTCGATCCCTCGCGGGGTGCCCAGCCAGTGCACGGTGTAGCCACGCGCCTGGAACTCGCGCGCACAAGCCAGCGCCGGGAACACGTGACCGCCGGTTCCGCCAGCCATGATCAATACGTTCTTGTCTTCAGCGGCCATGGGCAGGCTCCTCGGCAAAGTCGCTCTCGCTGAATTCATGTTCTTCGCTGCCCAGATGGGTACGGCTTTCCCATTCGATGCGCAGCAGCAGCCCCACGCACGCGCAGCAGATGACCAGCGAGCTGCCGCCATAGCTGAGGAACGGCAGGGTCAGGCCCTTGGTCGGCAGCAGGCCGACGTTCACGCCAATGTTGATCAGGAACTGACCAATCCACAGGAAGGCCAGGCCAAAAGCCATGTACGCGGCGAAGAACTGTTTGGCTTTCTCGGCCCACAGCCCGATGTAAAGCGCGCGAATGGTGACGAAGACGAATAGCGCGATGGTGACCAGCGAGCCAACCACACCCAGCTCTTCGGCCAGCACCGAGAACACGAAGTCGGTGTGCGCTTCAGGCAGGTAGAACTGCTTCTGCACGCTGTTGCCCAGGCCCACGCCCAGCCACTCGCCCCGCCCGAATGCGATCAGGGCCTGGGTCAACTGGTAGCCGGAGCCAAACTGATCGGACCAGGGGTCGGTGAAGGTGATCAGTCGCGCCATTCGATAGGGCTGCGCCTGCACCAGCACAAACACCGCCACGACCGCCAGCACCACCATCAGGCTGAAGCGGAACAGCCCCACCCCACCCAGGAACAGCATGGCAGCCGCGGCCCCCATCATCACCACGGTGGCGCCAAAGTCAGGCTCCATCAGCAGCAAACCGGCCATGGGCAGCAACACGATGAACGGCTTGAAAAAGCCCATCCAGCTCTCACGTACCTCGGTCTGCCGGCGTACCAGGTAGCCGGCAAGGTAGATGACCACGAATACCTTGGCGATTTCTGAAGGCTGGACGTTGAAGAAGCTAAAGCCGATCCAGCGCATCGAACCGTTGACCTCGCGCCCGATGCCGGGCACCAGCACCATGACCAGCAGGCCAAAGGCACCGAGCAGCATCATGAAACCCATGCGCTGCCAAGTGGCGATCGGCACCATCATGGTCGCGCCACAGGCAACCAGCCCGAGGAAGACGTAAACCAGGTGCCGGTACATGTGGTAAAGCGGGTTGCCGGACTGGACGGCGGCCACTTCCGAGGAGGCGGAGGTGATCATCACCAGGCCAAGGCCCAGCAGCGCCAGGCAACCGGCCAGCAGAGGGAAGTCCAGGTCGATGCCACGGCCGCTGATCAGCGGCGACGGGTAGGGCTTGAGGATGCCGAAGATCATGCCAGTGCTCCCGCTGCCTGGGCAAACAGGCGCCCGCGTTCTTCGAAGTTCTTGAACATGTCGAGGCTGGCGCAGGCTGGCGACAGCAGCACGGCATCACCGGGCTGTGCCAATTCGGCGCAGCGCTGCACAGCGTCGTCCAGGGAGGCTACCCGCACCAGCGGCGCAGCATCGCCGAGGGCCTGCCCCAGGCGTCCAGCATCACGGCCGAGCAACACCACGGCGCGGCAATAGCGCCGGATCGGTTCGCGCAGCGCGGCAAAATCGGCGCCCTTGCCGTCGCCTCCGGCAATCAGCACCAGCTTGCCTGTTGTATCGGCACCCAGGCCTTCGATGGCTGCCAGTGCGGCGCCCACGTTGGTGGCCTTGGAGTCGTCGTACCAGTTCACCCCGTTGCGCTCACGTACCCACTGGCAGCGGTGAGCGAGCCCCGTGAATTCACGCAGCGCTTGCAGCATCGGCTCGAAAGGCAGCCCCGCCGCATGGCCCAGGGCCAGTGCGGCCAGCGCATTGCTTTGGTTATGAGCACCGCGCACCTTGAGTTCGCGCACCGGCATCAGGGCCTGGAACGCGAAGGCAAGGTACTTCTCGCCGTCCACCTCGCGCAGGCCGAAGGCCTTGAAGTCGGGCTCGCCCAGGCCAAAGGTCCAGCAGGGGCGGCCTTCGACCGGCAGGGGACGGCTGAGCGCGTCCTGGCGATTGACCACCACCTGCCGTGCACCACGGAAGATGCGGTGCTTGGCCAGGTGGTAAGCCGGCAGGCCACTGTAGCGGTCCATGTGGTCTTCGCTAATGTTCAGCACCGTGGCGACTTCGGCATTGAGCTGGTCGGTGGTTTCCAGTTGGAAGCTGGACAGCTCCATCACGTACAGCTCGATGTCATCGGCCAACAAGTCGAGGGCCGGGGTGCCGAGGTTGCCGCCAACCGCTACGCGCTTGCCCGCCCTGGCGGCCATTTCGCCGACCAGGGTGGTGACGGTGCTCTTGGCATTCGATCCACTGATGGCGATGATCGGTGCCTTGGCGTTGCGCGCAAACAGTTCAATGTCGCCGGACAGCTTGACCCCGCGGGCAGCGGCTTGTTGCAGCGCCGGCGTAGCCAAGGCCAGGCCTGGGCTGACATAAAGCTCGCTGGCGCGGCACAGGAAGTCCACGTCAAGCTCGCCACAGCGTACTTCCACCTGCGGGTAATCTCGGCGCAGGGTTTCCAGTTCCGGCGGTTGCTCGCGGGTATCGGCGACCGCAAAGGCAATGCCCCGGCTCGCCAGGAAGCGAACCAGGGACATGCCGCTCTTGCCGAGGCCGACAACGATGCGGAATTGGTCGGAAGCGATCAGTGACACGCGCATCTACCTCAGTTTCAGGGTGGCAAGGCCAATCAGCACCAGGATCACGGTGATAATCCAGAAGCGGACGATCACGCGTGGCTCTGGCCAGCCCTTGAGTTCAAAGTGGTGGTGAATCGGCGCCATGCGGAACACGCGCTTGCCGGTCAGCTTGAAGGAAGCGACCTGGATGACCACGGACAGGGTTTCCATCACGAACACACCGCCCATGATGAACAGCACGATCTCCTGGCGCACGATCACGGCGATGGTGCCCAGCGCCGCGCCCAGCGCCAGTGCGCCCACGTCGCCCATGAACACTTGTGCCGGGTAGGTGTTGAACCACAGAAAGCCCAGGCCGGCACCGATCAGTGCGCCGCAGAACACGATCAGCTCACCAGAGCCGGGTACGTACGGGATCAACAGGTACTCGGCGAATTTCACGTTGCCCGACAAGTAGCAGAAGATGCCCAGCGCCCCGCCGACCATCACGGTCGGCATGATGGCAAGGCCATCCAGGCCGTCGGTCAGGTTCACGGCGTTGCTGGAGCCGACGATGACGAAGTAAGTCAGCACCACGAAACCGATGCCCAGGGGGATGGTAACGTCCTTGATGAACGGCAGTATCAGGGTGGTCTCGACACTGGTCGGGGCCGTCTTGTAGAGGAACACCGCCGCAGCCAGGCCGAACACCGACTGCCAGAAGTACTTCCAGCGACTTGGCAGGCCGCGGGAGTTCTTCTCGATGACCTTGCGGTAGTCGTCGACCCAGCCGATGGCACCGAAGGCCAGGGTAACGATCAGCACCACCCAGACATAACGGTTGGTCAGGTCAGCCCACAGCAAGGTACTGACGGCAATGGCAGACAGGATCAATGCCCCGCCCATGGTCGGCGTACCGGACTTGGACAGGTGCGACTGCGGCCCGTCATTGCGAACGGCCTGGCCGATCTGGCGAATTTGCAGGGTACGGATCATCCACGGCCCCAGCCACAGCGCCAGCGACAACGCGGTAAGCACCCCGAGAATCCCGCGCAGGGAGAGGTACTGGAAGACCGCGAAGCCTTTGTGGAACTGTTGCAGATACTCGGCCAACAGCAGCAGCATTAATGTTTCTCCCCGCTGGCACCGCACAGTGCAGCCACGACATTTTCCATCGCAGCGCTGCGCGAGCCCTTGATCAAGATAGTGGTATCGCCGGCATTTTCGGCACTGACTGCTTCGATCAGCGCGGCCTGCGTAGCGTAATGGTGGCCATGGGTACCGAACGCCTCGACGGCGTGCGCCATGTTGGCACCCACCGCATACAAGGCGTCGACCTTGCCGCGGGCGTAGTCACCCACCTGACGGTGACCTTCCTGCGCCCACTGACCCAACTCGCCGATTTCTCCAAGCACCAGGACGGTGCGTCCGGAAAAGCCGGCGAGTATATCAATGGCGGCACACATGGAGGTGGGATTTGCGTTGTAACTGTCGTCGATCACGCGAGCGCCGCTCGGGGTAACCTGCGCCACGGTGCGGCCCTTGACCGGCTGGACCGCAGCCAGGCCGGCAGCAATGCCCTGCAGGCTGATGCCCACGGCATGGGCGGCGGCGGCGGCGGCCAAGGCGTTCCTGACGTTGTGCACGCCCAGCACGTTGAGTTGCACCTGCGCCTGCTCGCTGGCCCCATGCAGGGTGAAGGACGGGCAGCCGCGGGGGTCACGGCCAATGTCACTGGCATGGAAGTCGGCACGGGTATCGTCGAGCGCAAAGCTCACGACCCGGTGATCGCCGGCACGCGTTCGCCAAGTGACGAAGGCCTTGTCGGCCAGGTTGAGAATGGCGGTACCGCCCTCACCCAGTCCTTCGAGGATTTCGCCCTTGGCCTCGACGATCTTCTCCGGGCCGCCGAATTCACCCACGTGCGCGGTGCCGGCATTGTTGATGATGACCACTTGGGGCTGAGTCAAACCCACGGTGTAGCGAATTTCGCCGATGCGCGAGGCGCCCAGCTCGATGACAGCGGCGCTGTGCTCGGGGGCGATTTCCAACAAGGTCAGTGGCGCGCCCAGGTCATTGTTCAGGTTGCCACGTGTGGCATGCACCAGGCCGCGCGTGCGCAGGATGCTGGCGAGCATTTCCTTGACTGTGGTCTTGCCGCTGGACCCGGTAATGGCTACCACGGGCTTGTCGAAGGCCGCCCGGTTGAGTGCACCGAGCTGGCCAAGGGCCAGGCGGCAATCGGTGACCACCAATTGCGGCAGGTCGACGCCCTGCACTTCGCGTTCGACCAGCGCCGCCACGGCGCCCTTGGCCTTGACGTCCATCAGGTAGTCATGACCGTCAAAGCGCGGGCCGGCCAGGGCGACGAAGAGCTGCCCCGGCGCGACGCTGCGGCTGTCGATGCTGACGCCATCGAAGCGGGCATCGGCGCCGGTCAGGCGACCCTTCAAGGTGGCGCTCACCTGGCTAAGCGTCATCGCCTCAAGCATTGGGGGCCTCCCAGGCTGCGAGTGCCTTTTCGGCCTCGGTCAAATCGGAAAACGCATGGCGCTGCGCGTTGATCTCCTGATAGTCCTCGTGTCCCTTGCCGGCCAGCACGATGACGTCGTCGGCAGCGGCACCGGCGATCAGCTGGGCGATGGCCTTACCGCGACCGGCCACGAACGCCACCTCGACCGGCGCCTTAAAGCCGGGCCGAATATCGTCGAAGATGCGCATTGGATCTTCGGTCCGCGGGTTGTCGTCGGTCACCAGCACCCGGTCGGCCAGACGTTCGGCCACTTCTGCCATCAGCGGGCGCTTGCCCCGGTCACGGTCGCCGCCACAGCCGAACAGGCACAGCAGTTGGCCGTGGGCATGGGGGCGTAGGGCCTGGAGCACTTTTTCCAGGGCATCGGGCGTGTGCGCGTAGTCGACCACCACCAGGGGCTTGTCGCCGCCGCCCAGGCGTTGCATGCGGCCAACAGGGCCGTGTAACTGCGGCATGACCTTGAGGATCTCGTCCAGGGCGTAGTCCAACGCCAGCAGGGTCGCCACGGCCGCCAATACGTTGCTCAGGTTGAAGCGACCCAGCAGCTGCGTGCGCAACGTGCGCTCGCCCTGGGCGGTGACGAGGGTGGCGCAGACGCCATCGTCGTCGAACTTGGCCTTGGGGCAGTACAGCGAGGCGTCCGGGTGCTCCAGGCTGTAGGTGATCAGCCGGGTATCGATGCGCTCGGCCATCGGCTTGTGAGCGTAGGCGTCAGCCAGGCGGCGACCGAAGTCGTCGTCCAGATTGACCACTTGGCAACGCAGGCTTGGCCAGGCAAACAGCTTGGCCTTGGCCGCTTCGTAGGCCTGCATGCTGCCGTGGTAGTCGAGGTGGTCACGGGACAGGTTGGTCATCACCGCGATGTCGAACGCCAAGGCCGCTACACGCCCCTGTTCCAGGGCATGGGAAGACACTTCCATGGCCACGGCCTTGGCGCCTTGTTTTTTCAAGTCGTACAGGGTCGACTGCACGGCGATCGGGTCAGGCGTGGTCAGTCGACCGCTTTTCAGCTCGCCGTAGAAACCCGTCCCCAGGGTACCCACCAGGCCGCAACGCTGGCCCAACAGGTCGAGCGCCTGTGCCACCAGTTGGGTGACGCTGGTCTTGCCGTTGGTGCCGGTCACGCCTACCAGGTTCAACTGGCGGCTGGGCTCGCCATAGAAGCGCCCGGCGATGTCCGACAGCTGGGCGATCAGGCCCTTGACTGGAATCAGCGGTACATCGGTCAGCGGCAGCACCGTGGCGCCCTGTTCCTCGTAAGCCACGGCGGCAGCGCCACGGGCCAGCGCGTCGGCGATATGCTCGCGGCCATCGACCTTGGCCCCAGGCACTGCCAGGAACAGGTCGCCTGGGCGCACGTTGCGGCTATCGAGGGTCAGTTCACGAATCAGCGGGTCGCGGCTGGCATGGGCGAAGAGCTTGCTCAATGGCATTGTCATTATCCACGCCCTCCGTTGGCGGCTGCTGCATTGACTTGCGATTGGCTTGCCGGCGCTGCCGGCGCAGGTGGCGGCAAGTTGTCTGGCGGCACGTTCATCAACCGAAGGGTGCCGGACATGACCTTGCTGAACACAGGTGCCGATACCAGACCGCCGAAGTAGCCGCCTTTGCCGGGTTCGTCGATTACCACGACGATCGCATAGCGCGGGTCGCTCATCGGGCCGAAGCCTGCGAACAGCGAGCGATAGGCATTTTCGGTGTAGCCCTTGGAACCCACCGTGGCTTTACGCGCGGTACCGGACTTGCCGGCCACGTGGTAGAACGGCACCTGGGCACGGAACACGCCGCGCGGCGCCTCGATCACTTGCTGGAGCATGCCCTGCACGGTTTCTGCGGTTTCCTTGGGAATCGCCTGGACGGCGTCGGGCGCCTTGTCCACCTTGAGGATCGACAGCGGCACCATCTTGCCGTCGTTGGCCAAGGCTGCATAAGCGTGCACCAGCTGCAGAGCGGTGACCGAAACGCCGTAGCCGTACGACAGCGTGGCTGTTTCGGCCTTGCGCCACTCCCGGTGGTTAGGCAGGTTGCCGACGCGCTCGCCCGGGAAACCCAGGCCGGTGTACTGGCCCAGCCCGACCTGGGACATGACCCGGTAAATGGCTTCGCCGCCGATATCGAAGGCGATCTTGCTCATGCCCACGTTACTGGAGTTGATCAGAATGCCGGTCAGGTCGAGGATCGGCCCCTCGCTTCGGGACACGTCCTTGATGGTATAGCGACCGATCTGCAGGCTGCCCGGGTAAACCTCGACCTTGTCGGTAGGCTTCCAGCGGCCGCTTTCCAGTGCGGCACTCATCGAGATCGGCTTGACCGTGGAGCCAGGCTCGAACACGTCGATGATGGCCCGGTTGCGCATGGCCGCCGGGAACATGCTGCGGCGGTTGTTGGGGTTGTAGGTAGGCTGGTTGACCATCGCCAAAACCTCACCGGTCTTGACGTCCATGATCACCAGGCTGCCAGCCTTGGCGTCCTGCTCGGCGATGGCGTTGCGCAGTTCGCGGGTAGCCAAGTATTGAAGGCGCAGGTCAATCGACAACGCCAAGGTCTTCCCTGCCTTGGCGTTCTTGGTGACCTGGATGTCCTTGATCAGGCGGCCGCGCCGGTCCTTGATCACCTGCCGCTTGCCCGGTACACCGGCCAGCCACTCGTCATAGGCCAGCTCGACGCCTTCGCGACCGTGATCGTCCAGGTCGGTAAAGCCGACCATGTGGGCGGTCACGTCGCCGGCAGGGTAGAAGCGGCGGAACTCTTCCAGCCCATAGACGCCTGGTACCTTCAGGTCCAGCACATGCTGCCCCTGCTCCGGGGTCAGGCCGCGGACCAGGTAGATGAATTCCTTGTTGGCTTGCTGGGTCAGGCGCTCGGTGAGCTGCTGGGGGTTTTGCCCCAGAGCAGTTGCCAACTGCGGCCAGCGGTCGCGCGAAGCCTGCATTTCCTTGGGGTTGGCCCACAGCGTGGTGACCGGCGTGCTGACCGCCAGCGGCTCACCGTTGCGGTCAGTGATCAAGCCCCGGTGCGCAGGGATGGGAATGTGGCGCAGGCTGCGTGCATCGCCCTGCCCCTTGAGGAAATCGCGGTCGACGACCTGCAGGTCGATGATGCGCCAGCAAATGGCACCAACCATCAGCGCCAACAGGCCGACGACAACACGGAACCGCCAGGGGTAGAGTGCGCCTTCGAGCTTCATCATGGCGCCACCATCCGCACTTCGTCAGCGGCTGGCACGCGCATCTTGAGCTGCTCGGTAGCCAGGTTTTCGATGCGACTGGCCGCTGTCCAGGTGCTTTGCTCCAGGATCAACCGGCCCCATTCGGCCTGGGCCTTGTCCCGCTCGTTGAGCTCCCCGTACAGGGTATTGAGCAATTGCCGGTTCCAGTGCGCGCTGTACGACACGGCAATGGCCGAGCCCAGCACGCCGACGAACAGCATGAGCATGAGGAAGCTGCCGCCAGGCAGAGGTTTGGCGAACAACTTGCTCACCGCAATTTCTCCGCAACACGCATCACCGCACTGCGTGAGCGGGGGTTGGCCTTGAGCTCTGCATCGGAGGCGAACTGGGCTTTACCGATCAGCTTGATCGTGGGTTCGAACACCTTGTGCTGCACGGGCAGGTTGCGCGGCAGGTTGTCAGCTTCGCCCTTGGCCAGTTTGCGCATGAACAGCTTGACGATGCGGTCTTCGAGCGAATGGAAGCTGATCACGGCCAGGCGACCGCCAACCTCCAGTGCGTCGATGGCCGCTTGCAGGCCGGTTTCCAGGTCGCCGAGTTCGTTGTTGACGTGGATACGCAAGCCCTGGAACGCGCGGGTGGCTGGGTTCTTGCCCTTTTCCCATGCAGGGTTGGCCACCTTGAGCACCTCGGCAAGGTCGCCTGTACGGGTGAACGGCTGCTTTTCACGGCGCTCGACGACTGCACGGGCCATACGGCCGGCAAAGCGCTCCTCGCCATACTCCTTGAATACGCGGGCGATTTCCTCGACCGGCGCGGTGGCAATGAATTCGGCGGCGCTGATGCCCTGGTCAGGGTTCATGCGCATGTCCAGCGGCCCGTCGTTGAGGAAGCTGAAGCCACGCTCCGGGTCGTCAAGCTGTGGTGAAGACACGCCCAGGTCCATCAGTATTCCACTCACCTTGCCGTGCAGGCCGCGCTCGGCCACTTCCGCACCCAGCTCGGCAAAGCTGCGCTGCACAATGACAAAGCGGCCGTCTTCGGCCGCCAGCGCTTGCCCTGTGGCAATCGCTTGTGGGTCTTTGTCAAAACCCAACAGTCGCCCTTCTGGGCCGAGCTTGCTGAGGATCAGCCGACTGTGTCCGCCACGGCCAAAGGTGCCGTCCAGATAGCAACCGTCGGCGCGCAAGGCCAGTGCCTCGACAGCTTCGTCGAGCAGGACGGTAATGTGGTTGAAGCCGCTATCTATGGTCACAGGATCAGGTCACGCAATTCGTCGGGCATGGCGCCCGGTTGTTGGATAGCTGCGAGGTCGGCTGCCGAAACCGTGTTCCAGGCTTCCTCATCCCACAGCTGGAATTTGTTCAGTTGCCCCACCAGCATCGCCTTCTTGTCCAGCCGGGCGTACTCACGCAAGCGGGGCGGCACCAGGAAGCGACCACTGCCATCAAGCTCTAGGTCGACCGCATTACCAATCAGCAAGCGCTGCAGGCGGCGGTTTTCCTCACGAAGCGACGGCAAGGCTCGCAACTTGGCTTCAATTTGCTCCCACTCATCGAGCGGGTAGACGCACAAACAGGGATCGACAGCGTCGATGGTCACGATCAGCTGCCCGTTGCAACGCGAATCGAGCTCGTCACGGTACCGGCTCGGCATGGCGAGACGGCCCTTGGCATCGAGACTGACGGCATTGGCTCCGCGAAACACGGCTGCGATTCCCCACAATATTAGCTTTTTTGTGTCAGAAAACCCACTTCATCCCACTTTCTGCCACTTGCGCACACTATAGGAATCCGCCCGCAGCACCGTCAAGGCACGTTCGGAAGGAAAAGCCTTACATGACCGAGATTTAGCGCGTTAAAGGAATGTGGAAAGACTATCTGGGGAATAAAAAGACTTGAGAAATCAAATGCGCACAACCCGATGCGGGCCGAACTTAAAGTGATTTATCAAGAGTAAGATTTTTTCGGCATTACCAGATGAGATCTGCTATCGATTCAAGCAGGAGGGAAAAGGTGGAGAGTCGATCTGTAAGCCGGGTTTTGTCGAGGACAGTCATTCCTCTACGACGGCCATCACTGGACGCCTCTAGCAACCTACCCGGTTCCGACGCGGGCCACGCCTGATGGAACCCTATTTGGTCTTGCTCCGAGTGGGGTTTACCTAGCCACGGACTGTTGCCAGCCGTGCGGTGCGCTCTTACCGCACCTTTTCACCCTTACCGGCACCGAAGTGCTTAGGCGGTTGTTTTCTGTGGCACTTTCCGTAGGCTCGCGCCTCCCAGGCGTTACCTGGCACTCTGCCCTGCGGAGCCCGGACTTTCCTCCCCCCGCCAGCGACACCGCAACGCGGTGGAACTTAAACGGGCAGCGACTGTCCGATCGACTCTCCGGCGCAAAGAGTACCGGCAGATGCTGCCAAGAACAAGCGCTACCGCCTTTTATATCAATTAGCCACTACTGCACTTTCTGTTTTTCCAGTGCAACTTGATACAGCAGGTTCTTGCGTACGCCCGTTATTTCCGACGCCAGCGCCGCTGCCCGCTTGAGCGGAAGCTCGGCCAGCAGAAGGTCAAGTACGCGCTGCGCTTCGGTGCCGATACCCTGTTCGCCTTCCGGCGCGCTCCAGCCGCCTACCAGTACCACACACTCGCCCCGCTGCTGATTGCTGTCGCCGGCAACGAACGCATGTAGCTCGGACAAAGGCAGGCCCTTGAGGGTTTCAAACGTTTTGGTGATTTCGCGCGCCAGCACCGCTGGACGGTCTGCGCCAAACACCGCCTGCATGTCGTCCAGGCACTCCAGGATGCGATGCGGCGCCTCATAGAAGATCAAGGTACGCGGCTCCTCCTTGACCTGCTCCAGACGGGCGCGGCGCCCCGCTGTCTTGGCGGGCAGGAAACCTTCGAAGATGAAGCGATCCGAAGGCAAGCCTGCCGCTGACAGTGCGGCGATCAAGGCACAGGCGCCGGGCACCGGCACCACGGGCACACCTGCAGCGCGAGCCTGTCGGACCAGGTGATAACCGGGGTCTGAAATCAGCGGTGTGCCTGCATCAGACACCAGCGCCACATCGTCGCCGGCCAATAGCCGGGTCAGAAAGCGACCACCCTCATCCCGCTCGTTATGTTCATGGCAGGCGGCCAGTGGTGTGTCGATGCCGAAGTGTTGCAGCAGGCGGATCGAATGGCGCGTATCTTCGGCAGCGATCAGTGACACGCTTGCCAGCACCTTCAGCGCCCTGGCACTCATGTCATCAAGATTGCCGATAGGCGTTGCCACCACATAAAGCGTTCCCACTGGGGCGGTCGAAGCCCCGGCCACATCAGTCACTGCACGCACCTGCCATTGAAATCAAAGCAGGCATTGTAGCCCGAGCACCCGCAACAGCGCGCAAAGAAGTTGAACGCCGCTGCGCCACAGCAGGCCTATAGTGAAGCTTCCACACGGCGACATCGCGCCCCGGCCAGCGCTTGGGTACAATCGCCAGCCAACTTGATCGAGTAACAGGACAATTACATGATCGCCTGCCTGCGGCTGCTCACAGCCTTCTGTCTCGCTGCCCTGCTGGCAGCCTGCGCCAGTTCGCCCTCATCCAGCCTTGGCGAGCTGCCCCGTACGCCGGATGCCAGCATCGAGCAACTGCTCGAACGGGCGACCTCCAGCAAGTCTGCCGAAGATGCCGCACTGCTGCGCCTGAGCGCCGCAGACATGGCCTACCAGCAGAAGGACTTCCCGCGCGCCGCACGCATTCTCGAACAAGTCCAGGTAGATACGCTCAAGCCCGCCCAGCAGGTATTCGCCGTCACGCTGACCGCCGAACTTGCCATGAGCCGCAACCAACCCAAGGCTGCCTTGAGCGCGCTGCAGCACCCCAGCCTGCAGCACGTGCCCGAATTGCCTGCGCAACAGCAGGTGCGCACCTATTCGGTACATGCCGCCGCTCTGGAGGCCGACGGGCAGGCCATGGCCGCTGCCCAGCAGCGTGTGCTGTTGGCACCGCTGCTCAGCGGGCAAGCCGCCAGCGCCAACCACGATGCCATCTGGTCACTTGTCGCCTCGCTGTCGACCGAGCAGCTGCAACAGCCCGCCAACGATCCGGTCCTGGCGGGCTGGTCCAGCCTCGCCCTGGCCGTCAAGGGCGCTGGCACCCTGGAGCAGCAACAGGCAGCCATCGACGACTGGGTCAAACAGCACCCGGATCATCCTGCCGCGAAACAGCTGCCCACTGCCCTCACCAAGCTCAAGGAGCTGGCTAGCCAGCCTCTGACGCGTATCGCCCTGCTACTTCCCCAGGAAGGCCCATTGGCCGGTGTGGCGCGCGCGCTGCGTGACGGGTTCATGGCCGCCCACTTCCAGGCCCAGCAATCCGGGCAACCCGCCCCGTCCGTGCAGATGGTCGACAGCTCCCGCATAGGGTCGCTGGACGACTTCTACCGCCAGGCCCAGGCCGACGGCGTGCAGCTTGTCATTGGCCCACTGGAAAAACCGCTGGTCAAGCAATTGGCTGCCAAGCCGCAGCTTCCGATCACCACCCTGGCACTGAACTATGCCGACGCGGGTCAAAAAGCGCCGCCTCAACTGTTCCAGTTCGGCCTTGCCGCCGAGGACGAGGCCCGCGAGGTGTCCCGCAGGGCCCGCGCAGACGGCATGGTCCGCGCCGTTGCCATGGTGCCGAGCGGTGAATGGGGCGATCGTGTCCTGGCCGCGTTCCGCCAGGACTGGGAGAGCAACGGCGGCACATTGCTGGCTGCAGAGCGTATTGCCCAGCCCGTGGCACTGGCCCAGCAGATTGCCGACCTGTTCCAGCTGCGCCAAAGCGAAGGGCGCGCCAAGAGCGTGCAAAGCACCGTGGGCGGCAGCATCGCTGCCCAGCCGGCACGTCGCCAGGACATCGATTTCCTGTTCCTGGCAGCCACCCCACAGCAGGCGCAGCAGATCAAGCCTACGCTGAATTTCCAGTACGCAGGTGACGTGCCAGTCTACGCGACCTCCAACCTGTACAGCGCCAGCGGCGATGTGAACCAGTACAACGACATGAACGGCATCCGTTTCTGTGAAACCCCATGGTTGCTCGACAGCAGCAACAGCCTCCGCCAGCAGGTGGTACAGCAATGGCCGCAAGCGGCGGGCAGCCTGGGCCGCCTGTATGCCATGGGTGTAGACGCCTACAGCCTGGCCCCGCGCCTCGGTCAGCTCAAGGCCCTGCCGGACAGCCGTATCCAGGGCCTGTCTGGCAACCTGGGCATCAATGCCAGCCAGCGCGTTGAGCGTCAGTTGCCGTGGGCAGAGTTCGCCGGCGGCCAGGTCAAGCGCCTCCCCGATACGCCTCGCTGATGACCGCTGCCTCCCCAAGCCACGCCGGGCAAGCTGCGGAAAACCATGCCCTTGAGTACCTACAAGGGCATGGCCTGAAGCTGATTGACCGCAACTGGCGATGCAATGGAGGCGAGCTTGATCTGGTCATGCTCGACGCCGATACAGTAGTATTCGTCGAAGTCCGCTATCGATTGCATGCGCATTTCGGTGGCGCCCTCGGCAGTATCGATCAGCGCAAGCAGAAGCGGCTGGTGCTTGCCGCCAGCCTGTTCCTGCATCAGCAGCCTCAATGGGGCAACTGTCCTTGCCGCTTCGACGTGGTCGCCCTTCAAGGCAGCCACCATGCTGGCAAGCCGCTCGAATGGTTGAAAAACGCCTTCGAATGCTGAACCCACTTCGTTCTTTTTGCTCTATGTTTCGCGGGCTGATTACCGTCGCGTGCCGCGACGGCCTCCGCCCCATTTAAGGTCACCAGATGGACATGCAATCCCGAATCCGCCGGCTGTTCCAGGCCAGCATCGATACCAAGCAACAGGCAATGGACATCCTGGCACCGCACATCGAGCAGGCCAGCCTGGTCATGGTCAACGCACTGCTCAACGAGGGCAAGATGCTCGCGTGTGGCAACGGCGGCTCAGCCGGCGATGCGCAACATTTCTCTTCAGAGCTGCTCAACCGCTTCGAACGCGAACGCCCCAGCCTGCCAGCAATCGCGCTGACCACTGACAGCTCGACCCTGACCTCGATTGCCAACGACTACAGTTACAACGAGGTGTTTTCCAAGCAGATCCGCGCCTTGGGCCAACCCGGGGATGTTCTGCTGGCCATCTCCACCAGCGGCAATTCCGCCAACGTCATCCAGGCCATCCAGGCCGCACATGACCGCGAAATGATTGTCGTAGCATTGACGGGCCGCGACGGCGGGGGCATGGCCTCGCTATTGCTGCCAGAGGACGTCGAGATTCGGGTACCCTCGACGGTGACCGCTCGCATCCAGGAAGTCCACCTGCTGGCGATCCATTGCCTGTGCGATCTGATCGACAGCCAACTGTTCGGGAGTGAAGAATGACCCCTATGCGCATTGGCCTTGTGGCCTTGACCTTGTGCCTGAGCGTCACCGGCTGCAGTTCGGTACTCAACTCTGCTCGTAATTCGCCCATCGAGGATGACCGAGGCACTCGCACCATCGGCAGCAAGATCGACGATTCACTGATCGAGACCAAGGCATCGGTGAACATCGCCAAGGCAAGCCCGGACCTCGACAAGGGCTCGCACATCGTCGTCAGCAGCTACAACGGCATCGTTCTGTTGGCTGGCCAGACGCCACGCGCCGACCTCAAGAGCCTTGCCGAACAGACGGCCAGCCAGGTCCAGCGCGTCAAGAAGGTACATAACGAACTGCAGGTCATGCAGCCTTCCTCCATCCTGGCGCGCAACAACGATGCGTGGTTGACCACCAAGATCAAGACCCAGATGCTGGCCGATACAGCAGTACCCAGCTCGCGGATCAAAGTGATCACCGAGAATGGCATCGTGTACTTGTTGGGGCTCGTCACCCAGCAGGAGGCCAATGCCGCCACTGCCGTCGTGCAAAGCGTGTCTGGTGTGCAGAAGATCGTGAAACTGTTCGAGTACATCGACTGAACACTTGAGCACGCCAGGCCGCGCAGGCCCTCGCGCACCTAGCCTATTGCCATTACTAAAAAGGCGATCCTTGCGGATCGCCTTTTCTTATTTCACCACTTTCAAACTTGGCCGACCGCTCGGGCGCGGTGGCTGCCCGCCGCCTTCTGGCGGCCCATCATCATCAGGCTGCTCCTGATCGTCCTCGATTTCCTCGTCCTCCATCATCGAAGACTCCAACTCGAAAACCATGCCCTGACCATTTTCGCGGGCGTAAATACCCAGTACCGCGCCAATGGGCACAAACAACGAATGGGGCACGCCGCCAAAACGGCCTTCGAAGCTGACGGCATCATTGTCCATGTGCAAACTGCGCACAGCGCTGGGCGACACATTCAGGACGATCTGGCCATCACTGGCAAAACCTTCCGGCACCTGTACTTTCGGGTACTCGGCATTGACCAACATATGGGGTGTGCAATCGTTGTCGACGATCCACTCGTACAGTGCTCGAACCAGATAGGGGCGACTGGAGTTCATCAACAGCTCCTCAAAGCGTGCGCATTTCGCGTTCAACGGACGACAGGCTTGCCTGGAATGACTCCCGGGCGAACTGTCGCTCCATGTAATCCAGCAGCGGCTTGGCTTGCCGCGGCAATTCGATACCCATCATTGGCAGACGCCAGAGTATGGGCAGTAGACAGCAATCGACCAGGCTTTGCTCATCGCTCATGAAA
The DNA here is from genome assembly GCF_007680745.1 of Pseudomonas sp. DE0010. Lineage (NCBI taxonomy): Bacteria > Pseudomonadati > Pseudomonadota > Gammaproteobacteria > Pseudomonadales > Pseudomonadaceae > Pseudomonas > Pseudomonas sp. DE0010. Next base: position 116,837 of record NZ_VEJQ01000008.1, read on the forward strand.
CAGGCGAACTCGCCAAACAGCGGCGAGACACCGGTCAGGCTCTCGCGCAGCGCCTTGCGAGCCTCTGCACGGGCAGCCTCACCGGTGCGTGGGTCGAGAATCTGATCAGCCAGGCTGCACCAGTCACGCTGGATACGGTGCATCAGTAACCGGCTATTGCCACGCCCCACCGGGTAGACCGGCATCAGCGGAGGATGCGGATAGCGCTCCTCCAGGTACTCCATGATCACCGACGACTCATACAGGACCAAATCCCGATCAACCAAGGTCGGCACGCTGCCATACGGGTTCAGTTCAGCGAGCCGCGGCGGAATCTTGTCGGTATCGACGTCGGTGATGTGCGCGTCAACGGCCTTTTCGGCCAACACAAGGCGAACCCGATGCGAGTATTGATCGGCAGGGTCGGAATAGCAGGCTAACCCATTGGTTACGCCCATGTAGCGCCTCCTCTCGAGGGATGCTTGTAAAACTGTAAATGAAAACGCGCCTGTGGCGCACTGGCATAACTACCAGTGCGCCACAGGCGCGTTCAACAACCAGAGGTTACTGCGTGATCAGTGCACGTCCTTCCAGTATTCACGCTTGAGCAAGTAGGCGAATACGAAGAAGAAAGCCAGGTACAGCAATACGTAGGTACCAATGCGCTGGCTTTCCAGTTTGACCGGGTTGGCCGAATAGGCCAGGAAGGTCACCAGGTTCTTGACCTTCTCGTCGAACTGCTCGGTGGTCAGGGTACCGGAATTCGGCGTGATGGTCAGCTGATCGCAGGCTTCATGGGTCAACGGCGTACCGGTCAATGGGTCAAATTGTTTCTTGCCACCCACCACCGTCTGCACCTGCTTGCAACCGATCACCTGGTTTCCCTGCAAGCCAACCAGCACGTTCGGCATGCCGACGTTCGGGAAGACCTTGTTGTTCACACCGTAGGGCCGCGATGGGTCTTCATAGAAACTGCGCAGATAGCTGTACAGCCAGTCGGCGCCTCTGACCCGTGCCACCAGGGTAAGGTCGGGTGGCGCGGCACCGAACCAGGTCTTGGCATCGCTGGGTTTCATGCCAATCTGCATGTGGTCGCCAATCTTGGCCCCGGTGAACACCAGGTTTTCAAGCATCACGTCGTGGGGAATGCCTAGGTCATCGGCCACCCGCTCATAGCGCTGGAACTTGGCACTGTGGCACCCCATGCAGTAGTTGGCGAACGTGCGCGCACCATCCTGCATCGCTGCCTTGTCGCTCAAGTCGATATCGACCTTGTCCAGTTCCACGCCATGCTCTGCAGCAAGGGCGAATGCAGGCATCACTGCCAGGAGAAATACAGCAATCAACTTTTTCATCAGCCAGTCACCCTTTCCGGAACCGGTTTGGTCTTCTCGAGCCTTGTGTAGAACGGCATCAGCAGGAAGTAGGCGAAGTACAGGAACGTGCACACCTGCGACAGCAAGGTACGCCCAGGCGTTGGCGCCAGTACCCCCAGCACGCCGAGGACAATGAAGGCGACGCAGAACACCAGCAGGAAGAGTTTGCTTATCCAGCCCTTGTAGCGCATGGAGCGAACCGGGCTGCGGTCCAGCCAGGGCAGCACGAACAGCACGGCAATGGCTGCGCCCATGGCGATCACGCCCATCAGCTTGTCCGGTACGGCGCGCAAGATGGCGTAGAACGGCGTGAAGTACCACACCGGCGCGATGTGCTCGGGTGTCTTGAAGGCGTTGGCCTGTTCAAAGTTGGGTTTTTCCAGGAAGTACCCGCCCATTTCCGGGAAGAAGAACACCACGGCGCAGAACACGAACAGGAATACGACCACCCCGACGATATCCTTGACGGTGTAGTACGGGTGGAACGGAATACCGTCCAGCGGGATACCGTTTTCGTCCTTGTGCTTCTTGATGTCGATGCCATCGGGGTTGTTAGAGCCGACTTCGTGCAGGGCCAGGATATGCAGCACCACCAGGCCCAGGATGACGATCGGCAAGGCCACCACATGCAGGGCGAAGAAGCGGTTGAGCGTGATGCCCGAGATCAGGTAGTCGCCGCGAATCCACTGGGTGATGTCATCACCGATGACGGGAATGGCCCCGAACAACGAGATGATCACCTGGGCACCCCAATACGACATCTGCCCCCATGGCAGCAGGTAGCCCATGAACGCTTCAGCCATCAGCGCCAGGTAGATCAGCATGCCAAACAGCCATACCAGCTCCCTGGGCTTTTGGTAGGAGCCATACAACAGGCCGCGGAACATGTGCAGGTAGACCACGATGAAGAAGGCCGACGCACCCGTCGAATGCAAGTAACGCAGGATCCAGCCGTACTCCACGTCACGCATGATGTATTCGACCGAGGCGAAGGCCTCTTCGGCCGAAGGCGTGAAACTCATCGTCAGCCAGACCCCGGTGACGATCTGGTTGACCAACACCAGCAAGGCCAGGGAGCCGAAGAAGTACAGGAAATTGAAGTTCTTGGGCGCGTAGTACTTGCTGAGGTGGTCTTCCCACATCTTGGTTGCTGGGAAACGCGCGTCGATCCAGTCCATGAACTTGCTCATCATGCGTTCTCCTGGTCGATACCGATGACGATGATCTCGTCGGACTCGTAGGCATGCGGCGGCACCGGCAGGTTCAGCGGTGCCGGCTGCGACTTGTACACTCGCCCTGCCATGTCGTAGTGGGAACCATGGCACGGGCAGAAATAGCCTCCGACCCATTTTGGACCAAGGTCCACGGGAGCCACTTCCGGGCGGAAGGTGGGCGAGCACCCCAAGTGCGTGCACAGACCAACCAGCACGAGGATCTCCGGCTTGATGGAGCGCACTTGCGGATCGACGTAGGTTGGCTGGTCCGATGCCTGAGAATCAGGGTCTGACAGTTCGCCGGTGATTTTCTTGAGGTTGCCGAGGATCTCAGCCGTTCGCCGCACGATGAACACAGGCTGCCCTCGCCATTCTGCGACCATCTGCTGCCCTGGCTCGACCTTGGCGATGTTGACCTTTACCGGTGCGCCTGCAGCTTTCGCCTTGGCACTGGGGAACCATGACCCCACGAACGGTACCGCAGCCCCCACTGCTCCCGCTGCCCCGACCACGGATGTCGCGGCTACGAGGAAGCGGCGCCGGCCTGCGTTGACGCCGTCATTGCTCATTCAGTCCTCTCCCATCAGCTTGCTTGGCCTGTTGAACCAGGCTCGTACCTAGGTTGTGTCTGTGGCGCTAAAAATTGGTCGCCATGGTAAGTAACAAAACCACACACTGACAAGGTGATTACCGGGCTGCACGGCCACTACCCACGCTTTGCTTGATCTACGTCTATGGGAAAGGCGCTCACCGACGAGCGGGTAAATATTCAAGGCAAAAAAAAAGCCCGGTTCCAAGGAACCGGGCTTTTTTCGACTGCCGAAGCGGTATTAACGCTTGGAGTACTGAGGACGCTTACGCGCTTTACGCAGACCCACTTTCTTACGCTCGACTTCACGAGCGTCGCGGGTGACGTAGCCAGCACGACGCAGAGCGCCACGCAGGGTTTCGTCGTATTCCATCAGGGCGCGGGTGATACCGTGACGGATCGCACCGGCCTGACCGCTGACACCACCACCGGAAACGGTGACGTAGATGTCGAATTTCTCAACGCTTTCGGTCAGCTCGAGTGGCTGGCGAACAACCATGCGAGCGGTTTCGCGACCGAAGAACACGTCCAGAGAACGGTTGTTGATGGAGATGTTACCAGTACCCGGACGCAGGAATACGCGAGCGGTTGCGGTCTTGCGACGGCCAGTGCCGTAATTTTGAGTCGCCGACATAATGAACTATCCCGTTAGATCTTCAGTTCTTGAGGCTGCTGAGCAGTGTGTGGGTGAGCAGCACCCGCGTACACTTTCAGCTTACGGTACATGTCGCGACCCAGCGGGTTCTTCGGCAGCATGCCTTTGACCGCAGTCTCGATAACACGCTCAGGGGCCTTGGCGATCAACTTCTCGAAGTTGATTTCCTTGATACCACCTGGGAAACCGGAGTGGGAGTAGTACATTTTGTCGGAAGACTTGGCACCCGTCACACGAACCTGCTCGGCGTTGATGACGACGATGTAGTCGCCGGTATCAACGTGAGGGGTGTATTCTGGCTTGTGTTTGCCACGCAGACGGCTAGCGATTTCGGTAGCCAGACGACCCAGGGTCTGGCCAGCGGCGTCGACTACGAACCACTCGCGCTTTACTGTTTCCGGTTTAGCAGTAAAAGTTTTCATTCTCTAAAGCCTCAGAGGCCGCCCAGCGAAAAATAGACGGCGAATCTTACTGGATAGTGCACAGCTTGCCAAGGGCAAGCGCGCAGCCGAACGCTGACGCTTTTGGGGGCTCGGGTCAGGCACGCCAATGTTCGACGGGGTTCTTCCTGCGTGATGGTGCATCACTTCCGCCACGCGGAGAGGGGCTGAATTATCCAGATTGCGGGAAAAATATCAACCTGCTTTGATGAATGACCATAGCCAAGGAGCAAGCAACCGATGGACTACCGTCAGCTGGGTCGCACCGACCTCCAAGTCAGCGCGCTGTGTCTGGGCACCATGACCTGGGGCGAGCAGAACGATCAGACCCAGGCATTCGAACAGATTGCCCGGGCCAAGGCCGCGGGCATCAACTTCATCGATACCGCCGAGATGTATCCGGTACCCCCGCGGCCGGAAACCTATGCCGCTACCGAGCGCATCATCGGTAACTGGTTCGCCCGCCAGGGCGATCGGGACGACTGGGTACTGGCCAGCAAGGTGGCCGGCCCCGGCAATGGCATCAGCCATATCCGCGACGGTCAACTCAGGCACAACCGGCAACACATCGTCGCGGCACTGGAAGAGAGCCTGCGGCGCCTGCAGACCGATCGCATCGACCTCTACCAGCTGCACTGGCCTGAACGCAGCACCAACTTCTTCGGCAAGCTGGGCTACCAGCACCTGCCCCAGGACCATTTCACGCCACTGGAAGAAACCCTGGAGGTGCTCGACGAGCAGGTGCGTGCGGGCAAGATCCGCCACATCGGGCTGTCCAATGAAACCCCCTGGGGCACCATGAAATTCCTGCAGCTGGCCGAAAGCCGTGGCTGGCCTCGGGCCGTCTCCATCCAGAACCCCTACAACCTGCTCAATCGCAGCTTCGAGGTGGGGCTTGCCGAAATCGCCATCCGGGAGCAGTGCGGCCTGCTGGCCTACTCGCCCTTGGCCTTTGGCATGCTCTCGGGCAAATACGAAGGCGGCGCCCGCCCGGAGAAAGCGCGGCTGACCCTGTTCAGCCGCTTTGCCCGCTATTCCAACCCACAGACGGTGGCCGCTTGCGAACGTTATGTACAGCTGGCCCGTGAACACGGTGTCGATCCGGCGCAGATGGCCCTGGCCTTCGTTACCCGTCAGCCATTCGTGACCAGCAACATCATCGGCGCTACCAGCCTTGAGCAACTGGACAGCAACCTGGCCAGCCTCGAACTCACCCTCGATGACGAGCTGCTGGCAGCCATCGAGGCCATCCATCAGGACCAGCCCAACCCCGCGCCTTGAGCACGCACCCAACGCCGCTTGCTTCACGGGCTTACCCGTGCAGCGGGCGGCGCGATCTACCAGGCTAGACACGACCCGTAAAAAATAAGACGATCCAGCCAGTGATTGACCACTCCATCCTATAAGAACAATGACAATGATGTTTACCCAACCCTCCGCGTCGTTGCGGCGCGTCAGCATCCTGGCCATTGACAAGGTATTCGCTTCGACCTTGATGCAGGCCAAGGACTTCTTTCACCTGGCCAGCTTGCGCTACGGCAAGCAGTTAGGCCTGGGCTTGCAGCCCATGTTCGAGATCCATCTGGTCAGCCCTGACGGGTTGCCGGTCGAGAGCTTCAGCAACGTGCAACTGCCGGTGGACGGCGGCCTGGATGATGCCGACGTGATCATTCTGCCGGCGTTCTGGGACGATTTTGACAACCTGTTGCAACGTTATCCGCAGGTGCTGCCCTGGCTGCAGGCACAGCATGCCCGGGGCGCCGTGCTGTGTGCAGAGGCCAGTGGCGTGTTCTGGCTGGCCGAGTCAGGCCTGCTCGACGGCAAGGAAGCGACCACGTACTGGCGTTTCTTCGACAGTTTTGCCGAGCGCTTCCCGCAAGTACGCCTGACCCAGGACAAACACCTGACCGACGCCGACAACCTGTACTGCGCCGGCGGCACCACATCGGCCTGCGACCTGTACATCTACCTGATCGAGCGCTTCTGCGGGGCCAATGTGGCGCGGGCCGTCTCGCGCGACATTCTGTACGAAGTGCAGCGCAACTACACGCCGGGACGCATGGGCTTTGGCGGCCAGAAGCTGCACCAGGACCTGATCATCCTGCAGATCCAGCACTGGCTCGAAGAGCACTTCGCCGACAAGTTCCGCTTCGAGGACGTGGCCCGCAACCACGGCATGAGCATTCGCAACTTCATGCGCCGCTTCCAGGGTGCGACCGGGGACAAGCCGTTGCATTATCTGCAACGCTTGCGCATCGAGACGGCCAAGGGACTGTTGTCGAGCACGCGCAAGAGTATCAAGACCATCAGTTACGAGGTGGGCTATGACGATGCCAGCTTCTTTGCCCGGCTGTTTCGCCAGCACACCGACCTGTCGCCCAACCAGTATCGCCAGCAGTTCATGCAAGAAGCCTGAGCGCAATCGGGCTGCCTGACAGCCCATCGCCGGCAATCAGGCGGTGGACTGCCAGGCAGCCCCAGGGCCTCAAGGCTTGTGCGCGCGGGACAGGAATTCGTGAGACTGCATTTCCAGCAGTCGGCTCAGCGTGCGCTGAAACTCGAAGCTCAGGCGCCCACCGGTATACAGGTCCTTGAGTTCCACCTCGGCCGAGATGATCAGCTTGACGTTACGGTCATAGAACTCGTCGACCATGTTGATGAAGCGACGCGCGATGTCATCGCTTGCCACGCCCATCTGCTCGACGTTGCTCAGCAAGACCGCATGGAAGATCTTGCCCAGTTCGATGTAGTCGTTCTGGCTTCGCGGCCCATCGCACAAGGCGCGGAAGTCGAACCAGGCCACATCGTCGCAGGTGCGCAGCGCCTGAATGGGACGGTTCTCGATCATCAGCACGTCGTTCTCGACCGCTGCGGTGCACTCGGGCGTCAGCGCCTTGAAGCTGGCACGCATGCTCTGCTGCGCCGCCTCGTCGAGCGGGTGATGGAACAGTTCGGCCTGCTCAAGGTGGCGCAGGCGATAATCGACACCGCTGTCGACGTTCACCACATCGGTGTACTGCTTGATCATGGCGATGGCCGGCAGGAAGCGTGCACGTTGCAGGCCATCCTTGTAGAGGCCGTCCGGCACGATGTTGGAAGTGGCCACCAGGGAAACACCGTTCTTGAACAGCTCCTCCATCAGGGTGCCCAGGATCATGGCGTCGGTGATGTCCGAGACGAAGAATTCGTCGAAGCAGATCACCTTGGCCTCATCGCTGAAGCGCTTGGCAATGATGGTCAGGGGGTTCTTCTCGCCCTTGAGGGTTTTCATCTCTTCGTGGACACGCTTCATGAAGCGGTGGAAGTGCGTGCGCATCTTCTGCTTGAACGGCAGCGCTTCGAAGAAGGTGTCGACCAGGTAGGTCTTGCCTCGCCCTACCCCGCCCCAGAAGTACAGGCCCTTGACCGGGGTCTGCTCCTTCTTGCCGAACAACTTGCCGAATACACCTGGCTTGTTGTTCTGGGCCTGCACCAGCTCGTCGTACAGGCGCTGCAGGTGACGCACCGCAGTTTCCTGCGCCGCGTCATGAAAGAAATCGGGACGTTTCAGATCTGCTTGATAGCGTTCTAGGGGAGTCATGATTCGTTAGCGAGGCAACAAAAAACGGGCCGTCACTGTAGCGAGCGGCCCGCCTAATGGCAATGCGACTTGCGTCAATATGCCCCATACCGGTAACCAGAGCCCGATGATAGTGCTCTGATCACCGTGCCAGAGGGCGGGCACATTCCGTCCGTCGATCAGTCCTGTTGCGGCTCAAGCGCTGCACGAAGACGCTCGATGGCTGCATCACGGGCTTGTTCGCTGTCGAATGACGCACCGTCGGCAACCGGCTCACCCTTGAGCCACACACCAAAGCCCAGCCCCTCGGCGCGGATATCGATCCCATCGCCTTGCTGCAACTGCTTGCTTGCGGCACCGGCGCCCTTGCCATCGGCAAAGCTGCGGGACAACAGCAGTTGCTCGCCATCGGCAGCCAACAAGCGGAAGCGGAAGCTGCCGTCTTCGTCCCGGAAGCTGACAAAGCGCGCGCTCTTGGCGACCTTCTTCTTGACGTTCGCCGTGGTCTGCACGCTGCTGCGGAACGAACGCAGGCCAACGGCCTCGCGCAATTGTTCCAGGAACGGCGTGGCGATGGTGCGCGCCTTGGCCGCGCCTGCCAGGAGGATGTCCTCCAGGTCCGCAGGCCGGGCGATCAGCTGATGGTAATACTCGCGCTTTTCCGCCAACTGGCCATCGAGCAGCTGGAACAGGCGCTGCTTGGCTTCGCCCCAACCCAGGCCCTGCTCCAGCTCGGCTCGGAACTCGGCGCACTGTGCAGGGGTGGAGAAGGCCTGGAACAGCGTGAACAGGTGCGCGTCGTCCGGATTCTTGGCCTCACCGGGCGCGCGCGAGTCCGTCACGATGCGCGAAATGGCATCCTTCATGTCCTTGGCGCTGGTGAACAACGGGATGGTGTTGTCATAGCTCTTGGACATCTTGCGCCCATCCAGGCCGGGCAAGGTGGCCACGCTTTCCTCGATGACCGCTTCCGGCAGTGCGAAGAACTCATTGCCCTGGCCGAACAGGTGGTTGAAGCGCTGGCCGATATCGCGGGCCATTTCCACGTGCTGGATCTGGTCACGGCCAACCGGCACCTTGTTGGCGTTGAACATCAGGATGTCCGCCGCCATCAGCACCGGGTAGCTGAACAGGCCCATGGTGACGCCAGCGTCCGGGTCTTCGCCGTTTTCGACATTTTTGTCCACCGATGCCTTGTAGGCATGGGCCCGGTTGAGCAAGCCCTTGGCCGCAACGCAGGTCAGCAGCCACGTCAGCTCGGGGATTTCCGGAATGTCGGACTGGCGGTAGAAGGTCACCTTGTCCGGATCCAGGCCACCGGCTAGCCAGGTGGCGGCGATTTCCAGGCGCGAGCGCTGGATGCGCAGCGGGTCGTCGCATTTGATCAGGGCGTGGTAGTCGGCCAGGAAGTAGAACGAGTCCACGCCAGGCTGCTGGCTGGCTCGGATGGCCGGGCGGATGGCACCGGCGTAGTTGCCCAGGTGCGGAGTGCCGGTGGTCGTGATACCGGTGAGGATACGCGTGGTCATGGGTGTTCGCTTATTCAGGCTTGGCTCAGTTCGAAAGGCGTGGCAGCAGCAGATCCTTGAGGTCGGTCAGCTTGCCATGGAAGAAGTGTCCGCATTCTGCCACTTTCAGCAGCTCATGGGGGCGCGACAGGCTGTCGGACCAATCGTATACCAGCGTCGGTGAAACGACTTCGTCGGCATCGGGTTGCACCAGGGTCACCGGGCACCGTTGCGGCACGGGAAATTGCTCGGTCAGGCGCATGACGGCCGGGGCGATCATGAACAGATGCTGCAAGGCTACGCCTTCGGCTTCCAGGCGGCCAGCCAGGGCGGTCGCCACGAAGCCGCCGAAGGAAAAGCCCATCAGCACCAAGGGCAGACCGGGATGCGCCGCCCGCAGCCAGGCGGCAGCGGCTTGAGCATCAGCCACCTCGCCTTGTCCCATGTCATGGCTGCCGGCACTCTGCCCGACGCCGCGGTAGTTGAAACGCAGGGTCACATACCCGGCATCCCGGGCCGTGCGTTGCAATGTCGAAACCACTTTGTTGAGCATGGTGCCGCCCTGGACCGGGTTGGGGTGACAGATCAGCACGGCGCCACGGGCGTCTGCCACGTCCAGGTAGAGGGCTTCGAGCGGGCCACTGGGGCCGTCGATGAACAGAGGGGTTTCGCGGACAAGCAAGGCACTACTCCGTGACCTTGGGGGAGGTCGATTCGTCTAGGTGAGGAATTCTGTTCTGATTTGCGATCGCTCGCGGTATACAGCGCAGGTCTGAGCCGTTAACGTAAAGCAAAGCCGTTTATAGAGGAAGGACTCGTGGAACTCTCGCTCCTTGTTTGGTTGTTGCCTACCCTGGCCCTGGTCATCGGTGTGGTCGTCGGTTTCGTCGTGGCGCGCCTGTTGCCCAACGCTGCGCCCAGCAGCAGCCAGCGCCAGCTCGATGACATCCAACAGCGTTTCGACAGCTACCAGAACCAGGTGGTGACGCACTTCAACAGCACCGCCGTACTGGTCAAAAAGCTCAACCAGAGCTATCAGGATGTCCAGGATCATCTGGCCGACGGCGCCAACAACCTGGCCCTGGACGAAGTGACGCGTCAACGCCTGCTGGCAGCGCTGCACTCGGAAAGCTCCCACGGTCCGCACAGTCGCCTGACGCCGCCCAGAGACACCGCCGAAGTGCCGCGCGACTATGCACCGAAAACGCCCAACTCACCGGGCATGCTCGACGAGAGCTATGGTCTGAAGCACTGACATTGAAAAGGCCTCGAAAGAGGCCTTTTCAATGCACGATCACCGTCAATCCAGGCGTCCCCCGCAGTAGCGCTTGCCCGACCCCACCTCATGCGCCAGCGCGCAACGCCTGGTGTACGTCTGCCAGCAGGTCCTCGACATCCTCAAGCCCTACCGATAGACGCACAAGCCCCTCGGAGATACCGTGCTGCGTCCGCTCTTCGGGCGTATAGCTTGAGTGGGTCATGCTTGCCGGGTGCTGGGCCAACGACTCGGCATCACCCAGGCTCACAGCGCGCGCGAACAGGCCCAGCGCATTCATGAAGCGGCGTCCGGCGCCCAGGCCGCCCTTGAGTTCGAAGGCGATCATGCCGCCGGGCAGGCGCATTTGCCGCTTGGCCAAGTCGTGCTGCGCAAACGACTGCAAGCCTGGGTAGTGAATCAACTCCACCTGCGGCTGACGCGACAGGTAGTCGGCGACCTGTTGGGCGTTCTCGCAATGCCGGTCCATGCGCAGGGCCAGGGTCTTGATGCCGCGCATCAGCAGCATGGCGTCCTGGGGTGACAACACCGCCCCGGTCATGTCCTTGAGCCCTTGCAGACGAATGCGATCGACCAGTGCCTGGCGGCCCACCACCAGGCCGGCGGTGATATCGCCATGGCCGCTGAGGTACTTGGTGGCCGAATGCACGACCAGATCAGCGCCCAGTTCCAGCGGCCGTTGCAGATAAGGCGTGCAGTAGGTGTTGTCGACCACCACCAGCACATCGCGGCCGCGTACCGCTTCGGCCACAGCGGCAATGTCGACCAGCCGCATGGTCGGGTTGGCGGGGGTCTCGAAGTAGATCATGCGCGTCTTGTCACTGAGCGCAGCGCGCAGCGCATCGGCATCGTTGAGGTCGACGTGGCGAATCGTCACGCCAAACGCCCCGATGCCATGATGCATAAAGGCAAAGGTGCACCCATACACGGTCTGCCCGACGATCAACTCATCGCCCGGGCGCAGCAGGGTCCAGAGCGTGGACGTGATGGCGCCCATCCCCGATGCCAGCGCAAGGCCCGCCTCCCCGCCTTCAAGCGAAGCCATGCGCGCTTCGAGCAAATTCAGCGTGGGGTTGGAGATACGGCTGTAGAAATGTCCGGCCTGTTCACCGGCAAAGCACGCCGCGCCATATTCGACGGTGGGGAAGGCATAGGTAGCGGTTTGGTAGATCGGCGGTACCAGTGCGCCGCCGTGCGCAAGCGGGTCGTAGCCGTGATGGATGGCACGCGTTGAAAAACCGTTGTCGTGACGGGAGTCGCGCATGGCAACAGCCTCTTGTTGGTTTGATCTAAGCTTATGCCACTGCAACCCAAGAATTTTTCCAAAATGACCAGCCCATCAGCGCTGCTTTGGAACAAAAACAAGAAACGTGAATACTTGAGGGCAAAGCATGCCTGCACCCCTGGACCGCATCGACCGCGCACTACTCGCGGCCTTGCAGAATAATGCCCGCCTCACCGTCGCCGAGCTTGCGGACCTGGTATCGCTGACCACTTCGCCATGCTGGCGCAGGGTCAAGCTGTTGGAAGAGAACGGTTATATCACTGGCTACCGGGCCACACTTTCACCCAAGTCGCTTGGGTTTGGGGTAACTGCCTTCGTCAGCATCATGATGGACTCCCACACCAAGCCCATGGCGCTGGCGTTCGAGCAGCGGCTGATGGAGATACCCGAGATTGTGGCCTGCCACAACATTTCCGGGCGGTACGATTTTCTGCTGGAAATCGTGGCCAAGGACTTAGAGGCCTTCGGAGAATTTGCCCGTGAGGTGCTTCAGCGTCTGCCGGGAGTGAAGGAAATTTATTCGAGCTTTTCCTACAAGGCGGTGAAGGAAAGACGAGTGATACCTGTGTCGGAGAAGCATATCTAGGCTCTGTGTGAAAAGCCTTGATACACGGTGATGCTGGGTTGGAAACAGCCTGGATCGCCAGCCCGGTCGGAATGCTCATTTACAACCCGTAAAGTCGAACGCGACTCTGACCGTTCCTCGGCTGTTTTCGCCTTACCTGACCTTCGTCTCAAAACCTTTCATACAGAGCCTAGGACAAGTTCCGAGCGATAAACAATGCCTGCAGCCGCTCTTGACGCCCGCCAGCCTAACCAAATGCCTGCTTGACCAAGTTGTCGAACAGGCTGTAGGCCGGCAGCGCTTCACGACGATGATCCTCATCGCTGGCGTCCAGAGGTGTGACAGCATCCCTCCGGATATTACCTGCTATTCAGCACCGTGACCGACACTGAGGCATATGAGATTCTAAAAGTTGTAAAAGTGTGATGGCAGGTGAACGGAAAAGGAGATTTCAATGCTAGTAAAAAGCAGCAAGGCCCTGACTACCTAGGGCCTCAACTTTGAGGTGACCTAGGTGCCAGCTGAGTTATAGATCACATCAAGCAAGGCTGCTACTCCATCACCGAATCTAGCCATCAGCAACAGCTGTTGTATTCAGCGCCAAATAAACTGCTTGCTCAGGTGATAACTCCTGAGAAAAATCGGGGACAGCGAAATATACATGGGGGCGAAAAATCAAATCCACGAGTCGCTCATTAGGTACATTCACTTCCAACATAAATAACCAAAAATCAACCTCATGTTCAGCCCCTTCACACTCCATGACCCTTCGCATCATCTCAACCAGCTCATCGGTAGTAACGTCGGGTACCGGCTTGATATAGGGCTCATATAAGACTTTGCGGACCCAAGTATCATGATCTTGGCCACCGTAGATGCCTTGAAAATCCAGGAAATCAAAGGAAGTTGAAGCGAGCTGATTAAACTCGAGAACCATGTGTTCCGTCAGGTCGCGTTGCCCGCAGTCTATTTCCTCAGAAAGACTAGTCAGCTTCGAAACTAGCTTCTCATCAAGTTTGGGTGGCATTAATTCACTACGCAAAGCCATACAGCCCCTCCACTGCTGGAATTTATAACGGCGCTTTTTGTGCCTAAAAGCACACTCACATTTTCAATGAGCAATTGAAGCTTACCTGACGGAGTAAGTTTTAACTTGTAGGATCCGTCTGAATACATCATGAGCGCCTGCTCCCCAATAGAAGATATATGCCACGGCGAACACCCTTAACCGACACCGACGACGAAAGAGAAGGATGCTCCGAACAAGGCATGGCGCAGCTCTTGGAGTGGAGAGCGTCAGGGGGGCTTGCAGGATTCAGAATTAAAAATCGCTAGCCTCCCGGGTATGGATACAGCTCTGAGGCTTAGGGAAGACTCTTTGCACGCGGCGGTGAATGGCACCAGTTTTGCCAGTGTTCGCGGCTATAGCTCCTGGTTGCGCAACCTTTCAGATTCTCAGCAAGACAGTTGCTCTTACGGACCCCGCAAAAGCAACGGATTACGCGTATATAAAAAACCCGCCGAAGCGGGTTTTTTTGCAAGCCAGCGATTAGATCGCCCCCCGCTGCCTCAACACATCCAGCACCAGCTTCACACCTTCATCCACGCTAGTGGCCTGGGTATCGATGACCAGATCGGCATCCAGTGGCACATCGAACGGGAAGCTTTCGCCTGGAATGTTGTCGCCTTCGGCGGCATACAGGCCCTGCGGATCGCGTTCGCGGCACACCAGTGGCGAGGCCTGGACGTAGACGGTCACCAGGCGATCCTTGCCGATCAGGGCCTTGGCCTGTTCGCGGCCTTCGGCATCCGGGGCCACGAAGGCGGCCAGGGTCAGCAAGCCGGCTTCGTTGAACTGGCGCGCCACATGGGCGGCGCGGCGCCAGTTCTCGGTACGGCCAGCGCGATCCTGTGGCAGGCCCTTGTTCAGGTCATGGCGCAGGTTCTGCCCGTCGAGTACATAAACGGCACGGCCCATGTCGAACAGTTTGCGCTCCACAGCGTAGGCCAGGGTGCTCTTGCCAGCGCCGGACAGGCCGCTGAACAGTACGGTCGCCGGCTGCTGGCCAAAGCGCAGGGCACGCTCTTCGGTCGAGACATGCGCCGACTTGCCATGCTGCCCGGCGCTGCCATGGGGCAGCACAGGCTGGGCGATGATCATGCCGGCGCCCACGGTGCCGTTGGTCAGGCGGTCGATGACGATGAACGCACCGGTGGTGCGGTTGCTCTCGTAGCCGTCCAGCGCAATGGCGCTGTCCAGGGATACCTTGACGCGACCGATCTCGTTCAGCTGCAAGGCGCTGGCAGCGCCTTTTTCCAAGGTATTGACGTCCACCTTGTGGGTGATGCTGGCAATCGAACCCGGCACGTAGCTGGTCGCACGCTTGATGTCGTACTTCTTGCCCGGCAGCATCGGCTCTTCGGCCATCCACACCAGCATGGCTTCGAACTGGTCGGTCACAGGCGGCACATTGTCGGCATGCACCAGCAAATCGCCACGGGAGATGTCGATCTCGTCTTCCATGGTCAGGGTCACGGCCTGACCCGGGCCTGCGCTTTCCAGCTCGCCGTCGTAGGTGACGATGGACTTCACACGGCTGCTCTTGCCCGACGGCAGCACGACGACTTCATCGCCCTTGTGCACCACGCCGCTGGCCAGGGTGCCTGCAAAACCACGGAAGTTCAGGTTGGGGCGGTTGACGTACTGTACCGGGAAACGCAGGTCGGTGAAGTTGCGGTCGGCCGCCACTTCCACAGTTTCCAGGATTTCCATCAATGTCGGGCCGGTGTACCACGGCGACTGCTCGCTGTGGTTGACCACGTTGTCACCCTTGAGCGCGGACATCGGCACGAAGTGCAGGCTGCTGGGCGTCAGGTTGATGGCTTCGGCGAAGGCCAGGTAGTCGGCCTTGATCGACTCGAACACGCCTTCATCGAAGCCCTTGAGGTCCATCTTGTTGACGGCGACCACGATGTGCTTGATGCCCAGCAACGAGGCGATGTAGCTGTGGCGGCGGGTCTGGGTCTGCACACCGTAGCGGGCATCGACCAGGATGATGGCCAGGTCGCAGGTGGATGCGCCGGTCGCCATGTTACGTGTGTACTGCTCGTGGCCCGGGGTGTCGGCAATGATGAACTTGCGCTTGGCCGTGGAGAAGTAACGGTAGGCCACGTCGATGGTGATGCCCTGCTCGCGCTCGGCCTGCAGGCCATCGACCAGCAGCGCCAGGTCCACTTCCTCGCCTGTGGTGCCGGACTTCTTCGAATCACGGGTGATGGCTTCGAGGTGGTCCTCGTAAATCATCTTCGAGTCATGCAGCAGGCGCCCGATCAAGGTGCTCTTGCCGTCATCCACGTTGCCGCAGGTCAGGAAACGCAGCAGTTCTTTGCGCTCGTGCTGAGCCAGATAAGCGAGGATGTCTTCGCTGATCAAATCGGATTGGTGACTCATCTCATTCAAGCTCCAAGCTGTCAGCTTCAAGCGGCAAGCTTGTCGGCGTACAACTAGTTAGAAATTAGGTTGATCAACCCACTTGGCATTCTGGAGCGCTCGCGGGCCATGCAGGCGGCAATCCACAAGGTTCGAACGCTGCGCGCTCGATTGCTCTTGCAGCTTGCCGCTTGAAGCTTAGAAATAGCCCTGGCGTTTCTTGTCTTCCATGGACCCGGCGCCGTCGTGGTCGATGACCCGGCCCTGGCGCTCGGAGGTGCGGGTCAGGAGCATTTCCTGAATGATGTCGGTGAGCGTCTCGGCTTCGGACTCCACGGCGCCCGTCAACGGGTAGCAGCCCAGGGTACGGAAACGCACCTTCTTCTTGACGATGCGGGCTTTTTCTTCCTCGGACAGGTGCTCGAGGATGCGCGCGTCGTCGATCATGATCAGGGTGCCATTCTTCTCGATGACTTCGCGCTCGGCGGCGAAGTACAGCGGCACGATCGGGATGCCTTCGAGGTAGATGTACTGCCAGATGTCCAGCTCGGTCCAGTTCGACAGAGGGAACACACGAATGGACTCGCCTTTGTTGACCTTGCCGTTGTACACGTTCCACAGCTCAGGGCGCTGGTTCTTCGGGTCCCAGCGGTGCTTGCTGTCACGGAAGGAGTACACGCGCTCCTTGGCACGCGACTTTTCTTCGTCGCGGCGCGCGCCACCGAAAGCGGCATCGAAACCATGCTTGTCCAGCGCCTGCTTGAGGCCCTGGGTCTTCATGATGTCGGTGTGCTTGGAGCTGCCATGGGTGAACGGGTTGATGCCCTGGGCCACACCCTCGGGGTTGACGTGGGTGATCAGGTCGAGCCCCATTTCCTCGACCATCTTGTCGCGGAAGCGGTACATCTCCTGGAATTTCCACTGGGTGTCGACGTGCATCACCGGGAACGGCAGCTTGCCCGGGAAGAAAGCCTTGCGCGCCAGGTGCAGCATCACGGCGGAATCCTTGCCGATCGAGTACAGCATGACCGGGTTGTCGAACTCGGCGGCCACCTCGCGGATGATATGGATGCTTTCCGCCTCCAGCTGTTTCAAGTGCGTCAGTTTGTCGACCATGGCTACTCACGAAAAACGATCTTATGGACGGCCAGCGGGCCGTGTTCGAGCGAGCCACTCTATCACAGCAGATGCTTCTATTTAGGCGCCTGGATAGATCGAAAGCGTCTAACCATATGACTGCGGGTTTGGGCTGCGGGTCGGCGCTCAAGCCCGCCAACCCGTTGCCACGCGGCCTGCGCCGACAGGTCGGTCAGATCGGATTTGGGCAGTCGATGAACAGGTGCTCTACGGCAAAACGCCGTGCCAGGTAATCGCCCAATGCCTGCACTCCGTAGCGCTCGGTCGCATGGTGCCCTGCGGCGATGAAGCTCACGCCGTTTTCGCGGGCGCTGTGGTAGGTCTGTTCCGATGCTTCGCCGGTCAGGTACAAGTCCACCCCGGCCGCGATGGCCGTGTCGATGTACCCCTGCCCACCGCCGGTGCACCACCCGACACGACGAACGACCCTGTCTTCTTCGACCAGCAACGGCTCACGCCCCAGCACATCCTGCACACGGCGGGCAAAATCGCGGGCAGTCATGGGTTGGGCCAGCGACCCGACCAGCCCGACCACCTTCGGGTTGTCTGGGTCGAGCGGGCCCTCTACGGTGATCTGAAGCTGTTGCGCCAGCTGCACGTTGTTGCCCACTTCCGGATGGACGTCGAGCGGCAGGTGAAAGGCCAGCAGGCTGATGTCGTTGTTGAGCAGGGTTTTCAGGCGTCGCTGGCGAATGCCGGTGATGCAGGGGTTTTCCCCCTTCCAGAAATAACCATGGTGCACCAGCACGAGATCGGCTTGAGCCTCAACGGCTGCATCGAGCAAGGCCTGGCTGGCGGTCACGCCAGTGACGATGCGCCCGACCTGCGGCCGGCCTTCGACCTGCAAGCCGTTGGGGCAATAGTCCTGGATCCTGCTGCTGCCCAGGTAGCGCTCGGCTTCTTCGACCAATGTACTCAGCGCGACGGCCATGGGAAATCTCCTCGAAAAACTGCGTGCCTGCCAGGCGCAAGGCCTGGCGAAGGTCCGTATAATGCCGGCCATTATGGGCCGTCGTAGGCACTGGGGGAACCGGTGTATGATCGCGCGCCCACGCTCCACTGCGCGGCCCCAGGCCCCGGCTCTTTCCAGGATTCGTTCATGTTCAAGGCTCTGCGTTACTTTGGCTGGCCCCTGCTCACCGGCGTGCTCATCGCCGCCCTGATCATCCAACGCTTTCCGGAGTGGGTCGGCTTGCCCAGCCAGGATGTCAACCTGCAACAGGCGCCCCAGTCCACGCAGGTGGTGCAGGGCCCGGTCTCCTATGCCGATGCCGTTACCCTGGCTGCGCCTGCGGTGGCCAACCTGTACACCACCAAGGTGGTGAACAAGAGCTCGCACCCGCTGTTCGAAGACCCGCAGTTCCGCCGGTTCTTCGGCGACAACCTGCCCAAGCAACGCCGCTGGGAGTCCAGCCTGGGCTCGGCGGTGATCATGAGCCCCGAGGGCTATCTGCTGACCAACAACCATGTGACCAGCGGCGCCGACCAGATCGTCGTGGCGCTCAAGGATGGCCGGGAAACCTTGGCCAGGGTGATCGGCAGCGACCCGGAGACGGACCTGGCGGTGCTCAAGATCGACCTGAAGAAGCTGCCGGCCATCACCATCGGGCGCTCCGACACCATTCGCATCGGCGACGTATCCCTTGCGATCGGCAACCCGTTCGGGGTCGGCCAGACCGTGACCATGGGTATCATCAGCGCCACCGGCCGCAACCAGCTGGGCCTGAACAACTACGAAGATTTCATCCAGACCGACGCGGCGATCAACCCGGGCAATTCGGGCGGCGCCCTGGTGGATGCCAACGGCAACCTGATCGGCATCAACACCGCTATCTTCTCCAAGTCGGGTGGCTCGCAAGGCATCGGCTTCGCCATTCCAGTGAAGCTGGCCCTTGAGGTGATGAAGTCGATCGTCGAGCACGGCCAGGTCATCCGGGGCTGGCTGGGCATCGAAGTTCAGCCGCTAAGCGCAGAGCTTGCCGAGTCGTTCGGCATGAAGGACCGGCCAGGCATCGTGGTGGCGGGCATTTTCCGCGAAGGCCCGGCAGCCAAGGCCGGTCTGCAGTTGGGGGATGTGATCCTGAGCATCAACGGCGAGCCGGCGGGCGATGGCCGCCGGTCGATGAACCAGGTGGCGCGCATCAAGCCCAACGAAAAGATCACCATCGAGGTGATGCGCAACGGTCAGCAGCTCAAGCTGATCGCCGAGGTAGGCCTGCGGCCACCGCCAGCGCCGGTGGCCAAGCAGGAAGAAAAGTAACGCAAGTGGCCAGCACGTGGGCGCTTGGGATTGGCCTGCGGCGCCACGCAGGCCAATCGCCCTTCTACTGCATCAATGCAGAATCTGGCTAAGGAACAAGCGCGTGCGGTCGCTCTGTGGCCGGTCGAAGAAATCGTCCGGTGACGCCTGCTCGACGATCTCGCCCTTGTCCATGAAGATCACCCGGTTCGCCACGGTGCGGGCAAAGCCCATTTCGTGGGTCACGCAAAGCATGGTCATGCCATCTTCGGCAAGGCCAACCATGGTATCGAGCACTTCCTTGACCATTTCCGGATCCAGCGCCGAGGTCGGCTCATCGAACAGCATGATCTTGGGCTTCATGCACAACGCCCGGGCGATGGCCACGCGCTGCTGCTGACCACCGGACAACTGCCCTGGATACTTGTGCGCCTGCTCCGGTATACGCACTCGCTCCAGGTAGTGCATGGCGATTTCCTCGGCCTTGCGCTTGGGCATCTTGCGCACCCACATGGGGGCCAAAGTGCAGTTTTCCAGGATGGTCAGGTGCGGGAACAGGTTGAAGTGCTGGAACACCATGCCCACTTCGCGGCGGATGGCCTCGATCTGCTTGAGGTCGTTGGTCAGCTCCACACCGTCGACCACAATTCGCCCTTGTTGGTGTTCTTCCAGGCGGTTCAGGCAGCGGATGGTGGTGGACTTGCCCGAGCCCGAGGGCCCGCACAGCACGATGCGCTCGCCCTGGCGAACATTGAGGTTGATGTCCTTGAGCACATGGAACTGGCCATACCACTTGTTCACGCCCTGCATCTGGATGATGCCTTCGGGGCCGGCAGGCTGCTTGATCGCTTCACTCATTTCGAAACTCCTAACGCTTGTGGCCAGTGTCCAGCTTGCGCTCCAGGTGCATGGAGTAGCGGGACATACCGAAACAGAAAATCCAGAAAACCAGGGCGGCGAACACATAGCCTTCGGTGGCCATGCCCAGCCAGGCCGGGTCGGCGGCAGCTTGCTTGACGCTGTTGAGCAGGTCGAACAGGCCGATGATGATCACAAGGCTGGTGTCCTTGAACAGGGCGATGAAGGTGTTGACGATGCCAGGGATAACCAGCTTGAGCGCCTGGGGCAGGATCACCAGCCCCATCGAGCGCCAGTAGCCCAGCCCCATGGCGGCGGCGGCTTCGTACTGCCCCTTGGGAATGGCTTGCAGGCCCCCACGCACCACTTCGGCGATGTACGCCGACTGGAACAGGATCACCCCGATCATGGCCCGCAGCAGCTTGTCGAAGCTCATGCCCTCGGGCAGGAACAGCGGCAGCATCACCGACGACATGAACAACACCGTGATCAGTGGCACGCCTCGCCAGAACTCGATGAAGGTTACGCACACCACTTTCACCGCCGGCATGCGCGAGCGCCGCCCCAGTGCCAGTACGATCCCCAGGGGCAAGGCCCCGACGATGCCTACGGTGGCGATCACCAGCGTCAGCATCAGGCCGCCCCACTGGCTGGTCGGTACCGTCTCCAGGCCGAACAGTCCGCCGTGCAGCAGGGTGTAGGCCACCAGCGGGTACAGCACCAGGAACCCCAGGCCGTAGACCGCCTTGCGCGGGAAGCTGCGGATGAACAGCGGCGCTGCGCCCAGCACCGCCAGCCATACCGTCAGGTCCACCCGCCAGCGCATCTCGGATGGGTAGTAGCCATACATGAACTGGCCGAAACGCTGCTGGATGAACACCCAGCAGGCGCCTTCCTTGGTGCAGTCGGCACGGGTGGTGCCCACCCAGTTCGCGTCGATCAACGCCCACTGCAGCAGCGGCGGCACGATCAGCCAGACCAGGTAGATGGCGAACAGGGTAAGCAGGGTGTTGAGCCAGCTGGAGAACAGGTTGGCACGCATCCAGGCGAGCACACCGACGGTCTTGACCGGAGGCGGCATGTCAGGTTTGAAAACATGAGCATTCACAGGCGTGTCCTCACCGTTCGATCAGCGCGATGCGCTTGTTGTACCAATTCATCAACAGCGAAATGCTGATGCTGATGGCCAGGTAGACGCTCATGGTGATGGCGATCACTTCGATGGCCTGGCCGGTCTGGTTGAGTACGGTGCCGGCGAACAACGAAACCATTTCCGGGTAGCCGATGCCTGCGGCCAGCGAGGAGTTCTTCGCCAGGTTCAGGTACTGGCTGGTAAGCGGTGGAATGATCACGCGCAGCGCCTGCGGGATGATCACCTTGCGCAAGGTTGGCCCTTCGCGCAGTCCCAGGGAGCGGGCTGCTTCGGTCTGGCCGTGGCTGACCGAACGGATGCCCGAGCGCACGATTTCGGCGATGAACGCCGCCGTGTAGATCGTCAAGGCCAGGGTCAACGCCAGCAGTTCAGGGATCAGTACCCAGCCGCCGACAAAGTTGAAGCCCTTGAGCTGCGGCACCTCCCACTGCACGGGGCTGCCGAACAACAGCACACAGGCACTTGGGATGACGATCATCAGCGCCAGCCCTACCCAGAACTTGTGAAACGGCTGGCCGGTTTCTTCGAAGCGCCGGTTGGCTCGACGCACCATCAACACGGTTGCCAGCACAGCTACCAGCAGGGCAGCCACGAAGGGCCAGAAGCCTTCTGCCATGGAGGCCCCAGGCATGTTCAGGCCGCGGTTGCTGATGAAGAACGCGTCGTCGATGTTGATGCTGCCCCGCGGCCCTGGCAGGGTCAGGAACACGGCGAAGTACCAGAACAGGATCTGCAACAGCGGCGGGATGTTGCGGAAGGTTTCCACATACACGGTAGCCAGCTTGTTGATCATCCAGTTCGGCGACAGCCTGGCGACGCCGATGATGAAGCCCAGCACTGTGGCCAGCACCACGCCGATGAGGGTCACCAGCAAGGTGTTGAGCAGCCCGATGACGAACACCCGCGCATAGCTGTCCGACTCCACGTAGGGAATCAGGTGCTGGGCGATGCCGAAGCCGGCACTGCGGTCAAGAAAGTCAAACCCCGAGGTGATGCCCCGGTGCTGCAGGTTGGTTTGCGTGTTGTGAAACAGGTACCAGCCCAGACCGACCACGAAGACGATGGTCAGTAGCTGGAACAGCCACGCGCGCACACGTGGATCGCTCAGGGATAAACCCTTTCGTGCGCCAATTGGATTTTGCATGAAATGCCCCGAAGAAAAGGGTAGCGGACCGCCTGCGGCGGCGGGATGCCGCCGCAGGTGCAACCATCAGCGCACAGGGGGTGCGTACTGGATGCCGCCGTTGTTCCACAAGGCATTCATGCCACGGTCGATCTTCAGGTCGGTGCTCTGGCCAAGGTTCTTCTCGAACACTTCGCCGTAGTTGCCCACTTGCTTGACGATCTGCACTACCCAGTCTTTGGGCAGCTTGAGGTCCTTGCCGTACTCGCCGTCGCCACCGAGCAGACGCGCCACGTCCGGGTTCTTGGTGCCCTTGGCCTCGGCCTCGACGTTCTTGGAGGTGATGCCGGCTTCTTCGGCATTGAGCATGGCGAACAGGGTCCACTTGACGATACTGAACCACTCCTCGTCACCCTTGCGCACGACCGGCCCCAACGGTTCCTTGGAAATGGTTTCCGGCAGTACCACGTAGTCAGCCGGGGCAGCCAGCTTGGAACGCTGGGCGAACAGTTGAGATTTGTCCGACGTCAGCACATCGCAACGGCCAGACTCCAGGGACTTGGCGCTTTCATCCGAGGTGTCGAAGGTGATGGGGGTGTATTTCAGGCCGTTGGCGCGGAAGAAGTCCGATACGTTCAGTTCGGTCGTGGTGCCGGCCTGGATGCAGATGGTCGCGCCATCGAGCTCCTTGGCACTGGATACGCCAAGCTTCTTGTTGACCAGGAAACCTACGCCGTCGTAATAGGTGACCCCGGTGAACATCAGGCCCATGCCGGCATCGCGCGAACTGGTCCAGGTGGTGTTGCGCGACAGCACGTCGACTTCGCCCGATTGCAGCGCGGTGAAGCGTTCCTTGGCGTTGAGCTGGCTGAACTTGACCTTGGTCGCGTCCCCGAACACGGCTGCCGCCACGGCGCGACAGACATCGGCGTCGATCCCGACGATCTTGCCTTGTGCATCCGGAACCGAGAAGCCAGGAAGACCGTCACTCACGCCACACTGGACGAAGCCCTTCTTCTTAACCGCATCGAGCGTCGCCCCGGCCTGGGCCGTACTCACAGCGCCCAGGGCAGCGGCAGCGGTCAGGACTGCCAGGGTGGTTTTCAACATCTTCATTCACAACCTCCAAATCGCTCTTGTTGTATCGAGCCGGAATTGCACCGCACCCTTTTGAGGCGCATCCGACCCGTATTGGCTTGTTATTGGGTCACTTGGCGCAATGGGCTGTTCTGTGACAGCCTTCGCGTGCAAAGGGTGTTACCGTCTCGGCCTGTCCTTTGCATCACAGATGGAAGTGCAAACCGCGTACCAGATTGCGTGGCTTGAGCGTTTAAGCACGAGTCAAGTAGGGAAAGTTGCATCGTTGCGACATTCTTTTTCCGACTCGCCGGGCGCGCGCCTTCTTTTCAAGCACGACCTCTTCCACACGCACGTTTTCGGAGCAGCCATGACCGACCCACTCATTCTCGAACCTCAAAAAGCCGCAGATGCCTGTGTGATCTGGTTGCACGGCCTGGGCGCGGACCGTTACGACTTCCTACCGGTGGCCGAATTCATGCAGCAGCATCTGCTCACGACCCGGTTCGTCATGCCCCAGGCGCCGACCCGGCCGGTGACCATCAACGGCGGCTACGCCATGCCCAGTTGGTACGACATCAAGGCCATGACGCCGGCCAGGGCCATCGACGAGGCCGAGCTCGATGCCTCGGCCGAGCAGGTCATCGCCTTGATCAAGGCCGAGCAGGCCAAGGGCATCAGCCTGTCGCGCATCTTCCTGGCCGGGTTCTCCCAAGGCGGCGCCGTGGTGCTGCACACGGCCTATATAAAGTGGCAGGAAGCCCTGGGTGGCGTGCTGGCCCTCTCCACCTATGCCCCCACCTTCGCTGACGAGCACACGCTGAGCGCGTGCCAGCAACGCACCCCGGCCCTGTGCCTGCATGGCGTGCACGACCCGGTGGTGATCCCGTCGATGGGGCGCACGGCCTTCGAGTACCTGAACACCTGGGGCGTCGCTGCCCGCTGGCACGAGTACCCAATGGAGCATGAAGTGGTCGTCGAAGAGCTGAACGACATCCTCCAATGGCTGACCACGCAACTTCAATAAGCCGCGCGCACGGGTCGTTCAAGGCCATTGCACTACGCCGAGCAGGGATCTTGCATTACACTGCCCGGCGTACATTCCTTAACCAATTGACGAGATGACCGTGCTCAAGGCACTCAAGAAAATATTCGGCAAGGGAGACATTGCCCCCCAGGCCACTGCGCCCGCTGCCAGCATTGCCCCGGCGCCAGCGGCCCCCCAGGCCCATGCGCCATCGGCCCCTGCCGTTGCGCGCAGCCAGCCTGCCGCCCAGGTCGAACAACCTGCCGCTACCAAGCCTGCCAGCGACAAACCGCGTCGAGAGCGCAAGCCAAAACCCAAGCCCCAGGCCAGCCTGTGGAAACCGGAGGACTTCGTGGTCGAGCCCCAGGAGGGCAAGACGCGTTTCCACGACTTCAAACTCTCCAACGAGCTAATGCACGCCATTCACGACCTGGGTTTCCCCTACTGCACGCCGATCCAGGCGCAAGTGCTGGGCTTCACGCTGCGCGGCCAGGATGCGATCGGCAGGGCCCAGACCGGTACGGGCAAGACTGCCGCGTTCCTGATCTCGATCATTTCCCAGCTGCAACAGACGCCCCCGCCCAAGGAACGCTACATGGGCGAGCCGCGCGCCCTGATCATCGCACCCACCCGCGAACTGGTGGTGCAGATCGCCAAGGACGCGGTCGCCTTGACCAAATACACCGGCCTGAACGTGATGAGCTTCGTCGGCGGCATGGACTTCGACAAGCAGCTCAAGGCCCTGGAAGCACGGCACTGCGACATCCTGGTGGCTACGCCCGGCCGCCTGCTGGATTTCAACCAGCGTGGCGAGGTGCACCTGGACATGGTCGAGGTGATGGTGCTGGACGAAGCCGACCGCATGCTGGACATGGGCTTCATCCCGCAGGTGCGCCAGATCATTCGCCAGACGCCGCCCAAGAGCGAGCGCCAGACGCTGCTGTTCTCGGCCACCTTTACCGATGATGTGATGAACCTGGCCAAGCAGTGGACGACCAATCCCGCCATCGTCGAGATCGAGCCCGAGAACGTGGCCAGCGAAACGGTCGAGCAGCACGTTTATGCGGTGGCTGGCAGCGACAAGTACAAGCTGCTGTACAACCTGGTGACCCAGAACAAGTGGGAACGGGTGATGGTGTTCGCCAACCGCAAGGATGAAGTACGCCGTATCGAGGAAAAACTGGTACGCGATGGTGTCAATGCCGCGCAGTTGTCCGGCGATGTACCCCAGCACAAGCGTATCCGTACCCTCGAGAACTTCCGTGAGGGGCGCATCACGGTGCTGGTGGCGACCGATGTGGCTGGACGCGGGATCCATATCGACGGCATCAGCCATGTCATCAATTTCACCCTGCCGGAAGACCCTGACGACTACGTGCACCGGATCGGCCGTACCGGCCGGGCAGGCACCAGTGGCGTATCGATCAGCTTTGCCGGCGAAGATGATTCGTACCAGTTACCTGCGATCGAGACGCTGCTGGGGCGCAAGATCAAGTGCGAAATGCCGCCTGAGGAGTTGCTCAAGCCGGTGCCGCGCAAGCACGCCTGATCGGGTTGGGTCGGTCAGGTCGATCTGCCCATGCCCCTGGCCGCCGGACCGGCCTCGATGGGCCGCGCAGCGGCCCTGGGCATCACAGATTCCCGGGCGTTCGTGCAGCGCCCAAGGTCAATCGCGCCCCCCTATGCCCATCGCCCCGCCGCGTCCTGATCGCTCTGACGTCCTTCCACCCATCGTTCCCCTTGCCCGGTCGTTTCCTTCTTCCAGAACGGTGCCCGGGTCTTCAGGTAATCCATGATGAAGTTGCAAGCCTCGAACGAGGCCTGCCGATGGGCACTGGCCACGCCGACGAACACGATCGGCTCGCCGGGCGCCAAATGCCCCACGCGGTGCAGCACCTCGACCTTCAACAACGGCCAGCGCTGCTGTGCCTCGGCCACGATCTTGGCCAGGGCCTTCTCGGTCATGCCGGGATAATGCTCGAGCACCATGCCCGCCACCTCCTGGCCGTCGTTGAAGTCCCGCACGTAGCCGATGAAACTGACCACTGCCCCGACACCCACGTTGGCCGCATGCAAGGCGTTGGTCTCAACGCCTGGATCGAAAGCGCCTTCCTGTACCCGAACGGCCATGCTCAACCTCCGGTCACAGGCGGAAAGAAGGCCACTTCGTCGCCGTCTTGCACAGGCTCATCCAGCCTGCACAATTCCTCGTTGCGCGCGCACATCAGGTTTTGCTCGGCCAGCACCTGGTAAGGCTCGCCTCTACCCACCAACGCCAGGCGCACATCGTCCACTACCCTGAACGTCCCTTCGAGCGACTCGCTACCTCGCCCGAGCCGCTCCCGGTAGCGAGCGAAATACATCACCTTGATCTTCATCAGCCTTGCACCTTGTACGGGCCGCTTTTGCCGCCCAGCTTCTCCAGCAGGCGCACTTGCTCGATGACCATGCCCTTGTCCACGGCCTTGCACATGTCATAGAGGGTCAACGCGGCTACGCTGGCCGCCGTCAGCGCTTCCATCTCCACACCGGTCTGCCCGGCCAGCTTGCACCGGGCGACGATACGCACTGCATCACTGCCCTCGGCGCTGAGCTCGACCTTGACACTGGTCAGCATCAGCGGATGACACAACGGAATCAGGTCGCTGGTCTTCTTCGCCGCCTGGATGCCGGCGATGCGCGCCACGGCGAAGACATCACCCTTGGGGTGCTCACCGTCGACGATCATCTGCAGGGTGTGCGGCAACATGCGCACGCGCGCTTCGGCCGTGGCCTCGCGCTCGGTCACGGCTTTTTCAGTGACGTCGACCATGTTGGCCCGCCCTTGGGAATCAAGATGTGTCAGCACTGCTCTGCTCCTGTGAAGGGAGCTGAGAGTGTAAACCGGTGGGTCAGGTTTGAGCAGGGGCCAGGCCGACGCATTGCGGCCAGAAGCCGCCGGGCGGATGAACCGCCCGGCGCGCGGGGCTACATGTGGGACTCGGCGAACTCGGCCAGCACCGACCGAGGCACCCCTTGCAGGGTGATGTGCACGCCATGGGGGAAGTCCTTGAAGCGTTCGGTCAGGTAGGTCAGGCCCGAACTGGTCGCGGACAGGTACGGTGTATCGATCTGCGCCAGGTTACCCAGGCACACCACCTTCGATCCCGCGCCAGCACGGGTGATGATGGTTTTCATCTGGTGCGGCGTGAGGTTCTGGCACTCATCGATGAGGATCAGGCTCTGCTGGAAGCTGCGACCACGGATGTAGTTGAGCGACTTGAACTGCAGCGGCACACGTTCGAGGATGTACTCGACACTGCCGTGGGTGCTTTCATCGTCCATGTGCAAGGCTTCGAGGTTGTCGGTGATGGCGCCCAGCCAGGGCTCCATCTTCTCGGCCTCTGTTCCCGGCAGAAAACCGATTTCCTGGTCGAGCCCCTGCACGCTTCGGGTGGCGATGATGCGCCGGTAGCGCTTGCTGACCATGGTCTGCTCGATGGCCGCCGCCAGTGCCAGGATGGTCTTGCCCGACCCCGCCGCCCCGGTCAGGTTGACCAGGTGGATATCCGGATCGAGCAGCGCCAACAGCGCCAGGCTCTGGTGAATGTCACGCGGTTTCAGGCCCCAGGCTTCCTGATGCAGCAACGGCTCCTGGTGCAGGTCGAGCAGCAGCAGTTCGCCCTCGCGCGTGCCCTTGATCCAGCCGACGAACCCTTGCTCATCGATGATGAACTCGTTCACGTGCACCGCTGGCAGCGGCTCGGCCAGTTGCACCCGGTGCCAGGTACGGCCACGTTCCTGACGCGTGTCGACCTTGCTGACCCGGTCCCAGAACGAGCCGGTGACCGAATGATAGCCCTTGGACAACAGCGACACGTCGTCGACCAGCTGGTCGGTGCTGTAGTCCTCGGCGGCGATGCCGCAGGCGCGCGCCTTCAGGCGCATGTTGATGTCCTTGGTGACCAGCACCACGTCCAGGTCGGTGCGCCGTGCCCTGACTTCGAGCAGCTGATTGATGATGATGTTGTCGTTGAGGGTTTCGGGCAACAGCTTGTTCGGCTCGTTGCGCGGAGTCATCAGGATGGACAGATACCCTTTTGGCCCACTCTTGCCACGCTGGATGGGTACCCCCTGCTCCACCACACTGGGCGAGGCATCACCCAGCGTCTGGTCGATCAGGCGGATGGCCTGGCGGCATTCGGCAGCGATACTTTGCTTACCGGCCTTGAGCTTGTCGAGTTCCTCCAGCACCGTCATGGGAATGGCGACGTGGTGCTCCTCGAAGTTGAGTAATGCGTTGGGGTCGTGAATCAGGACGTTGGTATCGAGCACATAGAGGATTGGCTTGCTGGAGGAAGGGGTGCGTCCTTGGTCATCCATACTCGGTCACCTTATGTCGAAGCGGCACGGCGTGGTCTGTTACGCCGCGGAGTGACTGCCGTTCTTCCCGTATCCGCGTTGTTACGGGCGGGAAGCGATCTGGCCAGGTGGACCGATGTGACGCCACCTGTGCTGCAGGAATCGGCTGTCTGGTTTCTTCATACCGCAAAAGCCATGACCGGAAAAAGCATTTTCATGCGATTGCCAACTTTATTTTTCCGATTGACGAACAGGCCTTGGCGCCAGCGCCAAGCAGGTCTACAGTCAGAAGTCAGGTTGCTGCTCGCCCTGTCCATATTCGCGACAATCCTGCCAACCAATGCCGCTTTGCGCGGTGTGCTCAAGCAGCCATTGCACCGCAGGCCTGGCCTTGGGCAAGGCGTCGTGAAACTGGATCACGCCTTTGCGCCATAGCAGCATCAAGGTCAACACACGCTCGGCTGACGCCTGCGCACTCAGGCCCGAGTCGTCCTGCGCATCGATATCCCACAGCGAGACCTGCAACTGCTGACGCTGCATGAACGCCTGGCCATCGGCCCGCCGCTGGCCATACGGTGGGCGAAACAGCGGCACATACTGCTCGGGCAGGTCTGCCCGTACCCGTGCCTGGCTGCGGCTGATCGAGGCCTGCCAGTCCGTCCACTGCGCATGGGACCGGTATTCCCACCCCTGAATGCCTACGCACTGGCCAGCATACAAGCGCCGCAGGGCCGCCAGCGACTCGCCGTCGCGACGTTGCTGCAAACGGCTGCCGAGCACGAAGAACGTCCCGTCGAGTTTCTGCTTGCGCAAGTAGGCAGTCAGCTCGTCTGTGGTGCCTGCCGCCGCACCCGGCCCACCGGCAAAGGTGAGCAGAAACAGCCGGTCATTGAGTTCATCGCCGTTGCGCTCGGCGGCAGACAGCCGCTGTACTTCGCTGCTGGTCTGGGGCAACAACGCCGCCTTGCGCAGTTGCTCGTTCAGGTACTGCTCATGAAATTGCCGGCTGGGCTCGATCCAGCCGGTGTAGAACTCACCCACATCGGTGGCGAAGGTCGCAGCTTGCAAGCGCAGTTCGGCCATCGACGTCACCGCATAGCAAAAGGACGCATCTTGCTCGCAACTGCGTTGCGCCTGTTGATAACCCTGCCAAAGACGCTGCCACAGCCGCGCCCGCACCTGCCTGATCTTCTGCAAGTTGACCTGCCGCAGGCCCAGCCGGGCTGCCAGGGCGTTCTCGTCGAGCAGCTCGTTCTTGTGCAGTACCCGGGCGAACGAGAGGATTTCGGCCCGCGACGCCACATCGAACAGCGCAGGGCTGTCCAGTTGCTCGGGCCACAGGCCACGGTCCAGGCTGGCCGGCGTGAAAGGGGCGGCTTGCACGGCCAGGCTCAACAGGCCAGTCAGCAGGGCTGAAACGACGCGCACGGTCAGGGCTCCGTTCAAGGAAAACAGGCACTATAGCCGCTGCATCGGCCATGGGCGTTGACTATTGTCGCCATAGTTTGGACTTGCCTCGTCCAACCCTTAGAATCCCTGCACAACGATGCCAGGAGCCGATCCGATGCTGACGGTGATTTCCCCCGCCAAGACCCTCGACTACGACACCCCACCGGTGACCGAGCGCTTCACCCTGCCCCGCCACCTCGACCATTCCCAGGAACTGATCGAGCAGCTGCGAGAAATGAGCCCGGCGCAGATCAGCGAACTGATGCACCTGTCCGACAAGCTCGCGGGCCTGAACGCCGCGCGTTTCGGCAGCTGGACACCCACGTTCACGCCAGAGAACGCCAAGCAGGCCCTGCTGGCCTTCAAAGGTGACGTCTACACCGGCCTGGACGCCCAGACCTTGGGTGAAGACGACCTCAGCTACGCCCAGGATCACCTGCGCATGCTCTCCGGCCTCTACGGCCTGCTGCGCCCTCTGGACCTGATGCAGCCCTACCGCCTGGAAATGGGCACCAAGCTGGCCAACGCCCGTGGCAAGGACCTTTACGCGTTCTGGGGCACGCGTATCAGCGAGTGGCTCAACGAGGCCCTGGCCGAACAGGGCGATGATCTGCTGCTGAACCTGGCCAGCAACGAATATTTCAGCGCGGTCAAGCGCAGCGCCCTGAAGGCCCGGGTGATCAATGTGGACTTCAAGGACCTGAAAAACGGCCAGCACAAGATCATCAGCTTCTACGCCAAGAAGGCGCGCGGCATGATGAGCCGCTTCGTCATCGAAGAGCGCATCAGTGACCCAGCGCAGCTCAAGCAGTTCGACGTGCAGGGGTATTACTACAGCGCCGAGCAGTCGAAGGTCGATCACCTGGTGTTCTTGCGCGATCAGCCCGAAGCATAGGGCGCCGAGCGCGGCGGGGCATCAGGGTAACCTGACGTACCCTGCCCCCAGCCCTGACACCTCGACCCCCTGCGGCCCTATGCCGTCCACGCTGACGGTCACCTCGCTCGGCGCTTGGCCAGGGTCCTCACGAAACCACACAACGTGCTCACCTGCGCTGCTGCGCTGCAGCGCCTCTGGCGGGATGACCAACGCCTGGGCCTTGCTCGAGATACGTATGTCCACCTGCGCGCTCATGCCCAGGCGCAAGCTAGAGCGGGCTGGCTCGGCGGGCAGCTCGAGTTCGGCCACCACTTCATACCAGGCCCCTGCGCCATCCAGCGTCCTGGGTTGCTGAGCGATGGGACCTAGTTTGCCTTCCAGGTGCTGCCCGGCCACGGTGACTCGCACATGCTGCCCTTGCTGTACGTTGGGCAAGTCCTGCTCCTCGACTGTTGCCAGCACCTGCAATCGGTCCAGGCCGATGAGCTCGAGCACTGGCACGCCGCGCGCGACGTGCTGGCCAAGCTGCAAGGGCACGACCTGATTGACGCCTGCGGTCTTGGCAGGGACGACAACGCCGCTCAAAGGCGCATTGATGGTGCGTTGCCCATGCAGCGCGAGCAGCGCATGGTACTGAGCTTCAGCGTTCAGCAGCTCCATACGGGCAATCTGAAGCGCGTCGCCTTGACCTTGTGCAAGGGTCTGCCCCAACGCCTGCTCGGCCTCAAGCACCGCCTGCGCATGCAAGTCGACCAGCTGGATCAGGCTACGAACTTCCATACCCGCGACGATACCGCGCTCGAAAAGGCGCCGGTTTTCCTCCAGGTCCAGCTGAGTTGTGGACAGCGCATTGCGGGCGCTGCTCAGGTTCCGTTTCGCCCTGGCCACCTCGGGACCGGTGGTCCAGTGCTCCAGTGCGTCCGCGTAGCGGCGGGCTTTCAACCAGGCCGCCTGAGCCATGCGCAATTCGATGTCGAGCTGTTCGGTATCGAGGGTGAACAGTGGATCACCCGCGCCTACCTGCTGCCCTGGCTGTGCCAAAACCGCTGCCACCCGTCCCTCGAAGGGCGCATTCACCGTCACCTGACGCGCAGCCTGGAGGCGACCGACCAAGCCCAGTCGTTGCTCGAGCGTTTGCGGCTCGATGCGCACCCATCGCGCCGTCTCAGGCTGCTCCGAACGGGCCCCCTGATACCACGCGCCGAATCCGACGCTCAGCGCTAGCAGCAGCAGACCGTTGCGCCAGTTAATCATGGAGTACAACCCCCCAGCGCTCGAGGGTCGTGCCCAGCAGTTGGTCAAGGCTTGTCTGACCATTGAGATAGGCGATAGCCGCATCCAGACGCGCATGCTGAGCGTAGCGAAGGTCACTTTCGAAGCTCAGGACCTCGAAGTTGCTTGAGCGGCCAAGCGACAGTTTCTCCTGCTCGATCGCAAGCTTGCGCCGGGATAACGCCAGCGCCCGGCCGGCGATCTGCAACTGCCGCCATCGCCCCTGAATATCCTTCACGGCGTTGAAGATTTCGCGTTGCAGCTGTTGGTCGGTTTCGGCCTGCCCCAGGGCATGTTCTTGCAGCGCAACCTGCGTGCGCACCTGAGCTTGTCGTACCTGAAGGTCACCGATGGGGATCGCCAGCTCCAGCCCGACGTAACGCCGCCAGCTGGCCTGCAGGCCGGGCCTTTCGTGGGCCTGCGCGGCGCCGGCAACCAGCGACAGGTCCCAGCGCTGCTGGTCCTTGGCCAACAGCAGGTCCACGGCAAGCTGCTCGCCTGTGAGCTGCTGCATGAGGTAGGCCGGTTGCAGAGCCTTGGCCCGGGCGAGCGCACGGGTAGCGTCAAGGTGTACCTGGCGTGGCTCGATCTCATCCACGGCCAGCAGTGGCGTGCTCAAGTCAATGGCCAAGGTCTGAGCCAGTGCCAGGCGACTTTCTTCCAGTTGCCGGTGACTGTTCTCCCGGGCCAACTCCTGGGTGGCCACTTCCGCTTGCGTCTGAACAATGTCGAACGCTGCCATGCGGCCGGTTTCGATGAGCGCCCGGTTCACGTCGACCAAACGCCGGGCACGCTGCAAGGCCTGGTCGGCGATCTTTTGCTGCTCCTGGGCACGGAGCAAGGCTCGATAAAGCAGGATGACCTGACTGATGGTCTGCCCCACGGTTTCGCGCAAGGCCAATCGGTTGAGCTGCTCCGACAGTTGCGCCTGACGCAAGGGGGCGGTGGCGACGTCCACGCCAGCGCCGCGCAGCAAGGGCTGGACCACGGTCAGGTTCGCCCCGTCCCGTTGGCGGGGCCGTTGGCCCTCAATCTCGATGTGGTCATAAGACCAGTCAAGGTCCAGGCGTGTACCGTAGGGGGTCAGCAGGCTGGCGGCAGGCACGAGCTGCACATCGCGCTGGCGGTCGTTCTGATCGCGGTGTCGCAGGTAGCGCGCCTTGAGCAGCAACTGCGGGGCGTATCGGTCGCGCGCCACGCGCAGGTCGAACCTGTCCGCCACACGCTTGAGGTGGGCGCTTCGAATGGCACGGTTTTCACGCAATGCCAAGGCCACGGCTTCATCGAGTTGAAGCGGCACTGAATCGGTCCGGGCCAGGGCCAACGCGCTGACCGCATCTGCCCGGACTGCGATGGGAATGGACAACACCCAGGCCAGCGCCAGCCAACTAGTCTTCACGCAGCGCCTCCACCGGCTGCAACCTTGCTGCCGCAACCGCTGGGTATACCCCGCAGGCAACCCCTACGGTCACTGAGCTGACCATGCCAAGCGGCACCGCGGCCAGGGCCAGCCCAGCAGGCCACCCGGACAGGAGGGCAAAAACCCAGGCGGCCAGTACGCCGATCAAGGCCCCGCCAGCCGCCCCCATGCCTGAAAGCAACACGGCTTCGAGCAGAAATGACCAGCCGATATCCTGTGCCCGCGCGCCCAATGCAAGGCGAATACCGATTTCTCGGCGTCGTTCGGCCACCGTCATGAGCATGATGTTCATCACCCCGATGCCGCCCAGCAACAAGGCGATGCCGGCAAACCCGGCCAACAGCCACGTGAGCATTTGCGATTGAGCGGTCATGCCTGCCAACAGTTGACTGGGCAACCTGACGAGCACCTGGTGGCGCGGCAACTGCATCTGCAGGTAAGCGGACAGGTGATCGGCTGCCAACGCCAGGGACTGCGCGTCGCGCCCCAGTGCCAGCACCAGGCTCACCTCCGGCGTCGGCGTCAATCGGCGCATGCCTGCCAATGGCATCCACACGGCCTGGTCGAGCATGACCGGCAACAGCGGGTTGTCACCGGTCGAGACCAACAGGCCAACGACGTCATACACGTAACCGCCTATCTGCAACCGATCGCCCGTCTTGGCGTCCAGCTGCCTGGCCAGGATGCTGCCCAGCACCACGTGGGGTGCCTTGTCGTCATGCGCTGACAGCAAGCGACCTTCGTCCACGTCCAGCTTCAACAACCTGGCAAGGCCAGCGCCGCTGCCGACTATCATCGCCTCCTGCTGCAGGCCAGCACGGCGAATGCTGGCCGCAGCCAGGCTGATCGCGACGGCCGCCCGTACGGACGCCGGCATGGCGGTCAGATCAGGTTCGGCTTTCGGGCCTGCCGTGCCCTCGCGCTGCAGTTCAGCGACCATCAGCTCACTGCCAAGGCCCTCATACAACTGCTGCGCATGCTGCGCTGCGCTTTGCCCCATGTTCAGCAACGCCACCACCGACGCGCAGCCGACGCCGATACCCAGCAAGGCCAGCCAGGCACGACGCCCCATTAGCCGCACGTTGTCCAGTGCCTCGCTCAGACGTTGCTGCCAGCCAGGGCCGTAGGGCTCATGCATCGGTCAGCCTGCCTTGATCGACGCGCACACGCCGCTGCAGTCTGTGCGCCACTTTGGCGTCATGGGTGACCACCAGCAAGGTCGTGCCCCTCTCCCGGTTGAGCGTCAGCAGCAGTTGCAGGACCTGCTCACCGGTCTGGGCGTCAAGGCTCCCGGTGGGCTCATCGGCCACCAGCAGGTTCGGCTCGGTGACCAACGCACGCGCGATCGCCACACGTTGGCGCTGACCACCGGACATCTCGGCGGGCCGCTTGCCAGCCTGACTGGCAAGGCCTACGGCACGCAATTGCACCTCGGCGAGCTGGCGGGCAACGGGCAAGCGCAGCCCTCGGTACGACAGCGGCAACGCCACGTTGTCCAGGGCGCATAACCGCGGCAGCAGGTTGAAGCTCTGGAAGACGAAGCCGATCAGGCGGTTACGCATCACGGCGCGCTGGTCGGCGCTGGCCCCTGTCATGTCGGTACCACCGATCCATACCTGGCCTGCGCAAGGGCGGTCCAGCAGCCCAACGAGGTTCAGCAACGTGCTCTTGCCCGAACCGGACGGGCCGATGACAGCGCACGTCTGCCCGCTGGGGATCAACAGGTCGATGCCATGAAGCACCGGCACGTCCCCCTGAAAACGGCTGACATTGCACAGCTGTACGGCGGGCATCATGCGGGCTTGCCTGGTTCGTCAGGGCCTCCGAGCGGCGGGTGATCTTTTTTTGCCTGTTCTCCAAGCTTGCGGGCGGTTTTCAGGAGGGTGTCGATCAGAGAATCGGGATCATCGCTGCGAGGGGGGTCGGTTTTGCCTATCATCAGGGTCATGTTGACTTCGTAATTGCCGAAACCTGCTTCCAAAATGGGCGGCAGCGACTTGTAAGTTGCAATAATTTCCCTGATCGCCTCATCTTGATACCCAGTCTGCTGATATTCAGCGTTTACTTTATCCACTATCGCCCGGGACCATACTTCATAGCGCTTGCCTAACTCTCTGCTTGCGGCGAGGCGCTCGTTGTGGGTGAAATCGCCGCCTTCGTCGTAACCAATCAAAGCGAGCTGTTCAATTGTCAGTTTCTGGAAAGGATTACTCCCCTTTCCGTTCAGAAAATCCGTGGCTTGCCTTGCCCTTGCCAATAACTCGGGATCATCCGTGTCTGGGACATGTGCGTCGTGAAGGGGCTTGGTAAGCCTATATGCACTTCAGCCTAGCTCCATCTGTATCTTGGATGCCAAAGCAGCCAGCTCTTGCCGACTAAGCTGACTGTCGCGCGCAGCCGCCCGCTGAGCGGCACTTGCAAGTTGTTTGGACAACGTAGAGAGATCAAGGGAGGCTTGGCGAGTTGCACCTGAGGTTGCCGCGGCCTCTTGATTCGGGACTGCTGAATGGGTATGGACGCGCGTAGAAGCGAGCGCACGGATTGGAGCAACAGAAAACTCACCAACTTTTGACATGACCAATCACTCACTATTTTGAAGTTCCACGGACAGCCTAAATGCCCGCAGTGCTTGTGACGCCAAGCACTGCAGGCATTTTTAGCCGCTTACTTCATGGTGAATTCAGCCTTCCAGGCATAATTCGCGCTGAATCCAGAGTTCACAGCCGTGCACGTGGCCCCACCGGAAGGGGTCGCGGTCTTGTTCCATTTAGGCTGTTTGATGCCACCGGACATCATCATCACGAACGTAGTGCTGAAGGCACAGGTTTTACGCCCTGCCGCATACCTCAACATGGCGCCGTTGGTATCGGGGCTCACCAATCGTTGCACGCTAAACGTAATCGACGAGCCGGGCTGTACCTCCTGAAGTGGTGTGGGTCTGGCAATCTGATACGTACTGGTCTCGTTCGCATTGGTCAGCTGGAGCTTCACCGGCTCGGTTCCGAGATTTCTGAACGTCACTTCAACGGGCGGCCCCGCAAGGGCGGGGGCCGCTGCCAGCATGACTGCGGTGGCAGAAAGGATTCGCATGCCGTTCTTCATCGTTTCAAGCCTCGTCTCTTCCATGTGGTTAGGGATCAGACGCCTGCGTGGGCCGGCCACGCATTGACTGCGACGATCCTTCGTTCACAGCCGCCAATCACGACGTCTGGCCACGTTGGCGGCCCGGCGCTGAAAAACCTTAGGAACTGAAGGGCCTTCAAACGTTACGGGATGTGCCGAGAAATCGTGGAGCCCAGGCGCGAAGGACCGTTTATTGACGTCAAAAAATAAACATCGGACCAAGAAATTTCAGATTGCCATCATCACCTGGGGCATTTTTTTCGTTTTTTTTCGCTCCCGGCGCCCATGCTGGCATATAAATATCCCGAAACATTTTCGCCCTTTGTATACCGAGGCCAAGCCGCCAGGTGCCATCAATTTGAAATTGTATGACCATCGCGAAATACTGAAAAAACCTTCATACGAATGAATCTCAAGCCGGAACTTCTCTCAACCTTACTGCTCATAGGTGCCGTAACGATTTTGCTGTTCGCAGGTTGTAAGAGATGGCCTAAAGATAAATTTCCATATTGAAAAGTTGCCAGCATCTCGACATCAAACCCTGGCAATCGAATATCGCATCCAGCGTGCCAGCCGTAATGGCCTCGCCTAGCGTGAGTGATTAAACTCAGTGGTTTGTTATTTAAAAAACAAACCCAACACCGGACAGCTGTACGTAAACATGAACATACGTACCGACCGCGCCCCTATACGTTCGACGGGTGGCTCAATGAACTTGCTCAATTCAGCACGTTAAACGCAACCGTTTAATTTCAATGTAACTGCCCGGGGGCGATGCCGATATTCGCCACGCCCCCGTGCACCCTGAATTTGTTGTTTATCAACCCCACTCGGCACGTACAAGTGCCAGCGTGATAACACACGAGGTGATAGCGATGCGTATCAGCATCTTTGGTTTGGGTTATGTAGGTGCCGTCTGTGCAGGTTGCCTGACTGCACGTGGCCATGACGTGATTGGCGTCGATGTCTCGGCCACCAAGATCGACTTGATCAACCAGGGTAAGTCGCCCATCGTCGAACCCGGCCTTGAGGCGCTGTTGCAGCAGGGGATTGCCAATGGCCGCCTGCGGGGAACCACCGACTTTGCCGAGGCCATCCGGGCCAGCGATGTGTCGATGATCTGTGTGGGCACCCCCAGCAAGAAGAATGGCGACCTGGGCCTTGAGTACATCGAATCGGTGTGCCGGGAGATCGGTTTCGTGCTGCGTGAAAAAGCCAGCCGCCACACCATCGTGGTGCGCAGTACCGTGTTGCCAGGCACGGTGAAGAACGTGGTGATCCCGCTGCTCGAGGACTGCTCCGGCAAACGGGCTGGGATCGACTTCGGCGTCGCGGTCAACCCTGAGTTCCTGCGTGAGAGCACGGCCATCAAGGACTACGACCATCCGCCGATGACCGTCATCGGTGAGCTCGACAGCGCCAGTGGCGACGTGCTCCAGGCGCTCTACGAAGAACTCGATGCGCCGGTCATCCGTAAGTCGGTCGAAGTGGCCGAAATGATCAAGTACACCTGCAACGTGTGGCATGCCACCAAGGTGACCTTCGCCAACGAGATCGGCAACATCGCCAAGGCCGTGGGCGTCGATGGCCGCGAAGTGATGGAGGTGGTCTGCCAGGACAAGGCACTGAACCTCTCCCAGTACTACCTGCGCCCAGGCTTCGCCTTCGGCGGTTCGTGCCTGCCCAAGGATGTCCGTGCACTGACTTACCGCGCCGCCAGCCTCGATGTGAAAGCGCCCCTGCTCGATTCGCTGATGCGCAGCAACGAGTCCCAGGTGCAGAACGCCTTCGACCTGATCGACAGCCACGACAAGCGCAAGGTGGCCCTGCTGGGCCTGAGCTTCAAGGCCGGCACCGATGACCTGCGTGAAAGCCCACTGGTGGAGCTGGCCGAGCGCCTGATCGGCAAGGGCTACCAGTTGGACATCTATGACGAAAACGTGCAGTACGCCCGGGTACACGGGGCGAACAAGGAGTACATCGAATCGAAGATCCCGCACGTGTCTTCGCTGCTCAATGCCGATTTCCAGAAGGTGATCGACAACGCCGACATCATCGTGCTCGGCAACCGTGACGAGCAGTTCCGCGCCCTGGCCCAGCACGCCCCGGCCGGCAAGCAAGTGATCGACCTGGTGGGCTTCATGGCCAAGCCCACCAGCCCCGATGGCCGTACCGAAGGCATCTGCTGGTAACACCTGGCCAGGCGACGCGGTGCCCCATCCCGCGTCGCCCTCCCCTGAATTCTTCACGGATGCTGAACATGCAAAGGCTTAAGACAGCGCTGCTGCAGTGCGCCGGTTGGTTGTTCTACATGAGCCTGCTCATGCTGATCGCCCTGGCCCTGCCAGCCGACATCTTCGACCCGCAGTCCAGGCACTTCATCTTCCTGGTCGGCGCAGTTGGCATCTGGCGTTACTCCATGGGCGCCACCCACTTCATCCGTGGCATGGTCTTTCTGTACGGCGTCTACCCGTACCTGCGCCGCAAGGTGCAGAAGATGGGCCGGGCGGCCGACCCGTCCCATGTCTACCTGATGGTCACCAGCTTTCGCATCGAAGCGCTGACCACCGCCCAGGTGTACAGCTCGGTGATTCGCGAAGCGATCGACTGCGGCTTCCCCACCACCGTGGTCTGTTCGCTGGTGGAGATGTCGGACGAGCTACTGGTCAAGAGCCTGTGGGCCAAGTACAACCCGCCCCCCCATGTCACCCTGGACATCGTGCGCATTGCAGGTACCGGCAAACGTGATGGCCTTGCCTACGGCTTTCGCGCCATTTCCCGCATGCTGCCCGATGACGATGCCGTGGTGGCGGTGATCGACGGCGATACCGTGCTGGACGAGGGTGTGGTGCGCAAGACCGTGCCGTGGTTCAAGCTGTTTCCCAACGTCGGCGGCCTGACCACCAACGAGTTCTGCGAGGTGCGCGGCGGCTACATCATGAGCGAGTGGCACAAGCTGCGCTTCGCCCAGCGCCACATCAACATGTGTTCCATGGCCCTGTCCAAGCGCGTGCTGACCATGACGGGTCGCATGTCGATGTTCCGCGCCAGCGTGGTGACCAACCCCGAGTTCATCGCCGACGTGGAAAGCGACGCGTTGATGCACTGGCGCCTGGGCCGCTTCAAGTTCCTGACCGGTGACGACAAGTCCAGCTGGTTCAGCCTGATGCGCCTGGGCTACGACACGTTCTACGTACCTGATGCGTCCATCAACACGGTCGAGCACCCGCCTGAAAAGAGCTTCTTCAAGGCCAGCCGCAAGCTGATGTACCGCTGGTACGGCAACAACCTGCGGCAGAATTCGCGTGCCCTCGGGCTTGGCCTGCGCCGCCTGGGGCTGTTCACCAGCATCGTGCTGTTCGATCAGCGGGTCTCGATGTGGACCAGCCTGCTGGGCCTGACAGTGGCCCTCATCGCCAGCCTGAAATTCGGCATGGCCTACCTATT
Source organism: Pseudomonas sp. DE0010 (assembly GCF_007680745.1). Classification (NCBI taxonomy): domain Bacteria; kingdom Pseudomonadati; phylum Pseudomonadota; class Gammaproteobacteria; order Pseudomonadales; family Pseudomonadaceae; genus Pseudomonas; species Pseudomonas sp. DE0010. The sequence continues at coordinate 157,256 of NZ_VEJQ01000008.1, forward strand.
GGTGTACCTGCTATGGATCGGTTTCACCCGCCTGGTACTCACCTTCATGCTGCTGTGCTCGGGCCACAGCGTGGGCCCGGCCTACCCGCTGATTCTCTATTACAACCAGATCGTCGGCGCGCTGATGAAGATCTACGTGTTCTTCCGCCTCGACAAACAGTCGTGGACGCGCCAGCCCACCACTCTCAAGCGTGACCTCGCCAGCTTTCAACAATGGTTCAACACCTGGTCCTCGCGGGCCATGACCTTTTCGGCTGCCAGCCTGTTCGTCGCTGCGCTGTTCATGGTCGTGTGACCCCACCCCGGATCGGAACTAACAGGAACAACCGCCATGAATACCGCCGTGAACGCCAACGTCGTGCATGAATCCGAAGCCCAGCGCCAGCACGCACGGGTGCGCATGCCTGCCAGGCTGCGTTTTGTCGACGCCCAGGGTCAGCCCCATGAAACCAAGGTAGATGACCTGTCGGCCGGCGGCCTGAGCTTCCACAGCCCGCAGCCTCTGGCCGTGGGCCAGATACTGCACGGCCGGTTGCAGTTCACCGTCGATCACCTGGGGCTGTCGATGGACGTGGCGTTTCAGGTGCGCGCCTACGTGCCTGGCAGCGGACGGGCCGGCGTGCAGTTCCAGAACCTGGAGCCGCGCGATATCGCCACCTTGCGCCACCTGATCACCAGCCACCTGTCCGGTGAGCTGATCACCGTGGGCGATGTGCTCAGCACGCTGCAACGGGACAACTTCACCAAGGCGCGCAAGCAAAAGGACGCCGGCAGCGGGCTAAGCCCCCTGGCCCGGTTCAAGGCGGTCAGCGTGACGCTGGGCGTGTTCGTGGCGGGCGTGGCAGCGTTCGGCTTCGTCGCCAAATCGCTGTATGGCCTGTACTTCGTCAGCCATGCCCAGGCCGCCGTCGTCGCCGTGCCCGTCACCACCATCACCATGCCCAGGGACGGCACCGTCAGCAGCCTGGTGCCAGGCGGGGCCCAAACGAGCAAGGGCGCACCGCTCGCCAGCTTCAGCACCAGCATGCTGGACATGCTCAAGGGCAGCCTGGACGACACGCAGCTCGAACCTGACAAAATCCAGGAGCTGTTCGGCAAGCAACTGTCCGGCACCCTCACCAGCCCTTGCGATTGCATCGTCGCCCGCCAGCGTGTGGAGGACGGCCAGTACGCCGCCAAGGGCCAGCCGATCTTCGAGCTGGTGCCACGTACCAGCACACCCACTGTCCAGGCCCGCTTCAGTTACCGCCAGTTCGACGAGGTCAGGCCGGGTACGCGGGTCAACTTCCAGGTAGCAGGCGAAGACCAGGTGCGCGCTGGGGAAATCGTCGCCAGCAGCAGCCTGGAACCCGAGGCGCTGGCCGCCGACATCCGTGTGCAGATCAAACCGGACAGCGCACTGCCAGCAGCCCTGGCAGGCCGGCCGGTGTCGGTCACCAGCGACCGGGGCCCTTCGCTGGACTGGCTGATCGGCAGCGCGTCGGCCCGTGGCCTGTGAGGGCAAGGTGATGACGAGCATGCCAACCTTGCCAGGGTCGAACCCGCGCCCCTTTACTGCGTGCGCACTTGCCCTGACCGTGACGCTGGCCGGATGTGCCGGTCTGCCCGACCAGCGCCTGGCCAACGAAGCGCTCAAGCGCGGCGACCTGGCAGTAGCCGAACGCAACTACCAGGCGCTGGCCGACTTGGGCTACAGCGATGCCCAGGTGGGACTGGCCGACATCAAGGTGGCCACCGGTGACAGCGCTCAGCGTGACCAAGCCGAAGCCACCTACCGCGCCGCCGCCGCCACCTCGCCCCGTGCCCAGGCGCGCCTCGGCCGCCTGCTGGTGACCAAGCCGGGCAGCACCCAGGCCGAGCGGGAAGAAGCGCAAACGCTGCTCAAACTTGCCGCCCGCCAGGGCCAGGGCAATACCTTGGTGCCACTGGCCCTGCTGTACCTGGCCTATCCGCAGAGCTTCCCCAACATCAATGCGCAGCAGCAGATCGATCGGTGGCGTACCGAGGGCTACCCGGAAGCGGGCATCGCCCAGGTGCTGCTCTACCGCGCGCAGGGCACCTACGACCAGCATCTGGACCAGGTGCAGAGCCTGTGTCAGGCGGGGTTGGCAACTGCCGACCTGTGCTATGTGGAGCTGGCCACTGTGTACCGCAAGCGTGGCCAGGCCGAGCAGCTGACCGCCTTGTTGCAGCAGCTCGAATCGGCTTACGCCCGTGGGGCAGTGCCTGCCAGCCGGGTGGACAGCGTCGCGCGCGTGCTGGCCGACCGCAGCCTGGGCCAGACCGACGGGCAGGCTGCCAAGGCGTTGCTCGAACGGGTGGCGCCGGCGTACCCGGCATCCTGGGTCAGCCTGGCGCAGCTGCTGTACGACTTCCCTGAATTGGGGGACACCGACCAGTTGCTGGCTTACCTGGAAAAAGGCCGTGATGCACAGCAACCTCGCGCGGACTTGCTGCTCGGCCGCCTGTACTACGAGGGCAAGCAGCTGCCGGCCGATGCCGAGAAGGCCGAGCGTCACCTGCTGGCCGCCGCCACGGCCGGGGAGACCAGTGCCCGCTATTACCTGGGCCAACTCTATCGCCGTGGCTACCTGGGCAACGTAGAGCCGCAGAAAGCGCTGGATAACCTGCTGGCAGCCGCACGCGGTGGTCAGGTCAGTGCCGACTATGCCCTGGCGCAGTTGTTCAGCGAGGGGCATGGCATCCGCCCGCAACCTGCCGATGCATGGGTCTTTGCGCAACTCGCCCAGGCCAACCCCACGCCCCAGTCGGCTGAGCTGTTGCAGCAGCTCGACCAGCAGCTTGCCCCCGACGCGCGCCGCCAGGCCCAGCAGACGCTGGCGCGGGAAACCCAGGCCCGCGCGGCCATGACGCCCGGCGCCAGCAATGCCCTGGCCCTGGATGTGCTGCAGGACGATCAAGACGACGTAGACGGTGAGGACTCGCCATGATGCTCAACCCTTTCGTCAAAGCCGGGATCGGCCTTGGCTTTGCCTTGCTGTGGTCCTGCCCGAGCCTGGCCCAGGTCACGGCCGAACGCAATTTTGGCCTGGAAGTGAAAGTCACTGGCCAGTCCGAAGACGACCGTGACCTGGGCACTCGCCCAGGCGGTGACGTCAATGGCTTGGGCCTGGACCTGCGCCCCTGGATCTACGGCGAGCGCGGCAACTGGAGCGCTTATGCCATGGGTCAGGCGGTCACCGCCACCGACACCATCGAAACCGATACCCTGCGCCAGAACGACGATGGCACCACCACCGACACGGGCGCAGACAGCCGTCAACCGGACAAGAGCTACCTGGCCATGCGCGAATTCTGGGTGGGCTACAGCGGCCTGACCGCCTACCCCGGCGAACAACTGCGACTGGGCCGGCAACGGCTGCGCAGCGACGATGGCATGTGGCGCGACACCAACATCGAAGCCCTCAACTGGACCTTCGACACCACCCTGCTCAAGGCCGACCTGGGCGTGGCCCGGCGCTTTAGCGAATACCGCACCGACCTGACCGACCTGGCCCCGCAGGACAAGGACCGTACTCACCTCTACGGCAATGTCGCCGCCCAGTGGACACCTGGCCACTGGGTGGGCCTGCGGGCTCATCACACCCACGACAGCGGCAGCCTGAAAAACCCCGGCGAAACCGTCGACGTCCTGGACAAGACCCGCACCGGCGACTTGACATGGCTGGGCCTTGAGGCCAACAGCGATGCCTACAACTGGCGCAATGAGCATGACGTCAACTACTGGGGCAGCCTGACCTGGCTGACCGGCAACCGCGACACACTCGGCAGCCGCCAGATGGGCGACCAGCAAGTGGCCACCGGCACCCAGCGCGGCGACGTCAATGCCTGGGCCACCGACCTGGGCGTGCGCCTGCGCCTGAACCCGCAGTGGCAGGTGGGCGCCGCCTATGCCCGCGGCAGCGGCGGCGGTGACCAGGGCGGCCACAACTTCGAGCAGACCGGCCTTGAAAGCAATCGCTCCAACTTCACCGGCACCCGGTCGCGGGTGCATCGCTTCGGCGAAGCCTTCCGTGGCGAGCTGGGCAACCTGCAGGCCGCGACCGTGTTCGCCTCCTGGCAACTGCGCGACGACTACGACGCCAGCTTCCTCTACCACCGCTTCTGGCGTGTGGACGGTCGGCAGAACATCGGCTCCAGCGGCATCAACGCCGTGGTCAACGACAACGGCATCAACCGGCCACTGGTCGAGGGTGAGAAAGACCTCGGCCAGGAAATGGATGTGGTCGTGACCAAGTACTTCAAGCAAGGCCTGCTGCCTGCTTCGCTGAGCCAGGCGATCGACGAGCCTTCGGCCCTGGTACGTCTGCGGGCTGGAGTGTTCAAGCCGGGCGATGCCTACGGCAAGGAGGCCGACAGCTACATGCACCGCGCCTTCGTCGATGTGATCTGGCGTTTCTGAGGCCACGGGGAATTGTCATGAACGTTCATCCACATCTTCGCCACAGCCTGCTGGCCTGCGCGCTGCTGCTTGCCAGCGATTGGGCCTGCGCGGCGCAACCGGGCCTGCTGACCAAGGAATTGCAACAGGCGCGCAGCTACACCGTGACCAGCGCGCCGATCGCACCGCTGCAACTCGACCCGCCGACGCTCCCTGACCTCAGTGGCTACACCCCGCAGGCCGTGCAGCAAAAGATCGACCGCAGCCACCCGGGCAAAGTCAGCCTGCGCCGCATGTTCCAGCAAGACAGCCTCAAGGAGTTCGTCGGTGGCGACAACAAGGCCGCCGAATGGGTGCGGCGCCAACACGGCATTCCGCAGGCCATTTTCATCGACGATGGCCACGTGGACCTGGCGCAGTTGCGCCGCCAGGTGCCGCGCCAGTACCTGTCCGAGGTGCAGCCCGGTGTGTACCTGGCGCGCCTGCCCATCGTGGTCGGGCGCACCGGGACGCTGGAAATCGACGGCAAGGTCAAGCAACTGCGCCTGTCCGAGGAAGGTGGGGCATTTCTGATCAACGACGGCAAGCTGTTCATCACCGACACTCAAGTAACCGGGTGGCGCGAGCAAGCCAAGGGCCCGGCCACGTTCCGCTCGCCCCAGGCGTTTCGCCCGTTCCTGCTGTCCTGGGGCGGCACCGAGACCTATATCGTCAACAGCACCCTGGCAAGCCTTGGCTATGCGAAGTCCAAGTCCTATGGCGTGAGCATTTCCCAGTACACACCCAACCTGGCCAAGCGCATGGGCCGGGCGGAGCCGACCGGCTGGATCATCGGTTCGCAGTTCAGCGACCTGTGGTACGGCTTCTACTGCTATGAGACACGCGATTTCGTGGTCAAGGACAACACCTACCGCGACAACATCGTCTACGGCATCGACCCGCACGACCGCTCCCATGGGCTGATCATCGCCGGCAACAGCGTGCATGGCACGCGCAAGAAGCACGGCATCATCGTCTCGCGCGAGGTGAACGACAGCTGGATCTTCAACAACAAGAGCTTCGACAACAAGCTGTCAGGCGTGGTGATCGATCGCAACAGCGTCAACAACCTGGTGGCGTACAACCAGATCTACCGCAACCACACCGACGGCATCACTTTGTACGAGAGCGGCGACAACCTGCTCTGGGGCAACACGCTGGTCAACAACCGACGCCACGGCATTCGCGTGCGCAACAGCGTGAACATCCGGCTGTACGACAACGTCGCCATGGCCAACGGCCTTGTGGGTGTCTACGGCCACATCAAGGACCTGTCCGACACCGACCGTGACATTGCCCTCGACCCGTTCGACACCAAGGTGTCGTTGATCCTGGTGGGCGGGCAGCTGGCGGCCAACGGTTCTGGCCCGCTGTCGATCGACTCGCCGCTGTCGGTCGAGCTGTACGACGTGGCCATGCTGGCGCCGCGCAAGGCCAGCGGGATCACCTTCAACGGTGTGCTGGGCCAGCGCCAGGACGAAATCCTCGACCTGCTGGTACGCCAGCGCAAAGCCGTGCTGATCGACCCGGTCGAGCGCCAGACCGAATTGATCCAATAAGGAAGCCCGGACCATGACTTTACAAGCGATTACCGTGCTGGGCGTGACCTGCGCTCTTCTGGCCATCAGCCAGGGCTCACGCGCCGACACCGTACAGGCCCCCACCTTCACGGCGGCGCCGTGCTGCCAGTTGTGCCCGCAGGCACACGATGCCAGCCGCTACACCACCCGCTATCAGCAGAACTTCACTACGCTGGTGCAGGGCCAGGGCGACTGGTTATTCCGAACCCGTGAAGACTTGCGCACCGAGTTCGCCACCACCCCGGCCGGCTACAAACGCCTGCAACAGGTGCACGATGCCTTCAAGCAGCGCGGCGTGGAGCTGGTGGTGGTCTACCAGCCAACCCGCGGCCTGGTGAACCGCAACATGCTGCAGCCGGCAGAAAAAGCGGCCTTCGATTACCAGAAGGCACTGGGCAACTACCAGGCCATGCTCAAGCGCTTCGCCGCCATGGGCTACAACGTGCCCGACCTGTCGCCGCTGACTAACGAGCAGTTGCCCGCCGCCGACCAGGGCAAGGATTTCTACTTCCGTGGCGACCAGCACTGGACGCCCTACGGCGCCGAGCGCGCGGCCCGTATCGTGGCCGACACCGTGCACAAGATGCCGGCCTTCCAGGGCATCCCGCGCAAGGCATTCGAAACCGTCAAGTCAGGGCGCATGGGCAAGACCGGCACCTTGCACAACGTTGCCGGGCAGCTGTGCGGCACCAGCTATGCGGTGCAGTACATGGACCAGTTCAGCACCGAGCCCAAGGGTGCCAGCGGCAATGATGACGACCTGTTCGGCGACCAGGGCAATGCCCAGATCACGTTGGTGGGCACAAGCCACAGCGGCAAGAACTACAACTTCGCCGGGTTTCTGGAGCAGTACATCGGCGCCGATGTACTCAACGTCGCCTTCCCCGGCGGCGGCCTGGAAGGGTCGATGATCCAGTACCTGGGCAGCGAGGAGTTCCGCAAGCATCCGCCCAAGATCCTGGTCTGGGAATTCTCGCCCCTCTACAGCCTGGAGCAGGAAACCATCTGGCGGCAGATCCTCGGCCTGCTCGACGACGGCTGCGACAGCCGCCCGGCCCTGATGAGCGCCAAGACCACGCTCAAGCCGGGCAAGAACACCCTGATGGTCAATGGCAAGGGCGGGGTGATCAAGCCGCTGGTCAACCGCCACCTGCAAATGGATGTGAAGTTCGACGACCCGTCGGTGAAGGTGCTGCAGGCCACCCTCTGGTACCTCAACGGCCGGCACGAGGACATCAAGCTGGAAAAACCCGAAACCTCCGATACCGATGGCCGGTTCGTGTTCCAGATGCGCGAGGACCAGGACTGGGCCGATCAGAACCTGCTGGCCTTCGAGGTACAGGGGCCGGAAAAAGGCACCCAGGCACTCGAAGCCACGCTGTGCAAACGCAACGACTTCGCCGGGCCTGCGCATACCGCGCAGGCCGGCCAGTGAGGCGAACATGACCTACCGCACTTTCATCCTGCGCCCCGCCCTGCTCGCCCTTGCCCTGTTCGGCAGCGCCGCGCAGGCCGCGCTGGTGCCGCCCCAGGGCTACTACGAAGGCATCGAGAAACTCAAGACCGGCACCGGCGATGTTCGCTGCGCGGCCCCGCCCACGCCGTATACCGGAGCCCTGCAGTTTCGTAGCAAGTACGAAGGCTCGGACAAGGCGCGGGCCACGCTCAATGTGGCTTCCGAGCACGCCTTTCGGACTTCAACCCAGGACATCACTGCCCTGGAAAAGGGGGTGAGCAAGAGCGTCACCCAGTACATGCGCGATGGTCGACCGGCGCAGCTGGACTGCGCACTGACGTGGCTGAGCACCTGGGCACGGGCCGACGCACTGATGTCCACGAACTACAACCACACCGGCAAATCGATGCGCAAATGGGCGCTGGGCAGCCTGAGCGGGTCATGGCTGCGCCTGAAGTTCTCCAACGCCAGGCCACTGGCGGCGCACCAGGCCGAGGCCGAACTGATCGAGAAGTGGTTCGCTCGCCTGGCCCAGCAGACGGTTCGCGACTGGAGCGACCTGCCGCTGCAGAAGATCAACAACCACAGCTACTGGGCGGCCTGGTCGGTCATGGCCACGGCCGTGGCCACCGACCGCCGCGACCTGTTCGACTGGGCGGTGAAGCAATACAAGGTGGGTGCCAACCAGGTCGACGACCAGGGCTTTCTGCCCAACGAGATCAAGCGCAAGCAACGCGCGCTGGCCTACCACAACTATGCGCTGCCGCCACTGGCGTTGATCGCAAGCTTCGCCCAGGCCAACGGCGTGGACCTGCGCGCCGAGAACAATTTCGCCCTGCAGCGTCTGGGCGAAGGGGTACTGGCCGGCGCCCGCGATCCGCGTCATTTCGCCGAGCGCGCAGGCGAGAAACAGGACATGAAGGACCTGAAGGTCGACACCAAGTACGCCTGGCTGGAGCCCTGGTGCGCCCTGTACCACTGCGTAGGCGACACCCTGGCGCGCAAGCAGGGCATGCAGCCGTTCAACAGCTTCCGCATGGGGGGCGACATGACGCGGGTGTATGACCCAGGCGCAGCGCGCAAGCCATAACGCATGACCGTGCAAGGGCCGGCGGGTCGTGACGACATGCCGCCTGCACAAATCTAGGTAGCCCCCCGCTTGTCTGCGGGGGGTTTGGGGGGCGTTTTGCCCTGGATGCTGTGAGTCATGAGGAGAACCGGATGGTCTTTTCGTCCAACGTGTTCCTGTTCCTGTTCCTGCCGATCTTCCTCGGCTTGTACTACCTGAGCGGGCAGCGCTATCGCAACGCGTTGTTGCTGATCGCCAGCTACCTCTTCTATGCCTGGTGGCGTGTGGACTTCCTCGCCTTGTTCGCCAGCGTCACCCTGTGGAACTACTGGATCGGCCTGAACGTCGGTGCCGCCGGTGTGCGCAGCAAGCCTGCGCAGCGCTGGCTGCTGCTGGGCGTTGGCGTGGACCTGGCCATTCTGGGCTATTTCAAGTACGCCAACTTCGGCGTCGACAGCCTCAATGCGATCATCACCTCGTTCGGCCTGGAGCCGTTCATCCTCACCCATGTGCTGCTGCCAATCGGCATCTCGTTCTACATCTTCGAGTCCATCAGCTACCTCATCGACGTGTACCGCGGCGATACCCCGGCCACCGGCAACCTGATCGACTTCGCCGCCTTCGTGGCGATCTTCCCGCACCTGATCGCCGGGCCAGTGCTGCGCTTCAAGGACCTGGTCGAGCAGTTCAACCACCGCACCCATACCCTGGACAAGTTTTCCGAAGGCTGCACGCGCTTCATGCAAGGGTTCGTCAAGAAGGTGTTCATCGCCGATACCCTGGCGGTGGTGGCAGACCATTGCTTCGCCTTGCAGCAGCCCACCACCGGCGATGCCTGGCTGGGCGCGCTGGCCTACACCGCGCAGCTGTATTTCGATTTCAGCGGCTACAGCGACATGGCCATCGGCCTGGGCCTGATGATGGGCTTTCGCTTCATGGAAAACTTCCGCCAGCCCTACATCAGCCAGTCCATCACCGAGTTCTGGCGGCGCTGGCACATCAGCCTGTCCACCTGGCTGCGCGACTACCTGTACATCACCCTGGGCGGTAACCGCAAAGGCACGTTCAACACCTACCGCAACCTGTTTCTGACCATGCTGCTGGGCGGGCTCTGGCATGGCGCCAACTTCACCTACATCCTTTGGGGCGCCTGGCACGGCCTGTGGTTGGCGATCGAGCGGGCATTGGGCATCGACACCCAGCCGCAGCGCTTCAACCCGGTCAAGTGGGCCTTCACCTTCCTGCTGGTGGTGGTGGGCTGGGTGGTGTTCCGGGCCGAGAACCTGCACGTCGCAGCGCGCATGTACGGCGCCATGTTCAACTTCGGCCACTGGCAGCTTTCCGAACTCAACCGCGCCCAGCTGACCGGCCTGCAGGTGGCGACCCTGGTGATCGCCTACCTGGCCCTTGCCTACTTCGGCCTGCGCGATTTTTACCACAACGCCCGGACTACGCCTACCGCATCACCCGCAGCCACGCCGGTGCAGATCAACAGCGATGGCTCGCTCGGCCTGGGCTGGACCCGCGTGATGACCCGAACCCTGGTGTTGCTGCTGTTCGTCGCTTCGATCCTGAAGCTGTCGGCGCAGAGTTACTCGCCGTTTCTCTACTTCCAGTTCTGAGGCCGATGTGATGACCCGGACACTTCGCATGACCTACTGCTTGTCTTTCCTCGGCCTGTTGACGGGCATGGGCCTGTGGTCGACCTCAAGCCTGCCCGGCTTTGAACGCACCCAACAGATGAGCCTGCTCGACGGCAAGCTGGCCAAGGCCGCCGAACAGCACTACGACGCCGAGTTCCCGATCAAGCGCCTGGGCACCAACGTGTGGGCCGCCCTGGATTTCAAGCTGTTCCACGAAGGACGTCCAGGGGTGGTGCTGGGGCGTGACCAGTGGCTGTTCAGCGACGAAGAGTTCAAGCCCACCGCCGGTGCCGAGCCCTTGATGCAGGAGAACCTGGCGCTGATCCGTGGCGTGCGCGATACCCTGCAACGGCACGGCAGCCAGCTGGTGCTGGCCATCGTGCCGGCCAAGGCACGGGTGTACGAGGAACACCTTGGCCAGACACGACCGGCGAGCCTGCATGGGGACCTGTACAACCAGTTTCATGCCAAGGCGCGCCAGGCCAATGTGTTCGCCCCTGACCTGATGGCTGCGCTGGAGCAGGCCAAGGCCCGCGGCCAGGTGTTCCTGCGCACCGATACCCATTGGACGCCCCTGGGCGCCGAAGTGGCGGCACAAGCGCTGGCTGCGGCGGTCAGCCGCCAGCGTCTGCTCCAGGCTAGCCCACAAACCTTCGTTACCCAGGCCCAGGGCAGTGCGCCGTACAAGGGCGACCTGACCAACTTCCTGCCACTGGACCCCTTGTTCAGCCACCTGCTGCCGCCGCCGGACACCCTCCAGCAACGCACCACCCGCCCTGTTGCAGCTCAAGCCGACGCGGCGGATGCGTTGTTCGCCGACCAGCAGATACCCGTGGCGCTGGTGGGCACCAGCTACAGCGCCAACCCCCGCTGGAACTTCGTGGGCGCCTTGCAGCAGGCGCTGCACAGCGACGTGGCCAATTACGCCGAGGACGGCCACGGGCCTTTGCGCCCGATGCTCAAGTACCTGCAAAGCGATGCCTTCAAGCATGCCGCCCCCCAGGTGGTGGTGTGGGAATTTCCGGAGCGCTACCTGCCCATGAAACCTGAACTCGACGGTATCGATCCGCACTGGGTCGCCCAGCTCAAGCACTCGCGTCAAGGCGAAGGCAACTTGGCCTTGACGGCCACCCGAACCACCCACTGACCGAAAGAGGCAATGCCCATGACAACTCCATCTTCCATCGCCAAAGCCCTGACCCTCGCGGCCGGCCTGTCCCTGGCTTCAGTGCAGGCTTATGCAGGCGCCGACGCGGCGCTTTACGGCCCGAGCGCGCCGAAGGGCTCGACCTTCGTGCGCTTGTACAACGCAAGCAGCGCGCCGGCTGGCGCGTCAGTCGGCAACACGCAGATCAAGCCGGTCGGCCCCCAGGCCAGCAGCGACTTCAGTTTCCTGCCAGGCGGCGATTACACCGCTCAGGTCGGCAGCAAGCGCGTACCGGTCAAGCTGGCCTCGGACCAGTACTACACCCTGGTCAACAGCCCTGCCGGCACGCCCCAACTGATCGAGGAGCCACCGTTCAAGAACAAGCAGAAAGCGCTGGTGCGGGTACAGAACTTGAGCGACCAGACGCTGGCGCTCAAAACCGCCGATGGCAAGACCGAAGTGGTCAAGCCGGTCGCCGCCAATGGCCGCGGCGAGCGTGAAATCAACCCCGTGAAGGTGGGCCTGGCGCTGTACCAGGGCGACCGCAAAGTTGGCGATGTGAAACCCGTGGCCCTGGAGCGCGGCGAAGCGGCCGTGCTGTATGTCACCGGTTCCGGCAGCACGCTGTCGCCGGTATGGGTCACCCGCCCTGTGAGCAGCAACTGATTGCCCTGCCCTCGATGACGATTGGAGAAACACGATGATCCCGGTAATTCTTTCTGGCGGTAGCGGTTCGCGTCTGTGGCCTTTGTCGCGCAAGCAGTTCCCCAAGCAGTTCCTGGCCCTGACCGGCGAACACACGCTGTTCCAGCAGACACTCGAACGTTTGATGTTCGAAGGCATGGACGTCCCCATTGTGGTCTGCAACAAGAAGCACACCTTCATCGTGCAGGAGCAGCTGGCCGCGCTCGACCTGCAGACCCAGGGCATCCTGCTTGAACCGTTCGGGCGCAACACGGCGCCAGCGGTGGCCATGAGCGCCATGAAACTGGTCAATGAAGGGCGTGACGCGTTGATGCTGGTGCTGCCTGCTGACCATGTCATCGATGACCAGAAGGCGCTGCAGCGGGCATTGGCCCTGGCCACGGTGGCCGCCGAGCGGGGCGAGATGGTGCTGTTCGGGGTGCCGGCGACCAAGCCTGAAACCGGCTATGGCTACATTCGTTCGAGCCAGGATGCCTTGCTGCCCGAAGGTGTGGCGCGGGTGGCGCAGTTCGTCGAGAAGCCAGACGAGCAGCGGGCCATCGAGTTCGTCAAGGCCGGGGGGTATTTCTGGAACAGCGGCATGTTCCTGTTCCGTGCCAGCCGCTTTCTCGAAGAGCTGAAAAAGCACGACCCGGACATCTACGACACCTGTTTGCTGGCGCTCGAGCGCAGCCAGGTGGATGGCACCACGTTGACCATCGACGAAGCCAGCTTCGCCTGTTGCCCGGACAACTCCATCGACTATGCCGTGATGGAGAAGACCCAGCGGGCATGCGTGGTGCCGATGTCGGCCGGCTGGAGCGATGTGGGGTGCTGGTCGTCGCTGTGGGATGTGCACGAAAAGGATGACCACGGCAATGTCACCAAGGGTGACGTGGTGGTGCAGGACAGCCACAACTGCATGATTCACGGCAACGGCAAGCTGGTGTCGGTGATCGGGCTGGACAACATCGTGGTGGTCGAAACCAAGGACGCCATGATGATTGCCCACAAGGACAAGGTCCAGGGCGTCAAGCAGATGGTCAAGACCCTGGACGCCCAGGGTCGCAGCGAAACCCAGAACCACCTGGAAGTGTATCGCCCGTGGGGTTCGTATGATTCGGTGGACATGGGCGGGCGTTTCCAGGTCAAGCACATCACCGTCAAGCCAGGGGCCAGCCTGTCGTTGCAGATGCACCATCACCGCGCCGAGCACTGGATCGTGGTATCCGGTACGGCTGAGGTGACGTGCGATCAGAAGGTATTCCTGCTGACCGAAAACCAGTCGACCTACATTCCGATCGCGTCGGTGCATCGCCTGCGCAACCCCGGCAAGATCCCGCTTGAAATCATCGAGGTGCAGTCGGGCAGTTACCTGGGCGAGGATGACATCGAGCGGTTCGAGGATGTGTACGGGCGAACGTCCGAGTCCGCGCCGTGTGGCGGCGCGGTCAAGGCTGCGTCGCAGTGATTGCGCGGTGATGTGGGGCTGAAGTCCCGGGGCTGATTCGCGCTCCGGCACTTGAGCCCCACCTCACCTTCCTCAATCCACAGCCGGCCAACCCCTGCCCTTTTGAGCCTTGCCCCATTTCACGCTACGATGCTTCAACCCTCGCGCAACCAAGGTCTGCAAGGCTCATGATCATCGGCGCTCTCCTTATCCTCACCTGGCTGGTGCTGTTGCTGCGCTACCCTGCCAAGGCCTTGCCGATTTCGCTGGCCGCCGTGGGGGGGCTGGGCCTGGTGGCCTTGTTCGTCATCTGGCAGGACACTCGCGAAACCTCGCAACTGGCCCGCTTGGACATGCGCCTTGCCTATGCCCCCACCCAATGCCCCACCGACCGCCCCTTGCAGGTCACCCTGAAGAACGGCAACAAGGTGCCGCTCACCGAGCTGCGCTGGCGTGTGGCGGCCTATGCGCCAGGCGACACAGTCAACCTGGCAGAAAATACCTACAATGCACCGCGCTACCGCGGGCCTGGCGAATTGCAGCCGGGCGCGCAGTGGTCCGATTGCCTGCCGTTGCCTGCGCTGCGCTCGGGCTACCGTGCACAGACGCTGGAATTCAGGGCCGAGCACCTGCAAGGCAGCTTTGCCAACTGACTCCTTGTCGACACCCAACGGCTGGCGACCCGTTGGCGACTCCGCGCAGACCCGCTGCCCCTCCACCCAGACCCAAAGGCCTTCTGCATGTCGACAGTCCTGATCACCGGTTGCTCCAGCGGCATTGGCCGCGCCCTGGCCGATGCGTTTCGCGATGCCGGCCATCAGGTCTGGGCCACCGCCCGCCAGGCTGAAGACGTGGCGCGCCTGGCCGCTGCGGGTTTCGTTGCCCGGCAACTGGATGTCAACGACCCACACGCCCTGGCCCTGCTCGCGCAGGAACTCGAGGCACTGGACATCCTGATCAACAACGCCGGCTACGGCGCCATGGGGCCGCTGCTCGATGGCGGGGTCGACGCCCTGCAGCGCCAGTTCCAGACAAACGTGTTCGCGCTGGTCGGCGTAACACGCGCGCTGTTCCCTCAGCTGCGTCGCGCCCGAGGCCTGGTGGTGAACATCGGCAGTGTCTCCGGCGTGCTGGTCACGCCGTTCGCCGGCGCCTACTGCGCCTCCAAGGCTGCCGTGAAGGCCCTGAGCGACGCCCTGCGCCTGGAACTGGCGCCGTTCGGCATCCGCGTGATGGAGGTGCAGCCTGGGGCCATCGCCTCGCAGTTCGCCAGCCACGCTCAGCAGCAGGCGCAGCAGGTGCTGGCGCCGCAATCGCCGTGGTGGCCACTGCGTGAACACATCCAAGCCCGGGCCCGCGCCTCGCTCGACAGGCCGACACCGGCGGCGACCTTTGCCCAAGGCGTGCTGAAAGCGACCCAGCGTTCGCCAGTGCCGGCACGGGTGCGGCTGGGCAATGGCAGCACGGCCCTGCCGCTGATGGCCCGCCTGGTGCCGCAGCGTTTACTGGACAAGGTGCTGCGCAAACGGTTTGGCTTGTCACGAACGTTGTAGGTCGGTCACGAGCCTGCGCGTTCAGACCTTGTCGAATGCCTGCCACCCTCCGCCGAGCGCTTTGTACAGCCCCACGAGCGCCTGGGATACCGCGGCAGCGCTGTCGATCCACTGCTCTTCGCTGGCCAGCAAGGCCGACTGCACGGTCAGTACATTGAGAAAATCCACCGCGCCTTCCACGTATTGACGCTGGGCCGTTTCCAGGGCGATGCGGTTCTGGCGCACGGCTTCGGCGAGGCGATCGCGACGCAGCTGGCTGGCGTTGTACAGGCGCAGCACATCATCGATTTCATGCCAGGCCCCCAGCACCACCTTGCGGTAGTTCAGGGCCGCTTCCTGCTGCTGCGCCTGGCGCAGGGCCAAGGTGCCCTTGAGGCGACCGCCTTCGAAAATCGGCAGCGATAGCTGCGGCCCGAAGGCGAAGCGGCGAGCATCCCAAGCACCGAAGTCAGCCAGTTGCATGGCCTGGAAACCCACGTTGCCAGACAGCCGGATACGTGGATAAAAATCTGCCTTGGCCACGCCGATGCTGGCCGTGGCAGCATGCAGGCGCGCCTGGGCCTGGCGAATGTCCGGACGACGCTCGGCCAGCTCCGACGGCACGCCGATGGCGAACGTCTGCTGCGGGGCGGGCAGCTCACCGGCTTGCAGCAGGCTGCCCTGCAAGCTGCGTGGGGGCTCGGCCGCCAGCAGGCTCAAGGCATTGATCAGATCGTCACGGCGCGCCTGCAAAGTGGGCAGGCGCGACTCGATCAAGGCGACCTGGGCGTTGGCCTGGGCCACGTCGAGCCGGGTGGCCACGCCTTCGGCCTGACGGTCTTCGGACAACTTCAGGCTGTGCCGCGCGACCTTGAGGTTGTCCTCGGTCACCTGCAACGTATGCTGCACCGCGCGCAGCTGGATGTAATCACCGGCCGTTTCGGCGAGCAGGGCCAGCAGGACGCCGTTTCGGTCGTTCTCGGCCACCTCGACACTGGCGTCGGCCGCTTCGACCTGACGCCGCACACGGCCCCAGACATCCAGCTCCCAACCTGCTACCAAGTCACCCTGCCACAGGTTGAAAGCCGATTTGCCCGCGTTGCCGGAGGGGTCGCTCAGCCCTTCGGCGCTGTTGCGGGCACGGCTGTAGCCTGCATTGGCGTCCACCGACGGCTGCTGGTCGGCGGCCACGGTGCTGCGCAGCGCACGGCTTTGCAGCAAGCGGGCACTGGCGATCTGCAGATCGAGGTTGCGCGCGGCGACCTGTTCGATCAGTGCGCTGAGCCGTGGGTCGTGAAAGCTGTCCCACCAGCGCAACTGCATGGGCTCGGCTACAGGTTGGCTGGGCGCGTGTTCACCCTCCAATCGGTCCCACTGCTGGGGCGCGTGGGTATCGGGCTGCTGGAAGTCCGGGCCAAGGGTACAGCCCGTGAGCAGTGCAGCGAGCACTATGGCCGCAGGGGCTTTGCCCCCCAAACGCGTGATGGGCCGCGATGAACGGGCTGCCTGTGGGCCGGCGGGTGCAGGGCTCTGCGCGTAGGCGATGTTCATCGGGCCGTCACCTCGCTACCGGCCAGCTTATCGCCTTGGGTGTCGCTGGTCGTGTCGATGATCGCTTCGACCGACATGCCCACACGCAAGCGCGTCAACAACGGCTGCCCGTCATCGAAGACGATCTTCACCGGGATGCGCTGCACCACCTTGGTGAAATTGCCGGTGGCATTGTCCGGCTTAACCGCGGCGAACGTCACCCCCGTGGCCGGAGCGATGCTTTCGACGTGCCCACGGAGTCGTTCATCGGCAAAGGTATCGACGCTGATGCTGACCGGCTGACCGGGCTGCACGTGGGTCAACTGGGTTTCCTGGAAGTTGCCTACCACATAGGCCTGCTGCAGGGGCACCACCGACAACAGCCGCGCCCCGGGGTTGACATAGGCCCCGATGCGCAACGCGCGCTCACCGACCATACCGTCCACCGGCGCCGTGATGCGGGTATAGGAGAGGTCCAGCCGGGCCTTTTCCACCCCGGCTTCGGCGCGCTTGAGCTGGCCATCGGCGCTGGCGACCTGAGCGGCGAGGATGTCCACCTGCTTGCGTGCAGCTACCGAAGCTGCACGGGCATTGGCCAGGCGAGCACGGGCCTGATCCACGGCGCTGCGTGCCTGCTGGGCGTTTTGCACGGTACCGGCGCCCTGCTCGGCCAGGCGCCCGTAGCGGCGAACTTCATGATCGGCGAACGCCGCCTCGGCCTCGGCGGCTTTCACCGCTGCCTGGGCTTGAGCAATCAGCGCGTCCTGGCGGTCGAGGGTGGCACGGGCATCGGTGCTCTGGGCCTGGGCCACCAGCAGCTGCGCCTGGGCAGCGTCCAGGGCAGCCTGGTAGTCGCGGGCATCGATGGTGGCCAGCAGTTGGCCGGCCTTGACCTGCTGGTTGTCCTCGACCAGCACCTGGGTGATGAAGCCGGCGACTTTGGGCGCGACCACGGTGTAGTCGGCGGTCACGTAGGCGTCGTTGGTGCTCTGCCGGTGGTCGCTGCCCAGCAGCCAGGGGCCCACGAGGGCGGCCAGCACGGCCACGGCCAGCACAGCGCCGATGAACAGGGTTTTACGGTGGGTGGTCATTTGGCGTTTCTCGAATTCAGACAGGGGTCAGGCCACCGCACGCGGCGGATAGACCCGGGTGGGCATGACAGGAATCAGGCAGATCAGGGCCACGGCAATGACGGCCAGGACCAGGTAGAGGTCGGCCGAGGTCAGTACCAGCGCCTGGTCATGGATGCGCCTGGCAAGGCTGGCAGCGTGGTCGTCCAGCAACGGGGCATTGCCCAGGCTGTCGACCAGGTGATTGGAATGGAAATGCCGGCGCAGCGTGCCCAGGGCATCGAGCAGCCCGCCCGCCACGACGGCGGACAAGCCCTTGACGGTGTTGAACCAGGCCGAGGCGAAGGGGCCTTCCTGGGGGCTCATGCCCGTGGTCGAGAGCATCAGCAACGGCAGCACCGCCATCGGCTGGCCGAACACCTGCAACAGGTAGAACGGGTAGAAGTCGGTGCGAATCCACTGGCTGGTGAGCAGGCTGCTGCCGATGCAGGAGGCGGCCAGCATCCCCAGGCCGATGCCCAGCACCCAACGACAGTCGACTGCGCGGATATTGCAAAGCGCGGCGGTCAGCGGCAGGGCGATCAATTGTGGCATGGCCACCAGCAGCATCAGCGGGCTGGTCTGGGCGGGCCGGTAGCCCTGGAGCTGTGCCAGGTAGGCGGACGGCAAACTACCCACACCCGAGAGGACGATGAGCACGCCCGCGACGGTCAACAGGGCAAAGGCCAGATTACGCCGGCCCAGCAAGCGCAGCTGGAAAAACGGCAAGGGCTCGGACCACTCGTTGAACATGAACAGCACCAACAACAGCAGCCCACCGCCCAGCAGCCAGCAGATCAACGGCGAATCGAACCAGCCCCAGCGATCACCCAAAGACAACCCCAGCACGATACCGCAGATCGCCGGTAACCCAAGCAGCACACCACGCCAGTCGAACTGCCTGAAACGCTCCAGGCGCAATGGGTCCTGCGGCAGCCCCCACGCCACACAGCCACCGGCCACCAGCGACGGCAGGATGATCTGCCAGAACGCCCAGCGCCAGCCGACGTATTCGGTCCACAAGCCGGCCAACGGTGTACCCAGGTTGGGGCCGAAGGTGGCAGTCAAGGCATAGCACGCCAGGCCGTAGACCTTGATGCCAGGGGGCAGGAAGCGCAGCGCGACGCTCATCAGCATCGGCGGCAGTGCCCCCGAGGCAAGCCCTTGCAGCACCCGCAGCAGCATCAGGCTGTGCAGGTTGGGGGCGAAGGGTTGCAGCAGACCCAGCACTGCGAAGGCACCGATGGCTGCCAGGGTGAAGCGCCGCAGGGAAAAGGTAGTCGCCAACCAGGGCGAGAAGGCCATTGCCGAGACGGAGGCTGCGCTGTACACCGCCAGCAGCCAGGCCCCCTCATCGGCACCGATAGCCATGGCCCCGCGGATATCGGCCAGGGAAATCTTGGTCACGGACTCGTTGAGGCCCGCACACAGCACCGCCAGCAACACGCCGAACAGCCCGACCACCACCTGCAGGCCGAACGCGCCCTGTGCAGGTGCGGTCGGTGCAGGCGTGGCAGCCAGCCCGCTAGCAGGGGCAGAAACGGCATTCATTTAGAGACATCTCCAGCAACACTTTTACGACTGGAGCGATTTTAGGCAGGGTAAATGCTGACGAAAACTGAATTATTGGCAGTTTTATATTGCGCCAAACGCAACGATGGCCTGTTCAGGGATCGCTTCGGGTACACGCCTTGATCGTCTGACGCAGCCACTGGTGGGCCGGGTCGTTGTCGAAACGTGGGTGCCAGGCCTGCATCACGTTCACTTTTTCAAGCGGTACGGGAATCTCGAAGGCGCGCAGGGGCAGCTTCAGACGCTGGACACTGTTCAGGATGTTGGCCGGAATCGGCAGTATCAGGTCCGAATCGGGTAACGAGAACATCGCCGAGTGAAAGCTGGTGGTGATCAGCGCCACCCGGCGCTCCACCCGATGGTTGGCCAGGGCCACATCGATCGGACCGTTGGCACGGCCGCGACGCGACACGCTGATCTGTGGGAACGCGGCGAAGCGTTGAGGGGTGATGTCCTGGTCGAAGACAGGATGTTCCATGCGCGCCAGGCCGACGAAATAGGTGCTGAACAAACTCTGCACCTTGATCTCCGGCCCCAGCTCCACGGAGGAGCTGACGATCAGGTCGATGTGGCCGTTGCGCAACATGGCATCGTCGTCACTGCTACCTTCGGGCACGAAGCGCAGCACGGTATTGGGCGCGTCGGCCAGCATCATGCGCAGCAGCTTGGCCCCGTAGAGGGCGATGAACAAGTCGTTGGTACGCACGTTGAAGGCACGGTGCAGCTTGGACAGGTCGACGCCTTCACGGCTGCGAAACACCTGCCCGGCCTGCTCAACCAGGCCATGCACCTGCTCGCGCAGGGCCAGGGCCCGTGGCGTTGGCACCAGCCCGCGACCGGCGCGCACCAGGATGGGGTCGCCCATGGCCTCGCGTATGCGCCCCAGCGTGCGGCTCATGGCGGCTGGGCTGAGGTTCATGCGTTGTGCCGCGCCTACCACGCTGCCTTCATCGAGCAGCACGTCGAGGGCGACCAGCAGGTTCATGTCAGGGAGTTGCATGGCCGTTTTCCGAGACGACGTTGGGAAACGGCGATGTTAGCAGGTTGCTCGATTGCGTCCGACGCAATGTGCTCGTGCGTGGCAGGGCCTTTATTCGCAGCGCAGCTGAGGTCGAGAATGGCAGCAGCAGGTTCGGCCCCATGCCGGAAGACGAGCCACCACTCACGATAAAGGATCCCGCATGCCCAGCCCCGTGCTCATTGCCATCGACGCCTCCCCTGCCACTCAAGCGCTGCTCGCCTTGGCCCGCCACTGGTGTCGTCCTGAAGACCATACCTTGCATGTACTGCTGGCCATCGATGCCACCTTTGCCGTGCACGAACAACCGGCGCCCTACACGGCCGACGAACAAGCGCAGTACCCTGCCGCGTGCGAGGAACAGCAACAGGCCGATCATGCCCTGGGCGAGGCGGTCCGTGCCTTGCAGCAGGCAGGCTTCACCTGCCAGGGCTGCATGGTGGCCGGTCAGCCTGTGGAGGTCATCGTGGCCAGGGCCCAGGCACTGGAATGTGAACTGATCATCATGGGGCACCGTCACCTGTCGCGGCTGGGGCGACTGCTGGACCCCTCGATCAGTGCCAAGGTGATCGATCAGGTCCAGGTGCCGGTGCTGGTAGGGGCCGGCTGAACGTAGCGCTTGAGAAGCTGAACATCAAGTGAATGCGGGACCTGTAGATACCGTCTTGACCCTCACCTCGCAAGCGCGATTTGAGGGTCGAACGGCTTTCCAGATTTCACCACGCCGTACACCAGGTACAACAACTTGCGCATCGCCGCGCATACGATCTGTTTATACGCTTTGCGCCGAGCCTGAAGCCGGTCTGCCAACGCCTTGACCACTGGGTTGTAGCGCATCGCTACTGTGCCAGCCATGAACAGCCCCGCCCTCAGCCTGGAAGATCCCACACGCGAGATGGCCGTCTGACCAACCTTTTCTCCTGATTGGTGAACCGTCGGGTTCAGCCCAGCAAATGCAACGATTGAAGCAGGGCTTTTGTACTTCAGCGGATCGCCCAACTCGGCAAGCAACAAGGCCGCCGTGGTGTCGCCCAACCCTTTGATGGATGTGATCAGGTCGCGCCGCCCGCGCAGATCCGGGTCGTCATCGATGGTCTGTTTGATGGCCTCGCATGTCTTCTTTATCTCATTGGCAATATGCCCAATCACTGCCGTGATCGATGGCTGCACCGCCAGCGGCGCTACCTCCAGGCGGTTCTGCTCCATCTGCTGCATTTCCTTCAAGTCGTCCAGGCGGCGCACCAGCGCCCGCAGCCGTTTCTGAGCCTCTGACTCAGGCGCCCACTGGCGCAGCGAATCACCTTTGTGCTGAGCGTAGGCAGCAATGATCTTGGCATCGGCTTTGTCGGTCTTGACGCGTCGCAGCTCAAGTACGGCGAACTTTGCGATCGAAGCTGGATTGACGACGCAGACCCGATAGTCCCGAGCATGCAGGTATTCGGCCAGCGCTTCGTGATAGACACTGGTGGCTTCCATTACTACCCAGGCACCCGGCTCGGCATAGGTTTGCAGCCAGGCCTCGAACTGTTGGAACCCGTTTGAATCGTTGGTCAGTCTGGCCTTGGTGCGGACCTTGCCATTGGCAAGCGGTGTGGCAATGTCGAAAGTTCGCTTGGCAATATCAACACCAACAAAGGACATGATCTTCTCCTTCAGCTGATAAGGGGT
>NZ_VEJQ01000090.1:0-348 GCF_007680745.1 Pseudomonas sp. DE0010
CCGGCATGCGCCGGGCCTTTTACCTTTAGGTGCGTGCCCGGGATTACTCCCGGTCACGTTCCAGCAAGGGCTTGAGGAAGTAGCCGGTATAGGACTTCTTGTTTGCCGCGACCTCCTCGGGTGTGCCCGTCGCGATGATCTGACCACCCTTGGAGCCGCCTTCCGGACCGAGGTCTACCAACCAGTCGGCGGTCTTGATGACATCGAGGTTGTGCTCGATCACCACCACGGTATTGCCGTGATCGCGCAGTCGATGCAGCACGTCGAGCAATTGCTGGATATCGGCAAAGTGCAGGCCCGTGGTGGGCTCGTCGAGGATATAGAGCGTCTTGCCGGTATCGCGCTTGG
>NZ_VEJQ01000091.1:0-347 GCF_007680745.1 Pseudomonas sp. DE0010
TGGAAAACGACGACGGCATGGCCATCTTCGACTGCCACCTGCAGGGCCCTGGCTGCCAGGCCAGCGCCCGCCTGAACGTCTACCGTCCACCCCAGGTGGATCTGTACCTAGAGGAGCCCGCGCCATGAGCGTCGCCCCCGCTCCGGTCCTGGTGACCGGTTCCAGCCGCGGCCTGGGCCGCGCCATCGCCCTGCGCCTGGCCGCCGCCGGCCATGACCTGGTGCTGCACTGCCGCAGCCGCCGCGAGGAAGCCGAGGCGGTGCGCGCCGAGGTCGAGGCCCTGGGCCGCAACGCCCGGGTGCTGCAATTCGACGTCGGCGACCGCGCCGCCTGCGCCGCCATCCTGG
>NZ_VEJQ01000092.1:0-347 GCF_007680745.1 Pseudomonas sp. DE0010
CGTCGTATCGGAGCTGGACAAGCACGAAGTCACCAACGCCGTGGACAACGCCATGAAGGAGCTCGAGCGCCGATACGACCTGCGCGGCAAGGGCAGCTTCGAGGCCAAGGACCTTACCGTCACCCTGACCGCCGACGCCGATTTCCAGCTCGAGCAGATGCTGGAGATCCTCAAGGTCAACCTGGCCAAGCGCAAGATCGACGTCCAGTGCCTGGAGGTCAAGGACGCCTATGCCTCCGGCAAGACCGTGAAGCAGGAGACCACCCTGCGCGAGGGCATCGACAAGGAGCTGGCGAAGAAGATCGTCGCCCTGATCAAGGACAGCAAGATCAAGGTCCAGGCCGCCG
>NZ_VEJQ01000093.1:0-346 GCF_007680745.1 Pseudomonas sp. DE0010
TGGGCCGCCACCCGGCTGATCGACGATCTCGGTCTGTACAGCATGGAAAGCTTCATGAGCGGTCGCGAGACGGTGATCCGCGAGCAGCAGGAAAGCATGCTGGAACTGTCCACCCCGGTGGTGGAGCTGTGGGACGGCATCCTGGCCATCCCGCTGATCGGCGCGCTGGACAGCAACCGCACCCAGGTGGTGATGGAGTCGCTGCTGGAAAAGATCGTCCAGACCGGGTCGGACATCGCCATCATCGACATCACCGGCGTACCCACGGTGGACACCATGGTCGCCCAGCACCTGCTCAAGACGGTGACCGCCGCCCGGCTGATGGGCGCCCAGTGCATCATCAGCG
>NZ_VEJQ01000094.1:0-346 GCF_007680745.1 Pseudomonas sp. DE0010
TGGCCGTGATGGAACTGGCGACCGCCTGACTAGGAGTTTTCCCATGCGTCTCTTCGATCCCGGCGGCCAGACCGCCTTCGTTACCGGTGCCGGCAGTGGCATCGGCCAGGCCATCGCCGTCGGACTGGCCGAGGCCGGCGCCCAGGTGGCCTGCTTCGACCTGCCCGGCAGCCGCGACCTCGCCGGTACCGTCGCGCGGATCCAGGCCCACGGCCGCCGCGCCCTGGCCCTGGAAGGCTCGGTGACCAGCGCCGCCGACCTGGAAGCCGCCGTGGCCCGTACCGAGGCCGAACCCGGCCCCCTGAGTCTCGCGGTCAACAGCGCCGGCATCGCCAACGCCCAGCCG
>NZ_VEJQ01000095.1:0-345 GCF_007680745.1 Pseudomonas sp. DE0010
GGCCTGAGCCCTGTGGCTTACAGGACCCAGGCTGAGATAGGCTAACCAACTGTCCAACATTTGGGGCGCAGCTCAGGAGGCGGGAGCCTTCAAATGCGGTGCTAGGCAGGCGATAACACGGAGTGAAGCACAGGCCTATTCGCACCTGTTGGAGCCGCAGAGCTGGTGGCGCGCTTTAGATCTTGGGGCCGCTTTGCGGCCCATCGCGGCACGAGGCCACTCCCACCGGGGGAGGTGGGAGCTTTCAAAGGCGGTGCTAGGCAGGCACTAACACGGCGTGAAGCACAGGCCTACTCTCACCTGTGGGAGTCGCAGAGATGGTGGGCGCGCCTTAGATCTTGGGGC
>NZ_VEJQ01000096.1:0-344 GCF_007680745.1 Pseudomonas sp. DE0010
TGGCCGACGTGCGCGGGGTGACCCTGGAAACCCTCGCCGAGCAGACCACCGCCAACTTTCGCCGGCTGTTTCCCCGCGCCACCCTTTAGGTCCTGTACGGAAAGTGCCTGCGCTCGATGATGCTTCGTTGAAAAAGGCCTGGATCGCCAGTCCGATCGGAATGCTCATTTACCGCTCGTAAACTCGAGCGCGAGTCCGATCCGCTTCCTCAGCCATTTTCGCGGGGCCGCCTAGGCCTTGTTTGTCTCTAGCTCGCGAGACTTTGAACAGGCTCTACGTCCTGGTCGGCATGCCGAATGCCGGCCCAGACTGCTTCCATCCCTCCAGCTTCGCCTATCCGTGCC
>NZ_VEJQ01000097.1:0-341 GCF_007680745.1 Pseudomonas sp. DE0010
GCCGTTTTCCTTGATCTCGAACAGGCGCACGTCCGGATGCCACTTCTCGAAGTCGCGCAACTCGGCGATCTCGATGCCATAGAGCTTCTGCACCGTGGCGCACAGGCCGGACAACACCTTGTCCACCGGGAACCAGGCACGGACCTCTTCCTGGGACAGGGAATAGCGCTGCTGGCGCAGCTTTTCGGCGAAGTAGCCGGTGTCCCAGCTCTGCAGATCCTGCACGCCCTGTTCGGCGGCGAAGGCGCGCAGTTCTTCCAGGTCGCGCTGGGCGAAGGGCTTTGAGCGCACGGCGAGGTCGCGCAGGAAGCCCAGCACCTGGTCGCTGCTCTCGGCCATCT
>NZ_VEJQ01000098.1:0-341 GCF_007680745.1 Pseudomonas sp. DE0010
TGTCCATCGCCTTCCAGGCGGCGCCCATCGACCTCTATCGGGCGCTGCGCTGCTTCAACCCCACGCCCTACATGTACTTCTTCAACTTCGGCGACTTCCATGTGGTGGGCAGTTCGCCCGAGGTGCTGGTGCGGGTGGAGGACGGCGAGATCACCGTGCGCCCCATCGCCGGGACCCGTCCGCGCGGCGCCACCGAAGAAGCCGATCTGGCGCTGGAGCGCGATCTGCTGGCCGATGCCAAGGAGCTGGCCGAGCACCTGATGCTGATCGACCTGGGGCGCAACGACGTGGGCCGGGTTTCCAGCACCGGCAGCGTGACCCTGACCGAGAAGATGGTCATC
>NZ_VEJQ01000099.1:0-340 GCF_007680745.1 Pseudomonas sp. DE0010
GTGGCGCGCAGGGCGGTGAACCAGACCTCGGGCGCGGTCTCGCGCAGGGCGCGGGCGAAGGGTTCCAGCTTGACCTCTTCGGTGAAGGCGGCGTGGCGCGGATCGTCCAGCCCCGGCACCGGGCCGTCGATGGCCTCACGATGGGCGCGCGAGCGCCTGGGCAGATAGGTCACCAGGTTGAGACCCAGCTTGCGCACGATCTCGTCCGCGCAGCGGTAGGTGGCGGGGGTGTTGTAGCCACTGTCCATCCAGACCACCGGGATGTCCGGCTTGACCTGGCTGACCAGGTGCAGGATCACCGCCTCGAAGGGGCGGAAGTTGGTGGTGACGATGGCGCTCT
>NZ_VEJQ01000009.1:0-178130 GCF_007680745.1 Pseudomonas sp. DE0010
CAAGATCAAGATCAAGATCAAGATCAAGATCAAGATCAAGATCAAGATCAAGATCAAGATCAAGATCAAGATCAAGAATAATGGCAGCTGCCGGGAGTTAAAAGTTGCAACTTTGAAGGGATTAAATGACTTCAATGAATGGATCGAAGCTTGCGCACTGCCCCAGGCTAAAATTACACCCGTGTGGGAGCGGCCTCGTGCCGCGATGGGCCGCGCAGCGGCCCCATGGTCACCTACCCCCCACCCAACCACCGCCCCAGACGTTTTCCCACGCATTCGCTGGCGCTTTTGCGCCATTGCGGCGAACATTGCCGGCTGATTTTGCTGCCAACGGAGTGACTGTGGCCAACGAGCAACCCAAGGCCCTCGCCGAACTGACCCCACCCACACGCCTACCCTGGCTCAAACGGCTCATCGCCCAGTGCCTCGGGCGTGGTCTGACCCGCATTCAGGCGCAACACCCTCACTCCTGGTGGCTAGGCCATGCCGATGGCCAGCACCAAGGCCGGGGCGAAGGCGAACGCGCCGGGTTCGAACGGGGCCATGCGCAGGGGTACGAGGCAGGCCAGCAAGTGCTGGTCATCCGTGACCACCGCCCCGACACCCCGGCCATTCCCGGCCAGGACGATCACCTGTTCGAGGACTGGCGCCTGGCCCTGACCGCCGAGCTGAAGAAACGCTTCAAGGCCGACGTTGCCCAGCGCCTGCCCAGCCACGCGCAACCCAGCGCCGCGCAATGGAAACTGATCTTCAGCGATACACCGTCCACCTGCGTGGTGGCCGGGGCAGGGGCGGGCAAATCGACCTCCCTGGTGCTGCGAATCTTGCTGCTGCGTCACTACCTGGGCTACGAACTCGATGCGATGACGGTCGTCACCTTCACCCGTGAGTCGCGCAAGGACTTCATCAAACGCTTGGTGCAGGTATTCGCGCTGTGGGACGTTCACCTGCAACCGGCACAGGCGCGCGAACTGGTCCGCACCTTCCACTCCCGCATCCTGCCGCTGGTGCGCAGCTTGCCCGGGTTCGAGCAGGTGCGCGCGTTCGAGACCCTGGGCAACGAGATGCCCGTCGGGCGTGAGGCCGAGGCGGACAGCAACCCGTTCGACCTGCGCCTGAACGATGCCCAGCGCCAACAGCTCAATCATTGCTACAGCGCCCTGCTGGCGGACAGCCCGCGCTTTGCCGAGCTGCTCGGCCACTTGCGCAACGAAGCCTTGCAACTCAAGCCACTGGACCCGGACAACCCCGAGGTGCAGAAACGCGCCCAAGTGACGCAACTGGCCGCGCAACGCGATGAAGAGCTGTGCGATGTGATCGAGGACCTTTGGTTCGCAGCGGGGGCCTGGCCAATCCAGGGCATTGAGCCGACGCGTGACACCGTCGAGATCCGTGGGTGCCGTTTTCATGTCCACGGCCGCTTGGGTGCCACCGGGCCATGGGTGGTATTGGGCTTCGACCCTTCCGAGAGCGCCCAGTACCAACGACCCGGTGCCAAGCTCGCCGTACGCGCAGAGTGGGCAGTCAAACGAACCCTGTTGCAGGCATTCTGCGACCAGCCGTTGATCTGGCTGGACAACTACGCCATGGCCCGTCGCCTGGCCGCTTCGCTGGCAGGTGACGCCGTGGCCGGGCCTGGGTTCGAATACAAGGTCAAGGGCGAGCTGTCGGCCGCGCCGCTGCTCGACGCATTCGTCAGCGCCGCGAGCTTTATCGAAAACCTCGGCCTGGAGGTGAACACGGCTATTGCCGACATGCGCTTTGTGTCAGGCGACAGCGACGCGCTGTTCTTCGAAGCGTTGGCCCTTTACTGGAAAGCGTTCGAAGCGCATTTGCTCGACCAGGTCCCTCCGGTCATGAGCTACAACCGCATGTTCGCGCTGTTCGGGGAAAACAACCCGGAAAACCTGCAACTGTTGCCCGACCCGCTGTTGCGGCCGCTGGCCCACCTGATGATCGATGAATTCCAGGACGTCTCGCCGCAAATCGTCAGCTGGCTGCGGGCGTCCTTGCGTGAAATCCGCAGGCGCGGCCCCGGCCTCAATGTCGGCCGCCATGCTCAGCATTCTTCCCTGTTGTGCGTGGGCGATGACTGGCAGTCGATCTATGGCTGGCGAGGCAGCTCGCCCAAGTACTTCACCGAATTCACCAAGGCGTTTCCCACGCCCGCCAGCACACGGGTAATGATGGTGGAGAATTATCGCTGCCAACAGCAGGTGATCGATGCCGCCGAGCACCTGGTCAAGGGCACGTCCACCATCGCCGGCAAGAAGGCCCGGGCCGCTGGCCCTGCCGCTGAACTTGCAGGCTCTCCGGTCAAGGTCTTCGAGCGTGACGAGGCCGCCTTGGGCCAGACCCTCATCGAGCATTACCAGCGCGGCGAGTCGGTGCTGATGCTCTACCGCAAGGGCAATGACCGGGCGGCGATGGGCGAACACCTGGAGCCTGTGCTTCAAGCCGAGGCAGCGGTGCCGCCCGAGCAGCGGCGTCTTCGGCAACTCACCTACCACAGCGCCAAGGGCTTGCAGGCCGATGCGGTGTTCATGCTGGGCGACTGCCAGTACCTGACCAGCTCGCCCTACAAGAACCAGGTCTATCGCCAGGCGGGCTTGGGCAAGGCGGGCGACCCGCAGCCGTTCGATACCGCCCAGAAGGAGGAGGTGCAGCGCTTGGCCTATGTGGCCGTGACCCGGGCGGTGCAGCATTGCTACTGGCACGTGGAGCCGGCCAATGGCGATGCCGCCGTGGCCGCTCGCGCTTCCAGCCGTGTGGATGGCCGTCAGGACTGTTTCGAAGACTGCCGGGGTCGGTGACGGTTAAGTCACTGTCGGTAAGGGGCCAGTGGTGGCCACTGGCTTGCGCCAAGGTGACCTGTCGGCGCCCTGCGCGCTCCGGCGCAAGGGTTGCCGCAGACGACAGGCGTCGTGGAACGCGGTGGCGTGTTCGGTCTGGTGTAGCTGCATCAGGCTGCCGATCAGGAAGCATACCCATGCGATCAACCACCACACCCAAGGATCACCCGCTGGACATCAATGGCATCGAAGTGGCTGTGCGCTGCTGGGGGCCGGAGGATGGCATTCCCGTACTGGCCTTGCATGGCTGGTTGGACAACGCCGCCTCGTTCGAGCGCCTGGCACCCCTGCTCGATGGCTGTTTCGTGGTAGCCCCCGACCTGGTCGGCCATGGGCGTTCCGACCATCGGCGCCATGACAGCGGCTACTACCTATGGGAGCACGCCGAGGACATGCTGTCGGTCACCGAAAGCCTTGGCATGCGGCAATTCCATGTACTGGCCCACGGCATGGGCAGCGGTGTGGCTTCGCTGCTGGCGGCCATGACCAGCGCGATTGCGAGCATGACCTTCCTCGACGGCATGGGGGCACCGTTCACCGTGGCCGAGCACGACCGCGTGCAGCACCTGGCACGGGCCTATCGCCTCAAGCGCATGGTCCAGCGTACGCAGATGCAGGGCTTCAACGAGCCGGATGTGCAACGCTTCGACGATTTGGACAGCGCGCTGGCTCAGCGTCGTGAACGGCTCGATACCGACTTGTCTCAAGAGGCTGCGAGGTTACTGGCGCTGCGCGACCTGCTCCAGCTCAACGACGGTTATTGCTGGCGCCACGACCCGCGGTTGGTGCTGCCTGAGCCCATGCCGCTCACCGAGCCTGAAGCATGCGATCTGCTCAGCCAGATTCGCTGCCCGCTGTACCTGATGTTTGGCCGGCAGGGCGCTTTCACTGGCGAGGCCTTCGGGCGCCGTGAAGCGGCATTGCCGCCACAGGCGAAAGTGTCCTGGCACCCAGGCGGCCATCATTTTCACCTCGATGCGCCGGACCGTGCCTTGGTTGATCAACTGCTGCGTATCCTCGCGCGCCATGAAGGCGGTGTGTTGCAGCGCTTGGTCAACGAGTAGCGCCTACACACGGTTGCGCCATTCGTTCAAGCGCGGTGTCGGCCGCTACGGGGACACTGGGGGCTCCTGTCATTCTGGAGTTGCCCATGCGCTACCTCTACGCCCCTGTGTTTTTCTTTGGGTTCATAGGCGCTGCCCTGGCAGTGGCGATGAACACCCATCTGTTCTGGTTGCTGCCCTTGCTGGTGGGCGCCGTGGTGGTGTCGCGGCTGTGCGAGCGTGCCATGCCGTTCAAGTCACGGTGGAATCACTCGCAGGGGGATACCCGGCGAGATGCCTGTCACGCGTTGGTGAACGAGGCGCTGACAGGGCTCAGCGTTGCCATGGTCGTACCGCTGGCGGCATCGCTGCCGAACTTCGGGCTCTGGCCCGGGCACTGGCCCTTGGTCTTGCAGTTGCTGATGGCGATCATCCTGGCGGACCTGGGCATTACCCTGGTGCACTACGCCAGTCACCGCAGCGCCTGGCTGTGGCGGCTGCACGCCGTGCACCACAGCGTGACTCGACTGTACGGGTTCAACGGCTTGATGAAGCACCCTTTGCATCAGATGCTCGAAACCCTGGGCGGCACCTTGCCGTTGCTGATGCTTGGCCTACCCATACAGGGCGCTGCACTCCTGGCCTTTTCCGTGTCGGTGCAGTTGCTGTTGCAACATAGCAATGTGGACATGCGCGTCGGTGCCTTGCGCCATGTGTTCGCGTGGGCACCGGTGCACCGTCTGCATCACCTCAAGTACGGCACCCACGGCGACGTCAATTTCGCCCTGTTCCTGCCGTTGTGGGATCGCCTGCTGGGCACGGCGCTGCATCTACCCGACTACGCACTGCGCGATGACGACGTGGGCATTGGTGATCGCCCTGATTATCCCCGGACCTATCTGGCACAGCTACGCGAGCCTTGGCGGGGGAGTGAGGTGCACGCACCGGCAGTGCTACCGGCTGCATTGCGTCAGGCGCTAGCCAGGCGCGCCCAGTCGTAGGTCGCGCACAATTTCGCTGGGGGTAAGCCCGAAATGGCGGCGCATGCTGCGGGAGAAGTGCGCGGAGTCGGCGAAACCGGCTGCGAGCGCCGCCTGTGTCAGGCTGGCACCGGCCAGTGCTTGCTGCACGGCCATCCGCAGGCGCTGCCACAGCACCAGGCGTCGTACCGAAACCCGCAGTTGGCGTGTGAACAGGCGCTCCAGCTGGCTCACCGAAAGCGATGCAATGCTGGCCAGTTCATGTGCAGGCAACGGTTGCTCACCCAGCGCGCGCACGTGCTCAAGCGCTTTTGCCAGGCGTGGGTCCAGTGCCGATCGCGGCCATGTCCGAAGATGCATCGCCAATTGCTCAGGCACCCGGTCGGCTGATTCAGCCAGGCGTTGCAGGTCAGACAGACGGAACGCCAACGGCTCTGCAAACAGGGTGATACACGGCACGCCCTCGCTCAGGATGGCATGGGGCTGTTGCGAAGGGATCAGCACCTGCGGGCCGCTGCACGTATGCCCGTCCAGGCAGACCTCGATATCGGCATCAAGCCCGATCAACAGTTGATGGGCATAGTGCTGGTGGCTGTCGGTGCGCCCCAGTCGTCCCGTCACCAGGCAGTGGTCCTCGGCCAGCCAGATCTCGCCCTGCCAACTTGGCTGCGCTGCACCGTTCATGGCCACAGTGAAGGCGTGTCAGTCAAAGTAGCCTCGCAGGCTGAAATTGTACCCAGTATCCACGGCGGAGTTCCCCACACGCCCAGCACGCTTGTTCAAGACGAACTCGAAGGTCGGTTCGTACAGGCCATCACATAGGCAGGCGCCGGCCAGGACTTCGACGTCATACCAGCCGTTGTCCAGTTCGATCACAGGGCGGCCCGGCTCACGGTAGCGCGCCAGCAAGTCGCCCAGTGTCTTGGGGGTGAAGTACTGGAGGATGCGCCAGGTGTACAGCATCACAGCACCATGCTCGACGTTCAGCGAATAACCACCGCGCTGGTGCTTGAGCCGGCTGCCCGGCTCGCGCAATTTGGGCATTTGCCCATCGAGCGTGAACACCACGTGATAGGGGAGGTTGTCGACGCCGGCCACAGGCAACACCACGCCGTCGCGAACGGCCATGTCGCCGCTGTCATGGTGGGTGAATTCGTAGGCCAGGTCGTCAGGCAGGCCATGCTCCTGCTTGAAGCGCTCGAGCAGTTGGATGTCACCTAGCAGGAAGTAGTCGACCAGGTCGTTGAGCACTTCGTCGAACTCATGACGCATCGTGTGTCCTTGGGCAACGACCGGTAGGGCTGCGCCAGTCGGGATGTTGGACGGGCGCAGCCAGTGTGCGGGCGCCCGTCAGTGTAACTGCGTAATCTGGATGAGGTTGCCGCAGGTGTCGTCGAAGATTGCAGTCATGACGTTATCGACCTCGGCGGGAGTCTGATGGAACTGGACACCGGCAGCGGATAGCCGGATGTATTCGCCTTGTATGTCTCGCACGGCAAAGATCGCGGTGGGTATGCCGTCTTCTTTGAGCGCGGCCTTGTACGCTTTCGACGCGGGGTGCACCTCTGGCTCCAGTTGCAGTTGTACGCCGTTGGGGTCGTTGGGTGAGGTCAGGGTCAGCCAGCGGTGCTGGCCCATGGCGAGGTCTTGTTTAGGTTCGAAGCCCAGTACGTAGTGATAGAAGGCAAGCGCTTTGGCTTGGTCGTCGACAAGAATACGGGTGAGCATGATCTTCATGGGCGCACACCTATGCTGAGGTCGGTACTTATCAGTAAAGACGGCCCTTGACGTTTGGCAATGCAGCCCAGTATCAAATCGCGTCTTTGATCGCGTCATCGGTGCATCAGGGCCGCAAACTGCCCATGGCCGGTGCAGCACAAGCGTTCAGCCTTTGGAAGTGTCCGCAGTGGCCTGCAGGTCGGCGGCGAATACCTCGGTGACCTTCGTCCGATAGGCTTCGAAGGCTGCAATGGCGCCGACGATCACGCCAGCTTCTTGTTGTTCATCGAGCGCCAGGCCGTCGATTGCGCTCACGAACGCCTTCCAGTGCTGGGCGCGTCCTTGCGGGTGGGCTGCCAGGTGCCGCGCACCCAGGCCTTCGTCCAGGCCAAGGCGCTGGGTGTGCTTGAACAAGAAGGCGGCGCCCAGGTTCGAACCCTCGCTGCAATACAGCCAGCCCAGTGCCTGGGCCCGGTCTACCTTCACCCTCGCCGGCAGGGCCGGTGGCACTTGGCCCAGGTCGCGAATGTCCTGCTCGACCGCAGCGAGCCGCGACAGCGACGAGAGGCCCGGCAGCCACGCATTGAGGTGGGGATCTTCGTAAAGCCCCGTGAGGCTGCCGTGAAAGTGATGCTGTACCAGCAGGAAGCGTGCATAGCGCGCCCTGTCCTCAAAGGGGTGCGCGGCCATGACCAACTGATCGACACTGTCATGTTCGCGGGGGGTGGCCGCTTTGAGGCGTTTGCAACGGCTTGTCTCCAGGGGTGACACGGGTACTGCGATCATTCGGTGAGTCCGTCGCGGGCAGAAAGGCGTCCATGATGCGTGGCGGTGAGCATCGCAGCAAGCATCAGGCACGGTTATCATGGCCGCCGTATCGTTCAGACCCAAGGAAAAGCCGGTCATGTCTTCGCTTCAGTTCCGTACGCCGTCCCTTGAGGACGCCAGCCGCTGCCACGCCATCGAGATCGGTGCCTACGAGGGAGACGAAGCTGCCACGCTGGAAAAGATCCAGACGCGCATCAGCCAGTACCCACAGGGGTTTCTGTTGCTTGAAAGCGATGGAGAGATCGTTGGCTTCATCAACAGCGGCTGCGCCCACCAGGTGGTGATGTCGGACGAAGCGTTCAAGGAACTGGTGGGGCATGACCCCGATGCCCCCAACGTAGTGATCATGTCGGTGGTGGTCGACCCGGCGTATCAGGGCCAAGGTCATGCCAAGCGATTGATGGAAGCGTTCATCCTGCGAATGAAAGCCTGCGCGAAGCAGACCATCCACCTGATGTGCAAAGAACAGCACGTACCGCTGTACCGCAAGCTGGGTTATCAGTACGTCCAGCCTTCACCTTCCGAGCACGGCGGTATGGCGTGGCATGAGATGGTAATGGTGCTGTGAGCCATTGCCGGGCGGCGTCAGGTAGGGCCGTACTGCGGCCCACCGGCGGCAAGCGCGACGCTAGAGGTTGAACCTGCCGTTAAGCTGGGGCTGGCTTGCTGGTGATGGGCTGTCATGTAGCCCCAGAGGCACAAGACAGCCAGCATCATGAGGCGGCGCCTCTATCAGCCTGCGACCAACTGGTGGGCCAGGCGGTTGTGACGCTCGAGCACCCGTGGCAGGTCGACGGTGACCAACTGGCCATCCCTGACCACCACCTTGCCGTTGATGACGCTGGTATGCACCTGGGTCGGGGTGCAGAACACCAGTGCTGCAAGCGGGTCATGATGCCCGCCGGCGTAGGCGACATGGCCCAGGTCGAAGGCGACGAAATCAGCGACCATGCCCGGTGCCAGTGCGCCGATGTCATCGCGGTTGAGCACCTTGGCGCCGCCCAGGGTCGCGATTTCCAGCGCTTCGCGGGCCGTCATCGCATCCGGGCCAAACCCCACGCGTTGCAGCAGCAGGGCCTGGCGAACCTCGCCGATCATGCTGGCACCGTCGTTGGACGCCGAACCGTCCACCCCAAGCCCGACCGGTACGCCATGATCGCGCATGGCGCGCACCGGGGCGATACCTGAAGCCAGGCGCATGTTCGAGCATGGGCAATGGGCGACCCCGGTGCCGGTGCGGGCGAACAGTTCGATGCCATGCTGGTCCAGTTGCACGCAGTGCGCGTGCCACACGTCGGGCCCGACCCACCCCAAATCCTCGGCGTACTCGGCAGGGGTCATGCCGAATTTTTCCCGGCTGTAGGCAATGTCGTTGACGTTTTCGGCCAGGTGCGTGTGCAGCGATACGCCATGCTGGCGAGCCAGAACAGCCGCTTCGCGCATCAGGTCGCGGCTGACCGAAAAGGGCGAGCAGGGCGCCACCACGATCCGGCGCATCGAGCCGTGGCTGGCATCATGGTAGTCCTCGATCAGGCGCTGGGACTCCTTGAGGATATCCGCTTCCTTTTCCACTACCGAGTCCGGCGGCAGCCCGCCCTGGCTCTGGCCCACGCTCATGCTGCCGCGAGCGGCGTGAAAACGCATGCCGATTTCGGCAGCCGCATGGATGCTGTCGTCGAGCTTGCATCCGTTGGGGTAGATGTACAGATGGTCGCTTGAGGTGGTGCAACCGGAAAGGATCAGCTCGGCCATGGCCGTCTGGGTCGAGACCGCAATCATCTCGGGGGTGAGCCGTGCCCAGATCGGGTACAGCTGGGTGAGCCAGTTGAACAGCTCGCCGTCCTGGGCGGCTGGCACCACCCGTGTCAGGCTCTGGTACATGTGATGGTGGGTGTTGACCAGCCCGGGGATGACCACCTTGCCGGACATGTCCAGCACCTCGTCCGCCTCTTGGGGCAGGGTATCGCTGGGGCCGACTTGCTTGATCAGGTTGTCTTCGATGTACAGGCCACCGCCGCGGATTTCACGGCGCTCGCCATCCATGGTGACGAGCAGTTGGGCGTTCTTGATCAGGAGCGTTCTTGATGCGTGTGCAGATGACATGGTCGATGCCTGTTGCAATACGCGCCGGCGATGGCCAGCGTCGTAGGCGACGCGGCTATGTAATCAGGAAACGATCAAGTTGTATACACTGACCGTATTTGTGAATGTGCGTCACCTCATATGTGAAAATCGGCCAGAAATAAGACCTATGCGATCGAATAAACTGGCAGCCAATGTCTTGAGAGTTCTTCCATGTCTGCCGCATCCACCACCGCTTCACCCGTTGACGAAGCTCCACGGGCAGCCATCAGCATTGCCATCCTCGCGTTCTCCGCTTTCCTGATTGTCACCACCGAGTTTCTCATTGTGGGCCTGTTGCCTGCCCTGAGCCGCGACCTGGGGGTGTCCATCTCCATGGCTGGACAACTGGTCACGCTGTTCGCATTCACAGTCATGCTGGCAGGGCCGTTCCTCACGGCCATGCTGGCGCATCTGGACCGTAAACGGCTGTTCATCACCATCTTGCTGGTTTTTGCCGCGGCCAATGCCCTGGCGGCCGTGGCCGATAACTTCTGGGTACTGGCCATTGCACGTGTCATACCGGCATTGGCGTTGCCGGTGTTCTGGGGCACTGCCAGCGAGACGGCCGGCCACCTCGCGGGGCCCGAGCATGCAGGGCGTGCGGTATCGAAGGTTTACCTGGGCATCTCTGCCGCCATGCTGCTGGGCATCCCGCTGGGCACGTTGGCCGCTGACGCGTTGGGCTGGCGTGGCGCCTTCGGGGCGCTGGCGGTGCTTTCCCTGGTGATGGCCGTGGCGATGGGCGTCTGGATGCCCCACGTGGCCCGCACCGCCAAGGTGGATTTCGCCCGTCAGGCGCGGATTTTCACCGAACGTTTCTTCGTAGCGAACGTGCTGCTGTCGATTCTGGTGTTCACCGCCATGTTCACCGGCTACACCTACCTGGCCGACCTGCTCGAGCGCGTGGCGGGTGTGGCCCCGGCTCACACCGGTTGGTGGCTGATGGGCTTCGGCGCCGTTGGCCTGCTGGGCAACTGGATCGGGGGGCGCGCCGTCGACCACTCCGTTCTCAAGGCCACCGCGGGCTTTCTGGTGCTGCTGGCGATCGGCATGGCAGCGCTGGTGCCCTTGGCCCATGCAGGCCTGATTTTCTGCCTGGCGCTGGCCTTGTGGGGTATCGCCAACACCGCGCTTTACCCGGTCTGCCAAGTGCGCGTAATGGCGTCGGTGACCCATGCCAAGGCACTGGCCGGTACCGCCAACGTATCGGCTGCCAACGCCGGCATCGGCCTGGGTGCGGTGCTCGGTGGCATGACCATTGACGGGCTGGGGGTTGCGTATCTGGGCTATGTGGCCGCCGCAGTCGCCGTGCTGGCGCTGCTGGCAGTACCCGTGGTGGCCAGGCTGGCGCCTCAGACGGGTTCGGCGGTACGCGTGCCGTGAGGCGCGAGCCTGGGCAACAGGTAATCGAGCAGTGCACGCACTTTGGGTAGGTGCTCGCGACGCTTGAGCCAGACCAGGTTCATTGGCAACCCGTCGGTTGCCAGCTCCGGCAGCACCTCGACCATCCGTCCATGATCGAGGTGCTGCTGGGTCAACCAGGTGGGTAGCTGACCTATGCCGTGGCCGGCCAGCACCGCCGCGACCTCGCCTTCGCCATCGCCCACGGCGATGCGCGGCTGTACCGTGCGACGCTCCATCTCCCCAGGCTGGCGCCCCTTGAAGAACCACGGGCTGACCAGGCCGTCGGTGTGCCCATAGCCCACGCAGTGGTGATGCTCCAGGTCCTCCTCGCTTTGCGGAGTACCGTAAATGTCGAGGTAGTCGGGGGCTGCGCAGAACATCAGGCGCTGGGCGCCAAAGTACTGATGGCCCAGGGCAGCGGGCCAGGTATCGGGGCCGCCGATGCGCACCACGATGTCGATGCCTTCCTGCACCGGGTCGACGAAACGGTCGGAAAACGAGACGTGCGGCTGCAGCAGCGGATGCTGCCGGGTAAACGCCAGGATCAGCGGCAGCACATGCAAGCGCCCATAGGAGGCGGGCAAGTCGATGCGTACCCGTCCGTGAGGTTCATTGCCCGTAGTGGCGAGGGTGTGTTCGACTTCCTCCAGATCGGCCAGCACCGAGGTGCAGGTGCGGTAGAAAACCACGCCTGCCTCGCTCAGCGACAGCCGGCGGGTGGTGCGCTCGAACAGGCGAACGCCCATGCGCGCCTCGAGGCGCGCGATACTCTTGCTGACCGCCGAGCTGGTAAGGCTCAGTCGCCCGGCCGCTGCCGTGAAGCTGCCAAGGTCGGCGACCGCGACGAAGACGTCGATCCCTTTGAGTCGTTCTGAGGAGTGCATGACCGGCCTTTACATGGGTTCGTGGGGCAGACCCCGGCAGCATAAGGGATCCTGTGATGGCGTTTTAGGGTAATAGCGTCGGGAGACAGGCCTGGGTAGCGCATCGGCAATGGAACACCAGCCCATCTTGCACACTCATAGGCTTTGCGCCAGCGCCTTGGGTAGATCATGCTGTACCGACCCGGCCCTGACGCACCAAAGGACTGCCCCCATGTTCCCTTTTGCCTGGATAGCCTGCGCATGACCCTGACGTTGCTCACCTTTTTCGGCACCCTGGCCGCCATGGAAGGCGTGGCCTGGTTTGCTCACAAGTACATCATGCATGGCTTCGGCTGGGGCTGGCACCGCTCGCACCACGAGCCGCGTACCGGGATCTTCGAGAAGAACGACTTGTACGCCGCGGTGTTCGCCGTGCTGGCGATCATACTCATCGCCCTGGGCAATGCCGGTTGGTACCCGTTGCAATGGGTAGGCGCAGGCATGACGGCCTATGGGGTTCTGTATTTCGTCGCCCACGACGGCCTGGTGCACCGGCGCTGGCCTTTCAAAGTGGTGCCGCGCAAGGGTTACTTCAAGCGCCTGTACCAGGCACATCGGCTTCATCATGCCGTGCAGGGACGCGAAGGCTGTGTGTCGTTCGGTTTTCTGTATGTCCCCACTATCGAGCGGCTGCGCCAGCAACTTCGGGCACTGCATGGCGGGCCGCTGCGGGCGAAGGGCGCTGCCACAGGCGAGCCGGGCGTTGGGGGTAGCGACGCAGCCGACAGCTCAGCGCCTGCCAAAACCCCGTGACCAAGGCGCTGACCTTTTCGCGTTTTGACGTAGACAGCCGCCCGTCCCAGGCGTCGATCCCGGCGCTGTCGACCTTCAGGCCGATGCGCCGGTATACCTGACCAGCCGTGGCCACTGCCCATGCCGAGCGCAGCGGCAAGGCCGGCAGCCCCGCCTGGGCGCTGGCGTAGTAGGGCTCGGCATGGGCGACCAGGCGCCTGGCCAGGGTAGCGACGGCTGCGCGGTGACGCACATCGGCCAGGTCGTCTGCACTGAGGTCGAATTCCGACAGCCAAGCCTGGGGCAAGTAACAGCGCCCGACCTTGGCATCATCGACGATGTCCCGGGCGATGTTGGTCAGCTGCATGGCCAGGCCCAGGTCGCAGGCCCGGTCCAGCACGCGCGCCTCCTGAACGCCCATGACCCTGGCCATCATCAGGCCCACCACACCTGCCACGTGATAGCAGTAGACCATGACCTCATCCAGGGTCTGGTAGCGGCAGGCGGACACGTCCTGGGCGAAGCCTTCGAGCAGGTCGAAGGCTTCGGCGCGGGGGATGCCGTGGCGCCTGGCCACTTCGCGCAGTGCGGCGAAGGCCGGTTGATCCACGGGCAAGTCCGCGCAGGCGGCTTCGGTCTGGCGCTGCAGATCCAACAGGCGCACTTGCGCTTCTTCCTGACTGATGACCACCGCATCATGCCCGGCTTGCTGCCCATCGATCACGTCATCGCAATGGCGGCACCAGGCATACAACAGCACGGCGCTGCGCCGGGTGTGCGCATCGAAGAGCCGTGCTGCTGCGGCAAAGCTCTTCGAACCCACGGCAATGCTGTGTTCGGCATGGGCAAGCAACTGGTCGTGGGACGGTGGGGTCATGCGCCCAGGTCCTCGAGCATCAGGCCTGCCGTGGCCTTGGCCGAGGCGATCACGCCAGGCACACCGGCCCCCGGGTGCGTGCCTGCGCCCACCAGGTACAGGTTGCTCACTTGGCTGTCACGGTTGTGCGGGCGGAACCAGGCGCTCTGGGTCAGGATCGGTTCCAGGGAAAACGCCGAACCCAGGTGCGCATTGAGTTCCTCACGGAAGTCCAGCGGCGTGAAGGTGCGGCAGGTGACCAGGTCCTCGCGCAGGCCGGGAATGTAGTGACGTTCCAGGTAGTCGAGAATCTTGTCCCGGAACCGTGGCCCTTCCACCTCCCAATCGATGGCCGCGTTGCCCATGTGCGGTACGGGCGCCAGCACGTAGTGGCTCGAGCATCCTTCCGGAGCGAGGCTCGGGTCGGTGGCACAAGGGGTGTGCAGGTAGAGTGAAAAGTCTTCGGCAAGCTCATGACCGTTGAAGATTTCGTCGATCAGCTCCCGGTAGCGCGGGCCAAAGCAGACCGTGTGATGCCGCAGTTGCGGCTGGGTGCGCTTGAGGCCGAAGTGCACCACGAACAGCGAGTTGCTAAAGCGCTTGCCCTTGAGCCGCTTGCCTTCTTGTTCACCCCGTGGATGCTCGCCCAGCAGGTCGGAGTAGGTGTGCACCACATCGGCATTGGAAGCGACTGCGTCTGCCAGCAAGCGCCGCCCGTCCTGGGTGCGCACGCCGGTCACGCGGCTGCCTTGGGTTTCGAACGCGGCCACCTTGGCATTGAGCTCCAGGGTGCCGCCCAGGTCGGTGAACAACTTCGCCATGCCCTGCACCAGGGCGCCGGTGCCGCCTTTAGGGAACCACACACCCCAGGTGCGCTCCAGGGCATGGATCAAGGTGTAGATCGAGGACGTGGCGAACGGGTTGCCCCCGACCAGCAGGGCGTGGAACGAAAACGCCTGGCGCAGTTGGTCATCCTGGATGAACCGCGCCACCATGCTATAGACGCTGCGCCAGGCCTGCAGGCGAGCCAACTGCGGGCCGGCATGCAGCATGTCGCGAAAAGACAGGAACGGCACCGCGCCGAGCTTGATGTAGCCTTCTTGCAGCACGGCTTTGGAATAGGCCAGGAACTGTCGATAGCCTTCCACGTCCTTGGGCTCGAAGGCCTCGATCTGGCGTTCCAGGTCGGCCTGGTCATTGCCATAGTCGAATGCCCGGCCATCCTCCCAGCACAGGCGGTAGAAGGGCGTTACCGGAAGCAACTCCACGTAATCCTGCATAGGCCGGCCGGCGAGGGTGAACAGGGCTTCGATGGCGCTTGGGTCGGTGATCACCGTGGGGCCTGCGTCGAAGGTAAAGCCTTGGTCGTTGTAGACGTAGGCGCGGCCACCGGGTTTGTCGCGTGCCTCGAGCAAGGTCGTGGGGATACCCGAGGCCTGCAGGCGGATGGCCAGGGCCAGGCCGCCAAGGCCTGCCCCAATGACCAGGGCGGATCGTTCGTTGCTCATGGATAGTCCTTGAAATGGGCAGGGGAGTGTCGCAAGGCAGCCTTCATGGCCTCGCCTACGGGCACAGGCGGCTTGCCGCACAGGATCCGCATACGATCACGCAGCGTACTCTGGCCTGCGTAGAAACGGGCGATCAGCCCATCAGGCAATCGATAAAAGCGCTGCATCACCTGCCAGCGACGGTTCGGCCGGCCGGCCAGAAACAGCATTCGGTTGAGCAGGCGGTAGAACCCTTGTTCACGCCAGCGTCGGTGAAGGTAGGCGCCCAGCGCGGGCTTGAGTGACGCCGTATCATCCAGCGCTTGCGTCGCCAACCAGTCGGCCAGGCGCACGGCATCGGGCAGTGAATAGCCCGTGGTGCAGTGGAACAATCCGGCTCGTAGGCCGACGGCGAGCGCCCCTTGCTGCTCGTTCCACCAGGCAGGAAAGTCGTCGGCCAGGGTGATCGGCAATACGCCCTGTTCTTCACGCAGGCACTCGGCGACGTGCCAGCCGCGCTGCTGCAGGTAGCGCTCGATGTGCTGGCGCAGCTGCTCTGCGGCGGGCGCCTGGCTGTCGACGTAGTGGGTGTCCTCCACCAGCAGGGTGTCGGCCGTGAAGGGCAGTACATAGACGAAGCGATAGCCTTCGCCCTGGGGTACCCGCGCATCCATCAGAATCGGTGCCTCCAAGCCATGGGGGGCCGTCAGGCGCACGATCTGCCCAAGGAATGCTTGCTGGCCGAGCACCCGGTGAGGGCTGTGCTGCATGCCCCGGCCATCGATTACTACCGCGGCGTGCAAGGTTTCGCCGCTGGC
The DNA here is from genome assembly GCF_007680745.1 of Pseudomonas sp. DE0010. Lineage (NCBI taxonomy): Bacteria > Pseudomonadati > Pseudomonadota > Gammaproteobacteria > Pseudomonadales > Pseudomonadaceae > Pseudomonas > Pseudomonas sp. DE0010. The sequence goes on from NZ_VEJQ01000009.1 coordinate 15,767, forward strand.
GAGTATGACGTGGCTGGCACCCACTTCAGCGACAGCGCAGCCCGTGCGCAAGCCGGGGCCGAGGGTAGGGGTGATCACCTGGGCGAAACGCTCGCTGGTGATGCTCGCATAACCGCCTTCCATACGCCTGGAAAAAGCCGGGAAGTGCACGTGGTACGCAGGCCAGCGCTGCTCGACCAGCGGGGCCAGCCAGCGTTGTTGCTCGGGAGTGAGGTCGGCGTCATGAAAGGACCAGGTGTGGTTCCCGCCCAGGGCCGGCCCTTGTTCCAGGCACAGCACGCGCAATTGCGGACGCAGTTGCTGGAGTCGCCAGGCGATCAGGCCGTTGGCCAACCCACCACCTACCAAGATCAGGTCATAGGGCACGGTGTGTTCTCCGAAATGCTGGGCTGGCCACTGTGCAGCGCAGCTTCAATGAGGCTGGCAGCGCGCTGTACGCCACCGCAGGCGGCAAGCTCGGCTTCCAGCGCGGCATCACGTGGTGCAGCTTCATCAAGCAGCTGACGCAACGTCTGGCCAATGGCTGCTACGCTGGCTCGTTTGGAGAGTACCCGCCCCAAGCGGTGATGGCGCACCCGCGCAGCCACGCCAGGCTGATCGAATGCAATGGGCATGACCAGCAGCGGTGTGCCGGCGCACACGGTATCGAGCACCGTGTTCAAGCCGCCATGGCTGATCACCACATTGGCTCGCCGCACCGCCCAGTGCTGAGGGGCGAAGTCGGTCACGACGGTGGCGCCAATCTGGCGCAGCCTGGCCTGCTGATGGCCATCCAACCCACCGCAGTGCGCCACCAGTAATTGGGCATCCAGGCGGCGGCAAGCCTTGGCAATACGTGCGAACAGATCGAACCGGTGGCCCTGGAGCGTCCCCAGGCTTGCGAATACCAAGGGCTTGCCGGGTTCGAAAGACCAGTTGGGGCTCGCCTGAGAGGGCGTGCTGCGTAACGGGCCGACGGCGTGAAAGTGTTTGGGTAGACCCACTCTGGGGAAATCCAGGTGCAGGGGTGTCTGGCTCAACTGGGTCAGTGGCGAGAGAAATTCATGGGCGCCGCTGCGCGGTTGCAGCCCGTGACGATGACAGGCCTGCAGCAAGGTGTCGTGCAACGGGCGCATGAGCCAGTCATGGACCTGAACACTGCCTTCGTAGAGGCGCGCATCCAAGCCCAGCCCGAACGGCATCACGGGCAATGGCAAGCCTGGCTCGCGATTGATTGGCAATGCACAGGCCACCGAAAAGAACGGCAGTTTGCAAGCCTCGGCCACCAAGCCGCCTGCGGGCTCCATCTGGTCGCAAACCATCGCATCGACCCGATGTTCCCTGAGCGCCTGCGGCAGGTTGCTGATCAGCATGGCCGTGGTGTGCGCCAGCTGTTTGATCAAGCGACGCAGGCGCAGCGGCCCGGCGGGGTCAGCCACGCGGCGCATGGCAAGGTCAAGGCTGCCCGGCGGGCACTCGGCATGGCCGATGGCGACAAAGCCCACTCGCCTGTCGCTCAGCCAGCGTTGGGCTTCAGGCTGGTGAAAGAAACTGACCCGATGGCCGCGTTCGACCAACTCGCCGCCCAAGGCTTGCATCGCAGCAAAATGGCTGGGGTAGGGCGGGGCAATCAGGGCGAAGTGGCTCATTTGATGTCTAGCTGGGCGTTGACCAGTCGGGCCCGACGCAACTGCGCCAGCGTGGCGGAGCCTGTGCAGAAGCAGGCGATACGCAGTTGCCGGATGATCACGTCGAAATGCGAGACCACCGCTTCGGTGGATGCCATTGCAGAGGTCAGCACCCCGGCAGCCTGGCCCACCAGGTCCGCCCCCAGGCGGATGGCCTTGGCCGCATCCACGCCATCGCGGACCCCACCTGAGGCGATCAGGCCAACCGTTGGCACGGCGCGGCGCACGGCAAGCAGGCTATGGGCGGTCGGGATGCCCCAGCCGCTGAAGGCCATTGCCACCGCACGCTCGGCAGGGTCATTGGCACGCTCGGCCTCCACCGCGGCCCAGCTAGTGCCGCCGGCGCCGGCCACATCGATCATGGACACGCCAGCGTCGTACAATTGCCGCGCAACGCCCGGCGAAATACCGGCGCCTACCTCCTTGACGATGATGGGCGCGTGAAGCTGCCCGGCAACGTGCTCGATGCAGGCGAGCACCCCGCTCCAGTTGCGGTCGCCCTCGGGCTGAACGGCTTCCTGCAGGGGGTTGAGGTGAATGATCAGGGCGCTGGCGTCGAGTGTATCGACCGCACGGCGGGCAAGGTCCAGGCCATCGGCCTCGCGTAACTGGGCCGCGCCCAGGTTTGCCAAAAGCGGAACATCGGGTGCAAGCCTTCTCAGCTCTGTGGTCAGTCCCTGGTCCTGGCCGCTGCGCAAGCTCACTCGCTGCGAACCCACACCCATGGCCAGGCCCAGAGCCTGCGCAGCTTCGGCCAGGTGCTGGTTGATGAACCGTGCGCGATCAGCCCCGCCAGTCATCGAACTGATCAACAGCGGTGCGCGCAGTGCCATGCCGAACAGCTCGGTACCCAGGTTGACGTCTTCCAGGGCCATTTCAGGCAGTGCACAATGTTCGAAACGCAGCGCTGACCACCCAGCGTCGACCCCATGCGAGGTACTGCCGGCGGCCAGGACGATATCCAGGTGATCATCCTTGCGTTGACTCAACGGGCTTTTGTTCATGCCGGCTCCACTGCCAGGGAATCATCCTGAGGTACGTGCGGTCTGTGTGCTTAGGACAGACAAGTTGTACAACACTACCCGTTTTGTATAGCTAAGCTCATAAAAAGCACAGCATCAGGCAACGGCGCCTACCAGTCGTTCCTTTTTCATCTACGGTCAATGGGCCGCCCACATCGAGAGGCAAGGATGACGACCATCGCCCCCCCGCACAGCGCTGGCGCTGATCACGATCAGCCACTGGCCGTCGCACATGCGGCCGTAGAAGCCCGGCTGGCAGCCTTGCTGCCATCGGCAGGTCACGAGCGTGACCTCGTGGTTGCGGCCATGCGCGACTGCACCCTGGCGCCAGGCAAGCGCTTGCGGCCCCTGTTGCTACTTTTTACGGCACAGGGCCTGGGCGCATGCCCACACGCAGCGCTCGACCTCGGTTGTGCCGTCGAGATGGTACATGCAGCCTCCCTTGTGCTGGACGATCTGCCGTGCATGGACAACGCCGCCTTGCGCCGCGGCCGCCCTACCTTGCACCTGGCTTTTGGCGAAGACGTGGCTGTGTTGACGGCCATTGCCTTGCTCTCCCGTGCGTTTGGGGTTGTGGCGGGGTTGCAGACGGTCGGGCCGGATGTGCGCAGCGACCTAGTGGTGACCCTCACCTCGGCCATCGGTGCCGATGGGCTGGTCAAGGGGCAGTTGCAGGATCTGCGTGACGGTGCACGGCCGCGGACGGCGGCTGAAATTGCCGAGACCAATCAACTCAAGACCGGGGCCTTGTTCTCGGCCCTGCTAGGCATGGCCGGCCGGCTGGCGGGGGCTGGCGCCAGCCAGCAGGGCACCCTGCTGCAATTGGCGGGGGAGTTGGGGCAGGCGTTTCAGTTGCACGATGACTTGCACGACCGTGACCCGGAAAGTGGCAAGAGCATGGGGTTGGACCAGGGCAAGTCGACCCTGCTGGCAATGTGCGGCGAGATGCAGGTGCGCCAGCGGTTGGGCGCCCATTTGCAGAGCGTCGAACAGTGCCTGAACAGCCTGGGCCTTGGGACCTCGCCGATTGGTGGGGTATTGCGCAAGGTGTTCGCTTCGAAGGGTGTGCAGGCTGCCGGCAGCACCGTATGGCGTCAGGGCCTGGGTGGTCTGGCGGTGAGTGGAGCGGTCGTGCATCACGTCTAGGACGCAGGGCGTCGCGCTACACCGCGAATCCAAAACCTACGCTGTCCCCTGTAGGAGCGGCCCTTGTGCCGCGATGGGCCGCAACGCGGCCCCAGGATCCCAGCTTCGCCGCTCATCTCGCCGGGGCCGCTGCGCGGCCCATCGCGGCACAAGGGCCGCTCCTACCGGGGACCGCGTAGCCTGCGAAGCTGAAGCCAGAGCGCCTCAGCTTTGCCGCCCTCACTGATCCAATCGCCTCGCATGCCGGGCAAAAACCTTTTCCAGCAGTTCCCACATGACCGGGTCCAGGCTGAACGCCACGTTGAAACGCATCCAGCCCGTTGCCCTGGCATCGACCATGAACAACTGCCCGGGGCCGAGCATGATGCCTTTTTCGAGCGCGTCATCGAGCAACAGCGCGCTGTCAGGGATCGAGGGATGCCGGGTCCAGATGTACATCCCCTCGTCCGATTCGGTGAACAGCTCGAAGCCTAGCCGGTGCAGATGCTCTCCCACCCGTTGATGCGCCTCGGCCAGGCGTTGGCGCAGGCGCTTGAGGTGCTTGCGCCAGCGACCGTCGATGATGGCGGCATAGACGACCCGCTCCATGACCTGCGAAGTGGTCAGGCCCGAGCGCATTTTAAGGTGTACCAGCTGTTGCGCCAGTTCCGGATTGGCCAGCAGGTAGCCAACCCGCACATTGGGCGAGATGCTTTTCGAGTAACTGCCCACGTAGACCACCTGCTGCAGGTGGTCCAGGCTGGCGAGGCAGGGTTGCGGCTCGGCGATCATGTCGGCGTACAGGTTGTTTTCGACCAGCCGGAAACCATGCTGGCTGGCCAGTTGCAGCAGGCGGTGCAGCTGCGGCAACGGCGTGCGCGAGCACGTCGGGCTGTGCAGGTGAGGCTGGGTGAAGAAGGCCGTGGGCCTATGTTGCGCCAGTAACTGCTCAAGCTGATTGAGGTCGTAGCCATTGGGCGTGCGCGCCACCCCCAGCAGCGTGGCGCCTTGGGTGCGCAGGATGCTCATCAGGTTGGGGTAGCCAGGGTCGTCCACCAGTACCACGTCACCTGGCCGGACCAGCGTACGCACGGCCAGGTCCAGGGCCTGGCTGGCGCCGTGGGTCAACATCAGCTGAGCGGGGTTGGCAACGATCGACAAATCTTGCTGCAGGTTCTGCGCCGTCAATGCGCGTAGTTCGGGCAACCCCATGGGGTCGCCGTAACCGGACAGTTCCAGGGGGCTGCCAGCCACCTGCCGCAGCCCTCGGCGCAGGCCATCTTCGTACATCCAGTCATTGGGCAGCCAGCCGCAGCCTGGCTTGAACGGCAACTGCCGGGTTTCGAAGATCTGCTGCAGGTACCACTCGGTGTTGAACGTTGGTCGGCTTGCATCAGGGTCAGCCGTGTGCGTGTCCAGCAGTTCAGCGGCGGCCCGATTGACGAAAAAGCCAGCGTTGCCACGGCTTACCAGCAGCCCTTGGGCGACCAGGCGATCGTAGGCTTCCACCACGGTGAAGGTGCTGACCGAGTAGGTGGCGGCGAAGGCGCGGATCGACGGCACCTTGGCGCCAGGCTTGAGCGTCTGTGTGTCGATCAGGGTGCGCAGACCGTCGATGATCTGGTTGACCAACGGTGTGGAAGCGTCTGGGTTCAATTGCAGCATGGGGGACCTTCAGGTGTGTAACGCCAGGTGCTGGCCCGGTGTATAGGGTTGGCGACCTGTACAGTGCAGTGCGAGTTTCATGCCACTGTGCATGGCTCTCTGCGATGGACATTTTTACATTAGGTGTCGGATATCGCCACACAAAGCATGTTCAGTTCGCTCCAGGCCTCAGCCCTGGGGCGCGTCAGCAGGCCGCCATGGATGGCCTGCGTGTGTTCGTTCACACCTCCTGCGCGCATTAGCACTGATGTACAGGTGAAACCGCCAGCCATCGGGGTTTCACGGTTTTCCTTGGATAAAAAGAAGCACGGGGTACACAACTGATGGACGCAACATCCACAACCACCACCGCGAACGGCGGGCATGAGAGCAAGCTCAGTGCCTCGCTGAAGTCGCGCCACCTGACGATGATGTCCATCGCCGGGGTCATCGGCGGCGCCTTGTTCGTAGGATCCGGCAGCGTGATCCACAGCGCTGGGCCGGCCGCGGTGCTGGCCTACCTGGCAGGCGGCATCCTCGTGGTGCTGATCATGCGCATGCTTGGCGAAATGGCAACGTCTTCACCCGACACGGGCTCGTTTTCCACCTACGCCGACCGCGCCATCGGGCGCTGGGCCGGCTTCACCATCGGCTGGCTGTACTGGTGGTACTGGGTCATTCTCATGGCCTGGGAAGCCTACGTAGCCGGCAAGATCCTGCACGGGTTCTTCCCAGATGTGAGTGTCAACGTGTTCGTGCTGGCCACGACGTTGCTGCTGATCACGGTTAACTTCTTCAACGTCAAGCACTACGGTGAGTTCGAGTTCTGGTTCGCCCTGATCAAGGTCATCGCGATCGTCTGCTTCCTGATCGTCTGTACCGCAGCGGTGCTCAACATCTGGCAATTCGGCGAGGTGCGGGGCATTACCCACCTGACCGCCGAAGGGTTCATGCCCAATGGCATCACCACAGTCATCGGGGCGTTGCTGGGGGTGATGTTTGCATTCCTGGGCGCCGAGATCGTGACCATCGCAGCCTCCGAGGCCAAGGACCCGGCAGCGCAGATCGTCAAGGCCACCAACTCGGTGGTATGGCGCGTGTGCCTGTTCTACGTAGGCTCGATTTTCCTGATCGTTTGCCTGGTACCGTGGAACGACCCGCACCTGGGCGTCTCCGGCTACGGCGCCTATCGCCGTACCCTTGAGCTGCTGGGCGTGCCTTACGCCGAGTTGCTGATGAACTTCGTGGTGCTGACCTCGGTGAGCAGCTGCCTGATCTCTGGCCATTACACCGCCTCGCGCATGCTGTTCTCCCTGGCCCAGCGTGGCGACGCACCGTCGTTCTTCAAGATCACCCGTGCCGGCACTGGCGTGCCGGTGTACGCGATCATGGGCTCGTGCGCGGTGGCAGTGGTGTGTGCGCTGATCAACTTCAGCGAGACCCTGCGCCCCAAGGACGTACTCGATACCCTGATGAACACCACGGGCATGATTGCCCTGCTGGTGTACCTGGTGATCGCGTTCTCCCAGCTGCGCATGCGCCGCAAGCTGATTGCCGAAGGCAAGGAAGTGCGCCTGAAGATGTGGCTGTTCCCGTGGCTCACCTACCTGGTGATCGCCTTCATCGTGGCGGCCCTGGTGACCATGGCGTTCATGCCTGACTACCAGATCCTGGTGATCTCTACCGGCATCGCGGCGGCGCTGGTGGTGGCGATGGGGGTTGTGCACCAGATGCGCAGCGCGCCTCGACACTAAGCCTCATCGGCTCTGCGAAGCGGCCGGTTCCCTCCAAGGGGCCGGCCGCTTCGCGTTTTGGGCGACAGATGGCATATGCTGGAGGGCATCGCTCATCGGAGAACGTTGCCATGTCCTGGTCTGCCACCCAGTATTCCTTGTTCGAAGACGAACGCACCCGGGCGGTGCGCGACCTGCTGGGGGCGGTACCGCCGCGCCCGGTGCGGCATGCCACCGACCTGGGCTGCGGGCCAGGCAATTCCACCGAAGTGCTGCTGCAACGCTGCCCCGATGCGCAGGTGACCGCGCTGGACAGCGACCCGGACATGATCGAGAAGGCCCGAGAGCGCAAGCGGCTGTGTATCCCCCGCGTGCACATGATTACGGCGGACATCGCAGGCTGGTCCGCTCCTGAGCCCCAGGACCTGATCCTGGCCAACGCCTCGTTGCAATGGGTGCCCGACCACGGGCGGCTCTACCCGCACCTGGTGCGTCAGCTCAGCGAAGGGGCGAGCCTTGCGGTGCAGACGCCCGACAACCTGGAGGAGCCCGCGCACACCGCATTGCGCGAGATTGCCTGCCGTGGCCCGTGGGCGGCCAAGTTCGAGGACTTCCAGTTGCCGCCGCGCCATGGCGCGGCGTTCTATTACGACCTGTTGAGCCCGCTGTGTGCCCGGGTGGAAGTGTGGCGCACCACCTACCACCACCCCTTGGCCGACGGCGCTGAGGGCGTGGTGCAGTGGTTCAAGGGTTCGGCCTTGCGGCCTTACCTGTCGCGGCTGCAACCGCATGAGCAGGATGATTTCCTGCAGATGTACCTGCAGGCGATGCAAGGCGCCTACCCGCCAGCTTCCGATGGCAAGGTGCTGCTGCCGTTTCCGCGCTTGTTCGTGGTCGCTACCCGCTGAGTCGTCTGGTGGGGTGTCGGCGCAGCGCAGACGGTTGTCGATCCTTGCCCATAGGCGTATAAACTGCTCCCACTTTTTGTGCCGGTCGTTTCCTGAACCGGCCGCTGAAACAAGAGAGACGACATGGGCGCACAGTGGAAAGCCAAACATAAAGAAGCCGCGGCCAATGCCAAGGGCAAGGTCATGGGCAAGCTGTCCAAGGAAATCCAGATCGCCGCCAAATCCGGCGCCGACCCGGACATGAACCCGCGTCTGCGCCTGGCCATCGAACAGGCCAAGAAGGCTTCGATGACCCGCGAAACCCTGGAGCGAGCCATTCGCAAGGGTGCTGGCCTGGATGGCGATGCCGTGCAGTATGCGGCTGTCAGCTACGAAGGCTTCGCCCCGCACCAGGTCCCGCTGATCGTCGAGTGCCTGACTGACAACGTCAACCGCACGGTCGCGCAAATTCGCGTGCTGTTCCGCAAGGGTCAGCTGGGTGCCAGCGGCTCGGTCTCCTGGGACTTCAACCATGTCGGGCTGATCGAAGCCACCCCCAACGGTGACGCTGATCCTGAGATGGCTGCCATCGAAGCCGGGGCCCAGGACTTCGAAGAAGGCGAAGAGGAGGGGTCAACCCTGTTCATCACCGATACCACCGACCTGGACGCTGTGCAGAAGGCCCTGCCGGTGCACGGTTTCACCGTCACGTCGGCCAAGATCGGCTACACCCCGAAAAACCCGGTGAGTGCCTCGAGCCTGAGTGCCGAAGCCCTGGCCGAAGTCGAGGCGTTTCTCGAAGCCATCGACGAGAACGACGACGTCCAGAACGTCTACGTTGGCTTGACGCAGTAAGCGCGAGCCCCATCTGCCGATGCTGCCCATTGCCAGGCGTCTCGTACAGGCGATGGCTGGGCAGCGCTGCACCGGGGCGTGCCCCGAGCGGGAGCTGCCGTGAATCCTGCCTTTGCCACGCTCAGCCTTGGGCACCTGCGGGTGCTCGATCACCTGCTGCAGGTGCAGAACCTCAGCCGGGCGGCTGAGCGCCTGGGCGTGAGCCAGTCGGCCTTGAGCCGCCAGTTGGCTCAACTTCGCGAGGCCTTCGACGACCCGCTGCTGGTGCGTCAAGGCCGAGGCTACGTGCTGAGCGAGCATGCCCAGACGCTACGCGAGCCCTTGCGCCAGGTGCTGGACGAGCTGCAGGCGCTTCGTCAGCCTGCGGTATTCGAGCCTGGCCGCTGCCAACGCCGCTTTTGCCTTGCTGCTTCCGATTATGTCGCCGAGCATATGCTCCCTTTGCTGGTGACGGCGCTGGAGCAGGACGCGCCAGGCATCAGCCTGGAGTACCGCACCTGGCAAGCCGGGCAATATGACCTGCTCGCCAGTGGCGAGATCGACCTTGCCACCACCTTGTTCGACGAGTCGCCGCCCAATGTGCACGGGCGTCTGCTTGGCGAGGATCGGGCGGTGTGCCTGATGGCACCGGATCATCCCTTGACCGCCCATGGGCGGGTTTCGCAAAGCGACTACCTGGCGTGCAGGCATGTACGAATCTCCGGTGGCGGGGACAAGGACAGCTTCATTGACCAGCATCTGCGTGCACAGGGCCTGCAACGGCACATCAGCCTGCAAGTGCCGTTTTTTTGCGCAACGGTAAAGGTGGTCGCCAGCAGCCAGGCAGTGGCTACCGTGCCCGAACATATCGCCCGCCAATTGTGCCGTCTGCATCCGCTGGCGTGGCGCCCGTTGGGGTTCGTCGAGCACAGTCAGCGGTATTGGGTGGTGTGGCACGAACGTTTGCATGGGTCGGCCGAGCATCGCTGGTTTCGAAACCGGGTGTTCGACCTGTGGCGCCAATCTCAATTCGGTGTCCAGGGCGGCCTTGCGTATTTGCCATAGCAGCTATGCGCAGGGCGCGGTTCTTCGCGCAGGCGGCGCGCTCTACACTGCTCCCAGCCAACCGCCGACCCGCACTGACCGCCATCAGCGCGTGAGGCGCCCACCACAGGAGCACGTGCATGACCCCCGAAGCGTTTCGCCAGTATGGCCATCAACTGATCGACCTGATCGCCGATTACCGCCAGACCGTACAGCAGCGCCCGGTCATGGCCCAGGTCGAGCCCGGTTACCTGAAGGCGGCGCTGCCGCCGGCCGCGCCGCAACAGGGCGAGCCGTTCGACGCGATTCTCAAGGACGTGGACGGGTTGATCATGCCGGGCCTGTCCCATTGGCAGCACCCGGATTTCTACGGTTATTTTCCCTCCAATGGGGCGCTGTCCTCCGTGCTGGGGGACTTCCTGAGTACCGGGCTTGGCGTACTGGGCTTGTCGTGGCAATCGAGCCCAGCGTTGAGCGAACTGGAAGAAACGACCTTGGACTGGTTGCGCCAGATGCTGGGTTTGTCGCAGCAGTGGAGCGGGGTGATTCAGGATACCGCCTCGACCAGCACCTTGGTCGCGCTCATCTGCGCCCGTGAGCGCTCAAGTGATTACGCCCTGATCCGTCATGGGCTTCAAGGCCAGGACAAGCCCCTGATCGTGTATGTCAGCGCCCATGCCCACAGTTCGGTTGACAAGGCGGCGTTGCTGGCAGGCTTTGGCCGCGACAATATCCGCCTGATCGCGACCGATGAAGCCTATGCGCTGTGCCCGACTGCGCTCGAGCAGGCCATCGAACAGGACCTGGCGGTTGGCAATCGGCCGTGTGCGATCGTTGCCACCTGCGGCACTACCGCCACTACGGCCCTCGATCCGCTGCGCGCCATCGGCGCGCTGGCCCAGCAACATGGCCTGTGGCTGCATGTGGACTCAGCCATGGCCGGCTCGGCGATGATACTGCCCGAGTACCGCTGGATGTGGGATGGGATAGAGCTTGCCGATTCGGTGGTGGTCAATGCGCACAAATGGCTGGGGGTAGCGTTCGATTGCTCGGTCTATTATGTGCGCGACCCCCAGCACCTTGTGCGCGTGATGAGCACCAACCCCAGCTACTTGCAGTCCTCGGTCGATGGGCAAGTAAAGAATCTGCGCGACTGGGGCATTCCCTTGGGGCGCAGGTTCCGCGCCTTGAAACTGTGGTTCATGTTGCGCGCAGAAGGTGTCGAGGCCTTGCAAGCACGGCTGCGCAGGGACCTGGACAATGCCAGGTGGCTGGCCGAACAAGTGCGCGCGGCAAGCGACTGGCAGTTGCTCGCCCCAGTGCCGTTGCAGACGCTGTGCCTTCGGCATTGCCCTGAAGGGATGGCCGACCAGGCGCTGGACGCCCATACCCGAGCCTGGGCCGAGCGCCTGAATGCATCAGGCGACGCCTATGTGACGCCCGCGGTGCTCGATGGACGCTGGATGGTGCGTGTGTCGATTGGCGCCCTGGGCACTGAGAGGGAGGATGTGCAACGTCTCTGGGCCAGGCTGCAGCATGTGGTGCAGGGCTGACAACCGTGGCGCCCATACCCGTTGCCCCAAGGAAAAACACGCTGTGGTGATGATTGAACTTCCGCGCTCCGGGTATCTCTTCTAGAATCCTGCTGCCACGCCCAATCGGGGCGTGCGCGCGGCTTCATAATGGCGCAGCGCGGTTTTGCGTCCACTTCGAGAGAGCCATGAGTTCCAGTACCCCGCTGTCCGGCGTCAACCAACCGCTTCGCGGCATCGTGTTGGTGGTGTGCGCCACGTTCATGTTCGCCAGCCACGACGCCTTGTCCAAGTTCCTGGGAGGGCTGTACCCGATCGTGATGGTGGTGTGGGCACGGTACGTGGTGCACACACTGTTGATGGCTGGCATTTTCCTGCCGCGCTCGGGCCTCAACGTGTTGCGCACCCGACGCCCGCTGCTGCAAACCTTGCGCGCCTTGAGCCTGCTCAGCACCAGCCTGCTGTTCACCTCTGGGTTGCAGTACCTGCCATTGGCCGAAGCGACTGCGGTCAACTTCCTTGCACCGGTACTGGTCACTGCCCTGTCTGTACCACTGCTCAAGGAACGGGTCACGGTAGCGCAATGGGTGGCAGTGGTATTGGGCTTTCTGGGGGTGCTGATTGTCGTGCATCCAGGCGGGGCGCTGTTCACGCCCGCCATCCTGTACCCGTTCGGCTCGGCGCTGGGCTTCTCTTTCTACCAACTGTTGACCCGCATCCTGGCGGCGCACGACAGCCCGACCACCAGCAACTTCTATGCAGGGTTGTGCAACACCCTGGCCATGAGTGCGCTGGTGCCGTTTTTCTGGGAAACGCCGCGCTGGGACCATGCCTTGCTGATGCTGGCGCTGGGTGGTTTCGGTATGACCGCTCACCTGCTGCTGACCCAGGCCTTCCGTTTCGCAGCGCCTGCGCTGTTGGCGCCGTTCAGCTACTGCCAGATCGTCTTCGCTGGCCTGCTGGGCCTGGTGTTCTATGGCCAGACCCCCGATACGCTCAGCCTGGTCGGGATTTGCGTGATCTGCCTCAGTGGGCTGGGGGCAGCCTGGATGCAACGGCGGCGTTAGTGCACTGGCCAGCGCCACTGCAGATGTGAAAGGCAGTACTGCTGCCAATTCGAAGTCGCTTGGGTACAAACGTGCATGTGGGTTGCGTGCTGCAATGCTTTCAGGCGGCCGGCCTGACTTGCGTGCTCACAAACCCAAGGAATCACGATCATGCACATGCCCGATACCCTAAGGATTCGCAATGGCCAGAAGGTCGAAGCGACGTTCTCGGCTCAAGAATATGCCCGCCGGCATGCCGAGGTGCGCGCCCTGATGAGCGCCCAGCAGCTCGAGGCACTCGTCTTTACTTCCTATCACAACGTCAACTACTACAGTGACTACCTCTATTGCGCGTTTGGGCGCGCCTACGCGGTGGTGATCACCCCTGATCAGGTCGTCCTGATCAGTGCCAACATCGATGGCGGTCAGCCATGGCGTCGGTCGGTCGGCACCGACAACATCGTCTACACCGACTGGCGGCAGGGCAGTTTTTTCACCGCCCTGCGCCAGGCGCTGCCGCAGGCGGGGCGCATTGGCGTGGAGGGTGATCACCTGACGCTCCACACCCATGCCGCGCTCGCGGCATGCTACCCGCATGCCGAGCTGGTCGATATCAGCACCGCCTGCATGCGCCTGCGGCTGATCAAGTCGGCTGAAGAGCAGGCCCTGATCCGCCAGGGGGCACAGGTCGCCAATGTTGGCGGCGCGGCGGTGATCGACGCGCTGGCTGACCAGGCACCGGAGTACGCGGTGGCACTGCATGCCACCCAGGCCATGGTCCGGGACATTGCCAGGCGCTACCCCGACAGCCAGTTGATGGACACCTGGACGCTGTTTCAATCCGGACCCAACACCGATGGCGCCCACAATCCGGTAACCAGCCGTCGCGTGGGCAAGGGTGAAATCTTAAGCCTCAACTGCTTCCCGATGATCAGCGGCTACTACACGGCGTTGGAGCGCACACTCTTTCTCGATCACTGCCCGGACGAGTACCTGCGCCTGTGGCAGGTGAACGTTCAGGTGCACGAGGCAGGTCAACGCCTCGTCCGTCCAGGCGTACGGTGTTGCGACATTGCTGCTGAGCTCAATGAAATCTACCGCCAGCACGACCTGCTGCAATACCGCACCTTCGGCTACGGTCATTCCTTCGGGGTGCTTTGCCACTACTACGGGCGCGAGGCCGGCCTGGAGTTGCGCGAGGACATCGACACCGTACTGGAGCCGGGCATAGTGGTGTCGATCGAGCCCATGATCATGCTGCCACAGGGCCTGCCAGGGGCAGGCGGCTATCGCGAGCATGACATTCTGGTGGTGACCGAGCAGGGGGCCGATAACATTACCCGGTTCCCCTATGGGCCGCAGCACAACGTCATCTGCAAATGAGCAGCGAGCGCTCTGTCAGCGCAAGGCTGCCAGGCGGCGCTGCGCGGAAGGCGAAACACCGAACAGTCGGCTGTACGCCTTGGAAAAGTGCGCCGCCGAGCCGAAGCCGCAGGCCAGTGCGACGTCGCCAACGGGCGCGTCGCCTTGCAGCAGCAACTGCCTGGCGTGGGTTAGCCGTAGTTCCTGGTAATAGCGCGTGGGGGTACGTTGCAGCTGATGCTTGAACAGGCGCTCGAGCTGGCGCACGGTGATGCCGGTCAGCTTGGCCAGCTCGCTGGGTGCCAACGGCTCCTCGAGGTTGGCTTCCATGATCGCAACGACTTGGCTGAGCCGCGGTTGCGCAGTACCCAGCAAGGTCCTCAGCGAAACGCGCTGGCGTTCGCGCTCGCTACGCACCCGGTCGCACAGCAGCAGTTCGGCGGCCTTGGCGGCAATGGCCTGGCCGCCCGGCTCGCGAGCCACCAGTTGCAGCATCATGTCGATGGCCGCCACACCGCCTGAGCAGGTGTAGCGGTCGCGGTCCAGCTCGAACAGCTGCTGCGAGCAAATGATGTTAGGGAAGCGGGCGCGCAGCGTTGGCAGGTCCTCCCAATGAATGGTACAGCGGTAGCCGTCGAGCAACCCTGCCTTGGCGAGCAGGTAACTGCCGGTGCAGATGCCGCCGATCGGCAGGCGTTGCCTGGCCCGTTCGCGCAGCCAGCGGATGTGCGCCCCGGTGGCAGGGCCGCGCTCGATGGGGTTGGGGCCCACTAGCAACAGTACGTCCAGCGCTGGCGCGTCATCGAGCGTGCAGTCAGGCAGCACGCGCATGCCGTTGCTGGCGGTGACCGGCCCCTCCTGCGCCGCGATCAGTACGCTGCGAAACAAGGGCCTACATGCGGCCAGGTTGGCCATGCGCAGCGTTTCCACCGCCGATGCCAGGCCGATGGTGGTGAAATTGGGCATGATCAGAAAACCGAATGTCTTGACCGTGCCGGAGTGTGGATTTACCGAAGCGGGGTGGACCATTGGGCGATTCCTGTGCAAGCTGGGGCATAGTTTGCCCAGAAGGTGGCTGCAAGTGAACCCAGAAAACCTGTTGGCCCAGTTGCCAGGCTACCCGTTGGCCCCCGATGCGATCGAAGTGCTCCCCGATGCCCAGGCCTACCGAGCCTGCCTGCTCGAGCGTATCGGCGCAGCGACCCGGCGGATCGTCATCGTGGCGCTGTACTTGCAACATGACGAGGCGGGCCAGGAGGTGCTGGACGCACTCTATCAGGCCAAGGCGGCTCGTCCAGGGCTTGAAATAACCGTCGTGGTGGACTGGTTCCGGGCCCGGCGTGGCCTGCTGGGGGCGGGCAGGCAGCCTGGCAATGCAGCCTGGTACCAGGCCGAACGCCAGAGCCGCCAGTTGGACATCGCGATCCATGGCGTGCCTGTGCAGACCCGCGAACTCTTCGGGGTGCTGCACCTCAAGGGCAGCATCATCGATGACTGCGTCATCTACACCGGTGCCAGCCTCAACAACGTCTACCTGCATCGGTTCGACCGTTACCGGCTCGATCGCTACCACCTGTTCCACAGCAGGGCCCTGGCCGACTGCATGGCCGACCTGGTGCATCGGCTGCTTCACCCGCAGGCCACGCCGCGCCTGGACCTTCCTGCGCCGCCTTCGACCGCCGATTTGCGCAGTGACATTCGCCGTCTGCGGGCAGGGATGCGCCGGCTGACATACGCACCAGGCCCTGCAACCGAGCCGGGGCACCTGCGAGTGATTCCGCTGATCGGTGTCGGCAGGCGCAATGCATTGAACAAGACGGTGTGCGCGCTGTTTGCCGTGGCCCGCGAACGTATCGTCATCAGCACCCCGTACTTCAATCCGCCGCGGGTCGTGATGCGCGAAATTGACGACGCGTTGGCACGCGGCGTGCGGGTAGAGTTCATCGTCGGCCATCGTACTGCCAATGACTTCTACGTCCCTCCGGGGGAGCCGTTCCATGCCAGCGGGGCGTTGCCTTATCTGTATGAGGACAACCTCAGGGCCTTTGCGCGCCGTCGCGAGCACCTGCTGGCCAGTGGTCAGCTGCAGGTCCGATTGTGGAACGATCCCGGGCACACCTTTCATGCCAAGGGCGTGTGGGTCGATGAACGTTACAGCTTGCTGACCGGCAACAACCTGAACCCGCGCGGCTTCAACCTGGACCTGGAGAACGGCCTGCTTATCGATGACCCCCTTGGGCAATGGCGGGGGCCGTGCGAACAGGAGCTGAGCGCATTGCGTGAACATGCCCCGGCTATCGCTTCGGCGCACGCTTTAGGCGTCAAGGCCGAACACCCCAAACCCGTGCGCAAGCTGCTGCGCAGGCTACGCTATAGTCGGTTGGAACCGTTGATCAAGCGGGTGCTGTAGGGCAGGGGCTGTAGTGCGGCCTGCCCGATGGTCGATAGCGTTGATCGGCCGGGCACGCTGTAGGTCCACCCTGTGCATCCCCGACAATAGGCGCTCAAGGAATGGAAGCAGCTTTTGGCAATGATTCGCCGCGCAGCCGCATGGTTCGCCGCCTTGTACTGGCTTTTTCGGGCCTGCTCTTGTTGGCGATGATCCTGGGGCTGGTGTCGCTTTATCGCATCGCCGTTTCGCTCGATGAGCGGGAGCTGGAACAAAGTCGATTCCATGCAAATGCGGCTTTGGCACAGTTGCACAAGGCCGAGCGCACCTATCTGTGGACCCATGCTTCCTGGCAGGCAGCTTACGACCATCTGGCGCGTCCAGCGGACCGGCAATGGGCGTTCGATGAGGGCAACGTTGGCGCCACGCTCTATAGCGACGATGGCTATGCGGGCGTGTTCGTCCTGGACGATCAGGGCACGCTCTATGCAGTGGTGCAGGGGCGTCTGACCGACTTGGGTTTCGATCACTTCAGCTCCGAAGGCCATCGTGTCCTGCAACAGGCTCGCCAGGCCATGGCGCAGCAACAACCGGCGTCGGGCTATGTCATGTTTGATGGCCAGCCTGCGGTCTTCACCTCTGCCGTGATACGTCCACCTGCGCTTGCCGACAGCCTGGCTAAGCATCACTCGGTGATGGTCTTCATCCGGTTGATCGAAGCCGACATGCTCAGTCAGATGGGTAAGACGGCCGGCCTTACGGACCTGGCTATCACTGCAAGCGACAATGCTGCGGACGATTTGGGGCATTTGCGGCTTCAAGGGGTTCCCTATCGTTTGACCTGGCGCATGGACCAGCCCGGTAGCGATCTGCTGCAAGCGGTGTTCACACCGCTGGCTGTGGCACTGCTGATCATCCTGGCACTGATGGTATTGCTTGCACGCTATGCCATGCGCACCAGCGCCGACATTGACCGCAGCTACCATCAGCTGGCTATTTCCAAGCGGGCGCTGGAGGCCAGCGAAGCGCGCTTCAAGGCCGTGGCCGAGGCGGCTTCCGACTGGATCTGGGAGACCGATGCGCAGCAGCACCTGATCTATCTTTCACCACGCTTTGCCGAACTGACCGGGCACGACGCCGAGCTCTGGCTCAATCAGCCGATCTGCACGTTGTTCGATTGTGAAACCGGTCATGTCGAAACCTGGCTGCACAGCCTGGGCGCCAGCGAGTCTACCGGCACGCTGCGCTGCCATTACCTGGACAAGGCCGGGCAGCGACGCGAGTGCCGAATCGCGGCCAGGGCCATCATCGAGCACAAAATCTGCAAGGGATTTCGCGGCACCTGTACCGACATCACCGATGAGGTGGCAGCCCATGCCCGAATTCAGCACCTGTCACAACATGACGCCCTGACCGGGCTGCCCAACCGTAACAAGCTTTTCCGCTTCCTAGAGGACAGCGCCAAGGTGTCGCGGGCCGTGCTGATGCTCGACCTGGACAACTTCAAGCCGATCAATGACAGCCTCGGCCACCCGGCCGGTGATGCAGTGTTGATGGAGGTGGCGACGCGGCTTGGTCAAATGACCCGTTCCAGCGACCTGGTAGCGCGTCTGGGGGGCGACGAGTTCGTCATCGTCCTGATCGCACCGGGCACGCGTGATGAACTCGACCGGTTCTGCGCCCGGCTCATCGACACCCTCAAGCAGCCGATGGCGGTTGAGCACCACAAGGTACAGATAGGCGCCAGCCTGGGTGTGGTCATCTCCGACGATTACCCAGGTGGCCCTAGCGACCTGATCCGTTATGCCGACGTAGCGCTGTACGGGGCCAAGCAATCGGGCAAGAACACATGGCGGTATTTCTCCACGCAGATGAGCGCAGCACTGCTTGAAAAGCGCGTACTCGAACAGGAGCTGCGCGAAGGCATCCCCCGTGGCGAGCTGCGGTTGCATTTCCAACCCCGGTTCAAGGTGGACGGGGTAACGATCGCCTCCGCCGAAGCGCTGGTGCGCTGGCAGCACCCCCGCCTTGGGTTGCTGATGCCGGACGAATTTGTCGGCTTGGCCGAGGAAAGCGATGTGATCGTGTTGCTGGGCAACTGGGTGCTGCAGGAGGCTTGCAAGGAGGCAGGAGCCTGGCCGCTCGATGTGCTGGTGTCCGTGAACATGTCGCCTGCCCAGTTCAGCCGTAGCGACGTGGTACGCGATGTGGCCGAGGCCTTGCGCACCACCGGGCTGCCTGCGCACCGGCTGGAGTTGGAAATCACCGAGAACGTGATGCTCAACGACGTTGAAGGCGCGTTGCAGACGATGAACGCATTGAAGGAACTTGGAGTGCGCTTGAACATGGACGACTTCGGCACAGGCTATTCGTCACTGGGCTACCTGCGTACTTACCCGTTCGACAGCATCAAGATCGATCGTCGGTTCGTCCAGTCGCTGGGCAAGAGCAGCAGTGACCGCAGTGTGGTGCAGGCGATCATCAGCCTGGGGAACGCCATGGGCATGACGGTCACGGCCGAGGGGGTGGAAACTGCGGAGCAGCTCGCTTTGCTCAGTGATGACCAGTGCCATGAGGTGCAGGGTTACTGGTTGAGTCGTCCGGTGGACAACCAGGCGTTGATCTCATTGATGGCGTCGGCCGCTACACATACCCCTGATTAACGTAGCACTTGTAGGGGCGGCCCTTGTGCCGCGATGGGCCGCGCAGCGGCCCTGGGATTTGAACGCTGTACCACGGATCGCCGGGGCCGCTGCGCGGCCCATCGCGGCACAAGGGCCGCTCCAACCAGAGGGCTGCTATGAAGCTGCAAGTCACGGCAGCAGAAAAGTCTGGCGCACGCGGTCGTCTGCTGCTCTGAAAATCCAGCGTGAGCGCATACAATCGCCGCCTTTACGAACCACTTCGATAGGCTACACCCGCCATGGCGCTAGACCCACCTACCATGCTCACCATTTCCATCGCCTTGGCGGCAGCGGCGGCGTTGTACCTGGCAATAGAGTGGCGCAGTGTCCGCGAGTCATCGTTGCTGTACTGGAGCGCCGGGTTCGCGACCATTACCGTCGGTTGCACCTTGGCGCTGCTGCGAGGCGTTGGCCTTTTGTTCATCGGCATCTGGTTCGCGAACGGCCTGCTGGTCGTGGCCCATGGCTTGTTCCTGCTAGGCGTGCTGCGCTTCACCCAGGACCGGATTTCGCGGGCCTGGCTGGTGATCGTGCTGATCTGGTTTGCCCTGTTACTGCTGCCTGCCGGCCCAGAGTGGTCGAAAGTCATGCTGATGGCCAACTCGCTGCTGGTTGCCGCCCTGACCTTGAAGGCCAGTAGCCTGCTGCAGCCGCACGGGCAGTCGCTGAGCGTAGGTGCGGTCCAGTTGCGGTACGTGCTTCTGGTACATGGGTTGTTCTACGTGATCAAGGCAATCATTGCGATTGCGCCGGGCACGTTGATTGACCTGGCCAGTTTCGGTGGGTTGATCATCCAGGTCTCCCTGGTGGAGGGTGCCATGGCGATCATGCTGATCGCGTTGTCGATGACAGGCACGGTTCGCTACCGCCGCGAAGAACGCATCGCTCGGCTGGCCGCACGGGATCCGCTGACTGCGCTGTACAACCGGCGTGCCCTGGAAATGCGTGCGGGGCCTTTCTTCAAGGAGGTCAGCAATGTCCGGCCTGCAGCGTTGTTGTTGATCGATATCGACAATTTCAAGCTGGTGAACGACCTGCATGGGCATGCAGCAGGGGACCGGTTGCTGGTGGCCTTGAGTGAAATGATCCGTGCGGTGTTGCCCGAGCGCTCCCTGGCGGCGCGGTTAGGCGGGGATGAGTTCGTGATTTTGCTCAGTGGGGCAAGCCGTGAAGGGGTCCTGGGGTTGGCCAAGGGATTACGGGAGCAATTTCAGGCCTATGCCGGCGGGGCAGTCCCGACACCTGCAGCGGTGACGTTGAGCATTGGGGTGAATGTGTTTGACCAGGCGCCAGCGAGTCTGGCGGCGCTGATCGAGCAGGGGGATGTGGCGTTGTACGAGTCCAAGCGCGCAGGGCGCAACAGCATTCGATTTGTGGAGCGACAGGTGACAGGTGGCGAGTTTTCTTGAGCGAGATAGGGGTGCGGTCGTTACGCTAATCCTGCCTCGTCATTGATCTACGTGTGCAGCCCTGTAGGCCTCACCGGCCGGAGTGGGCCGCAGAGCGGCCCCCGAAAAATGAGCCAGGAAGCTTGAATGCTGGGGCCGCTGCGCCGTCTACCGCAGCGGCCCCGTCTATTTGTCAAACGTGAATCAAGTCACAACCTGATAGCAAGGCACATAAGCCGCCCCACCCGGCAACTTCATCCGATGCTGGTCAACGAATGCCTGCAGCAAACGCCCAAGCGGATCCAACACAGCGCTGTCACCGCGAATTTGATAGGGCCCGTGCTCTTCAATCAGGCGAATGCCCTTGTCCTTGACGTTACCCGCCACAATCCCGGAAAACGCTCGGCGCAAATTGGCCGCCAGTTCGTGAGGTGGCAACTCGCGACGCAGATCCAGGTCAGCCATGGCCTGGTGAGTGGGGTCGAAGGGTCGCTGGAAGCTCTCTTCGATCCGCAGCAACCAGTTGAAATGGAACGCATCGTTGCGCTCGCGACGGAACTGTTTGACCTGCTTGAGCCCTTCGACCATGTGGCGCGCCACTTCAGCCGGGTCGTCAATGATGATCTCGTACAACCGATGCGCTGCCTCGCCGAGCGTTGCGCCAACGAAGGCATGCAATTGCTGCAGGTAGGGCTCTGCACTGCGTGGGCCCGTCAGCACGACCGGGAAGGGCACATCCTGGTTATCCGGATGCATGAGGATACCCAGCAGGTACAGGAATTCTTCTGCCGTGCCTGCACCGCCCGGGAAGATGATGATGCCGTGACCGACCCGCACGAACGCCTCCAGGCGCTTCTCGATATCCGGCAGGATCACCAGTTCGTTGACGATCGGGTTGGGCGCCTCGGCGGCAATGATGCCCGGTTCCGTCAGGCCCAGGTAGCGACTGCCCTGCATGCGCTGTTTGGCATGGGCAATGGTGGCACCTTTCATCGGGCCTTTCATGACACCCGGGCCGCAACCGGTGCACACGTCCAGCTTACGCAGGCCCAGCTCATGGCCCACCTTCTTGGTGTACTGGTATTCCTCGGTGCTGATCGAGTGACCGCCCCAGCACACTACCATCTTCGGCTCGACGCCCGGACGCAGGGTGCGGGCGTTGCGCAGCAAGTGGAAGACGTAATCGGTGATGCCCTGGGAGCTTTCCAGATCGATGCGCTGGCTGGCCAGCTCGCTTTCGGTATACACGATATCGCGCAAGGCGCTGAAGAGCATCTCCCGGGTGCTGGCGATCATTTCACCATCGACGAAGGCATCTGCCGGGGCGTTCAGCAGCTCCAGGCGAACGCCTCGGTCCTGCTGATGGATGCGCACTTCGAAATCCTGATAGGCCTCGAGGATGGTCTTGGCATTGTCGACATGGGCGCCGGTGTTGAGGATGGCCAGGGCGCACTGGCGGAACAGGGTGTAAAGAGTGCCGGAGCCGGCTTCGCTCAGTTGCTGTACTTCACGTTGGGACAGCGTTTCTAGGCTGCCTTTGGGGCTGACGGATGCATTGATGACATGGCGTTGGGGCATCTAAGTCTTTCCTGTGCGGGTAAAACATCCTTCTTTGACCACACCATACCGAGAAATGGAAGCGGCAACGAGAGGCATGCAAAAAAAGCCCGGCACTTCATGGCGGCCCCAGCGGCGCGCATTGCGAAACAATCACCCCAGCAGCCGCTGCACGGCCAGGGTAATGGCCAAGCCGCCCCCAAACGGCCACACGTTGAGGATTGCCCCCGTTGCCAGCACGCGAGGCCCGGCGTGGCGTATCTGTTCGAAGCGGGTTTCCATGCCCAATGCGGTCATGGCCATGGTCAACGCAAAGGTGTCCAGGCCGTTGACGGCTTCGCGCAGGCTCAAAGGTAGAACCTCCAGCGAATTGACCGCTACCAGTGCCAGGAACCCGAACGCAAACCACGGCACCGTGAGCCGACCCTTGCCTGACGCCAAGCCGGATTTTGGGGTACGGCTGATCCACAAACCAACCAGTAACAAGACAGGCACCAGCAGCATCACACGCGTCATTTTCACGATGGTTGCCACATGGCTGGCATCAGGGCCAAGGGTACTGGCGGCGCCGACTACTTGAGCCACTTCATGGAGGGTGCCGCCCAGCCAAAGCCCAGCGGTCTGGGCATCCAGGTGCAGCCAGCCAGCCTGAATCAGAAAGGGATAGAAAAACATCGACGCCGTGCCGAACAGCACCACGCTGCCCACGGCCACTGCACTTTTATGCGGCGCGCTGCGCAGTGCCGATTCAAAGGCCAAAACGGCCGCAGCCCCGCAGATGGCGCTGCCCGCAGCTGTAAGCAGAGCAGTCTCCCGGTCAAGCCCGAGCAGTTTCATGCCACACCACAGGCCTATTGCCAATGTGCTGCTGATCACCAGCAGCGAGATCACCAGGCCAGGCCAGCCAACGTGTGCAATTTCCTGCAAGCTGATCCGCAGGCCGAACAAGGCGACGGCAACCCGAAGCAGGGCCCGGGCGCAGAAGTGTATGCCCTGTGCATAGCAGGCCGGCAGGCGATCTTTCAGCACATTGCCGACGGACGCCCCGGCCACGATGCCGAGGATCAACGGGCTGAGGCCAAGCTGGACGAAGAGGGGCAGGGCTGCCGCCTGGCTGATGCCAAGCGCGAGAACGGTAACCAAAAGCACACCCTTGAGCGTTGCGCAGCGGTGCGCGGCAGGTGCGTCAGATGGCGTAGAAGGGGCAGGTGTCATGGAATTCTCCAGCAACTGGAATCTATGAGCACCACGATATGTTGGTTATAAGCTTATGAAAAATCGTAATTAGGGATGAAAAATATCCATTTAGCTGATAGTTTTTCGGGATGACTCCAGAGCAACTTATAACTTTCGCCGTCGTCGCCGAGCACGGCAACATCAGCCATGCCGCATTGGCCCTGCATCTGTCTCAGCCGGCGGTGTCTGGCCAACTCAAACTCCTGCAGGAGGCGTTTGGCGAGCCTCTTTATCACCGGGCAGGGCGCGGGGTGCGCCTGACAGCAGCAGGTGAACAGCTACTGGCGCATGCCACTCGCCTGCGCGATACGTTCGATCAGGCGCGGTCACTTCGCGAAGCAATGCGCGGCCTTCAGCGCGGTACTTTGCGGATCGGTGCCAGCACTACGCCTGCAAGCTACGTGCTGCCGTACCTGATCGCCCAGTTCAAGGCACGCTACCCGGAGGTGGTGATCACCACCATACAGGGCAACACTGCCGAAATCGTCGCCGCCTTGGGTGACGTGGACTTGGCGTTGATCGAAGGGCCGCCGGGGCGAGACCTGCCCGTGGGCACTGGCGTGACCGAGTGGCTGGAGGACGAAATCGTCGCCATCGTCCCGGTTGCACACCCCTTGGCTTGCGCCGAACCTCGCGCCTTGAAGGACGTGGCCGACTTCCCAATAGTGCTGCGTGAGCAGGGCTCGGGCGTGCGTCAGGTCGTCGAGCAAGCGTTTGCCAACAGTCAACTACAGATGCGGATTGGCCTGGAGATCGCCGGCGTGGAGGGGGTGAAGGAAGCAGTACGCGCCGGTATGGGCGTAGGTTTCGTGTCTGCCATGTCGATTCGTCACGAAGGGATGGTTTTGCGCAAGGTCCAGGTGGGGCCGCGTTCACTGGTTCGCCGGTTTTCGATAGTCCTGCCCCACGCAGGCTCACCCTCTCGAGCGGCTGCCCACTTTCACGAGCTTTGTGTGGCCTTCTCCGGGGCTTCGACCCACGTTTCACGCTCACTCACCACCGGCACTTCATGAAACATGCGCCCGTCCCTGCAGACATCGCCGCAAGGCAGCCCGACTGCCACGCGGCACGTGTGCTGTCAGAGCCGCCGCTACCTCATCAGAAGTCGTCTTTCGGGCTTTTCTTGAAGGTCCAGTCGGTATGCTTGCGGGCTTGGAGGAAGCTGTTGCAGTTGGCGGTAAAGGTGTTGCGATTGGCCTCTTTGGACAAATCCGCCAGAATTTTCTCCTGCATCTGCGGGGTGCAGTTCTCAGCGGTCGGCTCGGGCACCGTTTCTTCACTGCACCCTGCGAGCAAGGCTGCCAAGCCCATTGCCGTGACCAGCTTTGCCAATTTGATGTCCATATCGCGATCTTTCTCCTTGTGTGCTGAAAGGGCAGGTGATTGTTGAACCGGGCAGCATGATACGTACACAGGCCTTGCAATGCCACCTGCAGAAAGTCACGCGCCTACGTTGAATACGTGCTTCAAATAGGCCACGAAATTTTCATCCCGGCACTGCGTCTTTCCAGGGCTATCCGAAATCTTCGCCACCGGCGCACCGTTGCAGGCCGTCATCTTGATCACCATGTTCATCGGCTCGACCCCCGGGATGTCGCAGGTCAGGCGGGTCCCGATGCCAAAGCTCACGTTGATGCGCTCGTGCAGGGCGCGGTACAGCCCAAGCGCCTTCGGCATGTCCAGGCCGTCTGAGAAGATCAGGGTCTTGGTCTTCGGATCGATACCCAGCCGGTGGTAGTGCGCGATGGCTTTCTCCGCCCAGGCCAGCGGGTCGCCCGAGTCGTGGCGCAGGCCGTCGAAGAGCTTGGCGAAATAGAGGTCGAAGTCCCCAAGGAAGGCATCCATGGTGATGCAGTCGGTCAGCGCGATACCGAGCAGGCCGCGATACTCGCGCACCCAGCACTCCAAGGCTGCAGCCTGGCTGTCCACCAGGCGAGGACCCAGCTGCTGGTGGGCCATGAACCATTCGTGGGCCATGGTACCTATTGGCCGCAGCTCGTATTCACGGGCCAGGTGCACGTTGCTGGTGCCGACGAAGCGGCCTGGGAAATCGCGCTTTAGGATGTGCACCACCTCTTCCTGCACCCGATATGAGAAGCGTCGACGAGTGCCGAAATCCGCCAGCTGGAAGCCTGCCAATTCGTCACTGCTGGCCTGGGCCTTGAGCCAGTCGAGGTTGCGGTACAACTGTTCGCGTACCTGTTCGATCACAACCTCCCGATAGCGGTAGCGGTTGCGCACTTCGCTGATGATTGCCAGCAACGGGATTTCGTACAGGATGACGTGCAACCAGGGGCCGCGTACGCGTATCGCAAGCTGGCCGGCGTCGTCCAGGCCAACATGCACGTAGCGCAAGTTGAAGCGGAACAGGCTAAGAAAGCGAATGAAGTCAGGCTTGATGAAGGGAATCTTCTCAAGGTAAGCAAGCTGATCCTGGGTGACGGTGACTTCGGCGAGTTGCTCGACC
Organism: Pseudomonas sp. DE0010; assembly: GCF_007680745.1. Taxonomy (NCBI): domain Bacteria; kingdom Pseudomonadati; phylum Pseudomonadota; class Gammaproteobacteria; order Pseudomonadales; family Pseudomonadaceae; genus Pseudomonas; species Pseudomonas sp. DE0010. Next base: position 41,384 of record NZ_VEJQ01000009.1, read on the forward strand.
TGGTAGCGGATTTCTGCGAGATACGGGGCCAGGTCCTCACCGTTGCGGCAGCGAAACTCCCACTCCACCTCGGCATTGGGATAGTTGTGCAGCACCGCCTGCATCATGGTGATCTTGTAGAAGTCGGTGTCCAGCAGGTTCTGAACGATACGGGGGCCAAATACGCTGTCACTCATGCTGCTTGCTCCTTGATCAGGGCCAGTTGATGGTCGAGGGCCGACTCGTCGCCGCACAGCTTCACACCGTCGGCAGCCAGGGCGCCGCAGGCCTCTATCGCGCCGGCCTGGCTCAGGGCGCGGCAGGCCGGTAGGTACAGCAGCACCTCGAACCCGGCCTGGCGCAATTGTCGGGCAGTGGTGCGCACGCAGTAGTCCAGTGCGAGCCCGCCAACGATCACAGCACCCACCTGATGCACCTTGAGGTATTCGATGACGCCGGTGGAGCGGCGCTCGGCCAAGTCGTGGTAGCAGGCACCATAGGGATGCAGGTCGGGCTCCACGCCTTTCCACACGAAATAGTCGTACTCGATGGGGGCAGGCAGGCCTGGCAGCAGCTCGAAACCGGGAGTGCCAGGGACGCAATGGCTGACCCAGGTGAGGTCCGCGTTGGCCAGGGTCAGCGGCTGCAGCATCTGCGTGGCTTGGGCCACTACCCACGCGGCATTGGCGGGATGCGCATCCTTGCTGCCCAGTCGCAGGTCGGCCCGTTGTGCCATGACGTTGAGGTCTGGTGCGATTTCATGACCTTCGGGGACTGGGAGTTCCTGGGGTGCATGGCACGTGAAGCCTATTTGTGCGTCGACATCGAAGCTGGCGATTTTCATGGAGGTTCTCCTCGCTGGAATGGCCACATAATCCACCTGGTGTTGTATATGTGTCAAGCATCCATTATCCAGACGTTACGGCCGATTTACTTATTCGCTCTGGTGAACTATAAAAGGCTTCGGTCAAGGAGTTACGAGTGAGTACAGCTGAAGTCCTGGCAAGCGTCGACATCGTCGCGCTGCGCCTGCCGCCCGGCAGCGAGCACCTGCAGGTGCTTCTGCATCGCCGTGAGCGAGAACCGCATCAGGGCCAATGGGCACTGCCTGGGGTGATCATCAATGGGCGCACGCCTGATACCAGCCTCCAGAGCGCTGCCCACCGCGCCTTGAGCGAAAAAGCGCGCGTCCAGCCACACTATCTGGAGCAAGTCGGCACTGAAGGCAATGCCTTTCGGGATCCGCGGGGTTGGTCATTGAGCACCTGCTATTTGGCGCTGTTGCCCGCCCGCCAGGAAGTCGAGGATGAGCAATTGGCCTTTTTCGACCTCGCCGACGTGGTAGATCGCAGGGTGCTGCTGCCATTCGATCACAACCTGTTGGCGCGCCGAGCCTGTGAGCGGCTTGCGGCCAAGTCTGTCTACAGCAGTTTGCCGTTGTACCTGCTCGATACCCGGTTCACCGTTCTCGACGCGCTGGGGGCCATGCAGGCCTGCCTGGGCCAGCCTGTAAATGCAACGTCGCTGCGCAAGCGCCTGGAGCGTCTGCGCGTGCTCGGCTGGGTCAGGGACACAGGCGAAAAGAATCAGCCACCGATGGGGCGTCCGCAGCAACTGTACCAATACACGGCGCAAGGGCAGGGGCCATTCATGTTCGACCGTAGCCTGCTGCCGGAGGGCAGTTAAGCGTCCCCTCTGGCAGATTGACTGCGCGGGGCGGTCAGCGCTGACATTGAACGACTGATCAATCTCAGTGGAACGAACCGCGAATCAATGCCTCTTATCCACAGATGGCTGGCCTGTGCCGCGGATTCCACTGACATGAGATCGCTTCAAACCCCTCTAATCGACGACGCCTCCACACCGCTGAGCTTCCTGCTCAATGGCGGTGAGATTGGCCGTCTGCTTCAAACGATGAACTGGGAGAATTCGCCACTTGGGACGCCGCATGGCTGGTCCCCGCACCTTCAGGCCGCCATGGCCACATTGCTGCCAGCGCAGACTCAGGTCGTGTTGTTCTGGGGCCCGGACTATGTCGCGCTGTACAACGATGCCTATGCGCCCACTATTGGTCATAAGCACCCGCAAGCCCTCGGGCGCCCGGCACGCGAGCACTGGGCTGAACTGTGGGACGACCTCGAACCGTTGCTGCGCGGTGTGCGTGAAACAGGACAGACGTTTTCGGCCAAGGACCGTCCCTTCTACATTGAGCGCCGAGGGCACGGTGAGACGGTGTATTTCGACGTGTCGTATTCCGCCGTGCGCGAGGCTGATGCAAGCGTCGGCGGGGTCTTGTGCCTGGTCACCGAGACCACGGACCGCGTGCGTTTCCACCAGCGCCAGGCGTTTCTCCTGGAATTGAGCCGTACATTGCCTGGGCTGGGTGATGCCGCACGTATCGAATCGTATGCGGTTCAGCGCCTGGCCCAGGAGTTGGGCGCAGCCAGGGTCTGCTTCGGTGAAGACAAAGGCGACGGTGTCGGTTTCAAAGTCAGCCATGATTGGTCCGATGGCGTGGCGTCCTTGGTGGGCACCCATTCGTACCTGACGTTTGGCGCCGACCTGTATGAGCAATTGAGCGATGGCAGGACCGTTCAGCACAGGTACGAACAGCCCGCGCCTTGTCTGGCGGGCATAAGCACCACCTTGCATGCCCCTGTGCTACGTGGTGGGCGACTCGAAGCAGTGTTAGGCGTTCATTTCAGCGATGCGCGAGGGTGCTTCGAGGAGGACTGCCAGCTTGTGGAGGAGACCGCCAAGCAAGTGTGGGCTGCAATCCTCCATGCCCGTGCCGAGCGGGCGTTGCACTTGCTGAACCAGAGCCTTGAGGAGCGGGTTGCCACGGCGCTGGCCCAGCGCGAATCAGTCATGATGCAACTGCACGAAGCCCACAAGATGGAGATGATCGGGCAATTGACCGGCGGAATCGCCCACGACCTCAACAACATGCTCACGCCGATCATCGGGTCGTTCGAGCTGTTGCGCCGGCATCCGCATGCCGAGCGCGCGCCCCGGCTGATCGACGGGGGCCTGCAAGCAGCAGAACGGGCGCGCAATCTAGTCGCTCGCCTGCTCAGCTTCGCACGTCGTCAGACACTCAAACCGCAACCGGTGTCCTTGGCAGCCCTGGTCGAGGACATGCGCGAGTTGATGGCGCGTTCGCTCGGACCCACCATTGCCGTGCATGTGAATATCGACCCGTCGTTGCCCTGCGTCGTGGTGGATCCTCACCAACTGGAACTGGCCCTGCTGAATCTGGCAGTCAATGCCCGGGATGCTATCGGCGGCGCCGGCCAGCTGCAAATTATTGCCGGTGATGACACCCACTGCCTGACACCCCCCGAGGACCTTGCGGGCAAACGCCTGGTATGGATTCAGGTCAGGGACAATGGCTGCGGTATGGACGATGAACAGCTCAGGCGGTGCATCGAACCCTTCTTTTCTACCAAGGAGGTGGGCAAGGGGACGGGCTTGGGCTTGCCCATGGTCCAGGGCTTGGCGGTTCAATCCGGCGGAGGGTTCGAGATCCAGTCCACGCCAGGGCAAGGCACCCAGGCGACATTGTGGCTGCCGGCCAGCGATGCATTGCCCACCCATCGCGATGCCGAGGCTTGCGACGGACCTGTGGCCGAGCGTCCAAGCCGGGTGTTGTTGGTGGACGACGAAGAGATCGTGCGTCACGCAACGGCCTTGCAATTGCGCGACCTGGGCTATGAGGTGACCGAAGCGCCAAGTGCCGTGGCCGCTTTGCGCTTGGTGGAAAAGGGGTGGCTGCCTGATGTGTTGGTGACCGACCACGTCATGCCGGAGATGACCGGCGTACGCTTTGCCCAGCAGATGCGCCAGCATCACAGCGAGCTGCCGGTACTGATCATCACGGGCTATGCCAATCTGACGCCGCGCCAGCTAAGCGGTTTCGAAGTGCTGCGCAAGCCTTATCGACGCGCAGAACTGGCCCAGAGTGTAGCGCGCCTGCTGGCCGGAACTACCCTTAACCGAGGCTGAAACGCAAGCTTTAGCCTGCTTGCACGCTGCACGTCCTATCCGTTTCGGACAAGGCCGTCGGTGCCTGTTGCGGCAGGTACAGGGTGAAGGTCGTGCCCTTGCCCTCGACACTGCTAACCTTGATATCCCCCCCAGACTGCTTGGCGAAACCGAATACCTGGGACAACCCCAGCCCAGTGCCTTGCCCGGCGGGTTTGGTGGTGAAAAAAGGGTCGAATATCCGCTCGAACAGCTCCGTGCTGATGCCAACCCCCGTGTCGGTTACGGAAATCGCGGCATACGCGCACGGATCGGGAACCTCATCACGGCTGACCGGCAGGTGCTGGTGGGCTTGGAGGCGCACGCGCACGGTGCCCACACCGGCCATGGCATCGCGGGCGTTGAGCATCAGGTTGATGACCGCCGTTTCCAGTTGGCTGATGTCGGCGCGCACGTGGCACGGCGAAGCAGGCAAGTCCAGCTCGACGTCAATGCTCGCACCTGCTGCGGTATCGAACAGGTCGGCCATGGCTGCCAGCCGAGCCGCTGCGTCGAACACCTGCGGATTCAAGGCCTGGCGCCGTGCGAAGGCCAACAGCTGGCCGGTCAACTTGGAGCCGCGCTCGACCGTCTCGACCATGGTGCGTAGATAGCGCGTGCGCCGATCGTCGTCCAGGCCCGGACGCTGCAAGAAATGCAGCGAGGCATGGATGATGGTCAATATGTTGTTGAAATCGTGCGCCACACCCCCTGTAAGCTGGCCGATGGCCTCAAGCTTCTGGGCCTGACGCAGTTCCGCTTCGGTGTGCAGCAGTTGCGTGGTGCGGGTCTGCACATGTTGCTCCAGGCTGGAGTTGAGCGCCTCGAGCGCGAGCAAGGCGGCCTGCGTTTCGCCCGTGGATTGGGCATGCTGGATATGCGCCCAACTGCGTTCGGTCACGTCACCGAGCAAGACCCGCTCGTATTCGGTCCACGCGTGCGCTGACGCGCTGTTGACCGCCATCAAGGCGGTGAGCCTTGCGCTTTTTATCAGCGGCACGCAGCACGTGGCAGTGATCCCAAGGGCTGCAAATACAGCCGCCTCGGACTTAGGAAGTGCCTGCCTGCAATCATCGAACGCCAATGTCAGACCGCTGCGCAGTCGTTCGTTCACCTGCTTGCCGAAAGCTCCCAGGCGATGCTCTCCGATCAATGAGGGGCTCGCGTCGGTCACCGCTTCGCCACAGACCGTGAAGGTGTCATCGTCTGCTTGCATGACCGCATAGATACAGCTTGATAGCCCCAGGTGCTCAGCGAGCAGGCGCGTGGTCGTTGCCAGAATCTCTTCAGGGTCTACCGCTTGTGCCACTGCCCGGCCGAGGGTGTCCAGAAACGCCAGGCGTTGGTTACCCAGCACGGTGGCCGTGGTTTCGGTGACGGTATCGAGCATTCCAAGCACATTGCCATGCAGGTCACGAATTGGGCTGTAGCAGAACGTGAAATAGGCACGCTCCGGCCCCTTGTTACGGTCGATGACCAAGGGGAAGTCCTGGATGTAGACCGCTTCGCCCTGGAGGGCCCTGTCGGCCATGCAGCGGATATCGTCCCATGCTTCCTGCCAGACCTCTGCAAACGGTACCCCCAGCGCCACCGGCTTGCGCCCTAGAATCGGGAGAAATGCATCGTTGTGGAAGGTGAGCAGATCGGGCCCCCACAGCACAGCCTGTGGAAAATGCGAGCCCAGGCACAGCGCCAAGGTGGTCTTGAGGGTATCGGGCCAGTTTTCCAGCGGACCCAACGAGGTGCACGTCCAGTCATGCCCAAGAATGCGGTCGGCCATCACGCCGCCGCCTGCTAGCCACTTCGCCATCTGCTCTGCCGGTCATTGAAACAGGGTGCTCTAGGGTGCACCCTGAAGGCACGATTGGCGAGCGTTTTATGGCGCTTGGCCAGTCAGCGAATGAAGTGCACCTTGCCCACGTCATCGTTGCCGGTGTAAATCCCGTAGACACCGGCCTGACGCTCGAGAATGTAACGCTCGAGAATCTGCCGGATGGCGGGGTAGTAGATGTCGTCCCAAGGGATCTGCTCTGGTTCGAAAAACCGATAGGCCAGGGTTTCCGGGCCATACTGGCCCGTTTCCTCGGTAACGAAGGCGCGGAAGATGATGTAGACCTCGCTGATCTTCGGCACGCTGAAAATGGAGTAGGGGCAGACGATCTCCGCCCGTACGCCGCTTTCTTCCCACACCTCGCGCAGCGCCGCCTGTTCGGTGGTCTCGCCGGCTTCCATGAAGCCTGCCGGCAGCGTCCAGGTGCCGGGGCGAGGGGGGATGGCGCGTTGGCACAGCAGGTATTTGCCGTCGCGCTCGATGATGCAACCGGCAATGATCTTCGGATTGATGTAATGAATGTAGCCGCAGCTGGTGCAGTGCAGCCGTTCGTGGGTGTCCCCCGCAGGTATGCCCTGGGCCAGCGTCGTGGTGCAATGAGGGCAGTAGCGGGGAGCACTGGGCATGATCAGCGACCTATGCGAGGTTCCTTGAGGGCCAGGGGAGCGACGATCTCGCGAACCTTGGCGTTGTCGTCTTGTTTCTGGCGCAGATAGTCCAGTGCAACCTTGGCGGCGGCACGCACGTGATCGACCGAGGCCTGGTGAGCCACCAGGGGGTCGCCGCTTTTGATGGCCTCGACCATTTTTTCCATTTCCAGGTTGCTGGCACCACGGCGGTTGGCCTGGGATACCGATGTGGCACGCAGGTAGCTGATGCGCGCCTGCAACTGACGAAGCTGCTGCGCCGCGACCTGGTTGCCCGAACCCTCGAGCAGCACGTCATAGAACCCTTGCACCGACTCGAGCACCTGTTGCAGCTCACCTTCTTCCAACGCCTCACGGTTGACGTCCAGGGCGCGTTCCAGCGCGCGGATGTCCTTGGCCTTGGCATTGAGCGTGAACAGCTGCACGATCAGGCCTTCCAGTACGCAGCGCAACTCATAGATGTCGCGTGCATCTTCAAGGGTGATGATCGCAACACGGGGGCCCTTGGCGTCGGCGAACTCCACCAGGCCTTCGGATTCCAGGTGGCGCAGGGCTTCACGCACGGACGTGCGGCTGACGCCAAGGCGGTCGCACAAATCGCGCTCTACCAGGCGGTCGCCTGGGAGCAGGTGGAAGTTCATGATCGCGCCGCGCAGTTTATCGAGCACGATTTCGCGCAGGGTAACGGGGTTGCGATTGACCTTGAAGCTGTCGTCCAGTGGCTGGCGTTTCATCGAGTGCGCTCTGAATGAGGCTGCCCGGCCACGACCGTAACGGGGCACCACGACCCTGGGTGCTCCTTGCGTGGGTACGAACAGCCCGGTGTTAACGGGTGGACTCCGCGTCGGCCTCGGCGAACGCTTCCCGGGCCAGGCGGAAACTGTCCACCGCCGCCGGGACGCCGCAATAAATGCCGACCTGGAGCAGAATCTCGCGTATTTGCTCGCGGCTCAGGCCGTTGCGCAAGGCGCCGCGGATGTGCAACTTGAGTTCATGTGGCCGGTTGAGTGCCGAAATCATGGCCAAGTTTATCATGCTGCGCTCCTTGAGCGACAAGCCTTCGCGGCCCCAGACATGGCCCCAGCAGTACTCGGTCACCAGTTCCTGCAGAGGCTGGGTGAATGCGTCGGCATTCTGGATCGAACGGTTTACATAGTCTTCGCCCAGGACCTGTGTGCGAATCTGCAGACCTTTTTCGTACTTTTCATTGCTCATGTACGCTACTCCGGAATAAAACAGGGGCGCTAAGGAGAGTGAGAAGCCGGCGCGCCCCTGAAAAAGTCGCGCCTCAGCCCAGTGGGGGCAGGGCGCCCAGCTTACCCTTGTGGTACACCATGGGCGTCATCGGGTCGGCGGGCAGCACCAGGTTTTTTACGGCGCCCACAATGATTGCATGGTCGCCGCCGTCGTACTCTCGCCACAGCTCGCATTCGATGATCGCCGTGGCGTTGTCCAGCAGCGGGTTGCCCAAGGCGCTCAGGTGCCACTGTACGCCTTTGGCCTTGTCCTTGCCTTTGCCCGCGAAGGCGTAGGCTTCGGCCGTCTGGCCTGCCGACAGCAGGTGGATGGCGAACTGCTTGCTGTCGCGCAGGATCGGGTAGGTGTCGGAGGCGTAGTTGGGGCAGAACAGCACCAGCGCCGGGTCGATCGACAGCGCGCTGAAGGCACTGGCAGTGATGCCGACGATACCACCCTCGGCGTCCAGGGTGGTGACGACCGTCACCCCGGACGGGAAGGAGCCCATCACGTCTTTGTAGATGCCAGGTTCGATCATCGGTGTTACCTCTTAGCGCATCACGAAGGGGTCGGGCATGGGGGCGGTGGACAGGTTGATCCACACGGTTTTCAGCTCGGTGTAGGCCAGCACGGAGTCGATGCCGCTTTCGCGTCCGTAGCCGCTGTTCTTGAAGCCACCGATGGGCGCCATGGCAGATACGGCGCGGTAGGTGTTGACCCAGATGATCCCCGAACGCACGTCGCGCGCCAGGCGGTGGGCACGACCCAAATCGCGGGTCCAGATACCGGCGGCCAGGCCGAACTGTGAATCGTTGGCAATGGCCAGCGCCTCTTGCTCGGTCTTGAAGCGAATGACGGCCGCCACCGGTCCAAACACCTCTTCCTGCATGATGCTCATCGAGTTGCTGTCGCATTCGAACAGCGTTGGCTCGTAGAACCAGCCCTCGCTGTCGACCTGGGCCCGTTTACCGCCCAGGTGCAGCTTGGCGCCTTCGGCCTTGGCCGCGGCGACCAGTTGTTCGACCACGGCCAACTGCTGTGCAGTGGCCATCGGGCCCATCTCGCTGGCATCGTCCTGGGGGTTGCCAATGCGAATGCGCTGGGCACGCTCGATCAGGCGCTTGACGAACTCGTCGAAGATTTCATCCTGCACCAGCAGGCGCGACCCGGCCACGCAGCTTTGTCCGGACGCTGCATAGATCCCCGCCACGGCACCGTTGATGGCGCTGTCGAGGTCGGCGTCTGCAAAAATGATGTTCGGCGACTTGCCGCCGAGCTCCAGCGACAGCTTGGCGAAGTTCTCGGCGCTGCTGCGCACCACGTGGCGAGCGGTGGCCGCACCGCCTGTGAAAGCGATCTTGCGCACCAGCGGGTGGCGGGTCAGCGCCGCGCCGGTACTCGGACCATAGCCGGTGACTACGTTGACAACGCCAGCCGGAAACCCTGCTTCCAACGCCAGGCGCGCCAGCTCCAGAATGGTCGCCGAAGCATGCTCGGAGGGCTTGAGCACGATGGTATTGCCTGCGGCCAGGGCCGGCGCCAGTTTGATCGCCGTCAGGTACAGCGGGCTGTTCCACGGGATGATCCCGGCGACCACACCGATAGGCTCGTGCACGGTGTAGGCGAACAGATCCGGCTTGTCCAAGGGCAGCGTGCCGCCTTCGAGCTTATCGGCCAGGCCTGCGGTGTAATGGAAGAATTCTGGCAGGTAACCCACCTGACCGCGCGTTTCGCGGATCAGCTTGCCGTTGTCACGGCTTTCCAATTGGGCCAGGTGTTCCTTGTTCTCGGCGATCAGGTCCCCGAGACGGCGCAACAGCTTGCCACGGGCTGTGGCGGTTATACCCCGCCAAGCCTGGCTTTCGAATGCCCGCTGCGCGGCTTGTACCGCCAGTTCCACGTCGGCTTCGCCTGCGTCCGGCAGCTGCGCCCAGGGCTGTGCGGTGGCCGGGTTCAGGCTGTCGAAGGTCTTGGCGCTTTGCGCATCGCACCATTGGCCGTCGATGCACATCTGAAAACGAACGAGGGTCATGCCACTATCCCCTTGGCTGATTCGGTCAGGCTGCGGGCTTTGGCGAGAAAGTCCAGCAGCATCTTGTTCACTTCGCGCGGTGCCTCCACCGGCATCATATGCCGCTGCTCGGCCAGCACCACACTGTGCGCACCCGGGATACGGGCGGCGAGCTGGCGGGCCATGGCCGGAGTAGAGCCGGTATCGAGCTCACCCGTGGCGATCAGCGTCGGCACCTGGATGCTGCCCAGGTCACCTGCGCGGTACATGTCCTGGGTGGCAAACAACGAATAGGTGGTGTGATAACCCTGTGGGTCGTTGCTAGCCAGCACTTGACGGATGGCAGCCACCTGGGCGGGGTTCGCCGCCTTGTACTCGCGGCTGAACCAGCGGTCCAGTGCCGCCTCGACATTGGCGTCCGGGCCCAGCTCTGCCGCCTGAGCGGCACGGGCAATAACCCCGGCGCTCTGTTCGGGGCTGCGGTTGAAGACGCTGTTGAGCACCACCAGGGCAGCGATGCGCTGGGGGTAGTGCAGGGCGAAGGCACGTGCGACCAGGCCGCCCATGGAGAAACCGATGACGATGGCTTGGCTCAGTTGCAGGTGATCGAGTACCTCGGCCAACTGGGCGGCATAGCCTTCGAGGCCGACGTCGGCCGGGGGCAAGGCACTCTGGCCGTGGCCGAGCATGTCATAGGCGATGACGCGGTAGTCGTTGGCCATGCCAACGATCTGACCGCCCCACATTTCCTTGTTCAGGCCCACGCCGTGAATGAGTACCACGGGTTGACCCTGACCGACGGACAGGTAACTGGTGCCGGCGGGGGTTCGTTCAGCGACGGGCTGAATCATGAAGGGCGCTCCTTTGAGGTCGGGCGTGGCGAATTGATCGCCACACCCAGGCCCGGCTTGATTGTTGTTATTGAGCGTTGGCCTTCTCGGCCGCCAGTTCTTCCAGGTCGATGTAGCGGTTACCAATGCGTGGGTGCAGGCGGCCGCCATCGGCAGCGCCAAGGACCACCACGATTTCATCGGCGCGAGGTGCGTCCTCGATCTGCATTTCCAGGGTGATGTAGTGCGAACGCAGGCCTTCGTCGTCTTTTTGCATCATCGGAATCTGGATCGACGTGCCAGGGCCACCGCGCTTGTTGGTAAAGCTCAGGTAGCTTTTGGCCTGCACGGCTTCGCGGTAGTGGTTGCCGAAGCGCAGGGTATGGATGACGGCCGATGCGTGTTCGATTTCACCGTCAGCGCCCACCACTGCCGCCTTGCCGTAGGCCTCGATCTTGTCGGCACCGCCAATGGCGGCGGTCAGTCGCTCGACCATCAGCGCGCCGAGTTCCGAGCAATGCGCGCGGATTTCGGGCTTGAGGTCGTCGACGAAGCCACGGCCAGCCCAAGGATTCTTGATGACCACCGCCAGGCCCACCATGGTGACCGGCGTGTCAGTGGCCTTGCCACCTTCGATCCGGGTCTCTTCGGAGTAGGTGACGATCTTGCGAATTTCAAAACTCATGGGGGGCTCCTGTACGGTGTGATCAGATCTTGTTGTCTGATGGTATACCATAATATTTGTTCTGCAAGCATTGCGTGGCGTTTTCTCATCCCACCGAGACGAAAGGTGAGCTGATGTGCAGGTCCGCAGCGCATCTGTATCGAGCGCGCGGGGGCGGTACCTGTATTCGGGCTGAAAAAAACCCGCTCGCGCATGGCCAGACGACCCGCGCGAGCGGGCATGCCCCGCAAAAAATCAGGTAAAGGGAATTCAGGTGAATGCCGGGATCACTTCCTTGATGAACAGCTCCAACGATTTTTTCTTCTCGGCGTGGGGCAAGCTGTTGTCACACCAGAAGCTGAATTCATCGACGCCCAGTTCTTGGTAGTACTTGATGCGCGCGATGATTTCTTCCGCAGTGCCAATCATGGTGTTCTTGCGGATGTTCTCCAGCTCGAATGCAGGCACTTCGGCGAACTTCGCTTCAGGGCTGGGCTCCAGGAAACCATTGACCGGCATGGTCTTGTTGCCGAACCAGGCGTCGAACGTGCGGTAGAAACGCGAGATGGCGCTGGCGCCCACCTTCCAGCCGTCCGGCTCTTGCGGGCTGTGTACGTGGGTGTGGCGCAATACCATCAATTGTGGGCGCGGCACGTCGGGGTTGTTGTCCAAGGCGGCCTGGAACTTGTTGCGAAGGTCCAGCACTTCCTCGTCGCCCTTCATCAGCGGCGTCACCATCACGTTGCAGCCATTGGCCACGGCAAAGTTATGCGAGTCAGGGTCACGGGCCGCGATCCACATGGGTGGAGTGGCATTGAACGGCTTGGGAACACTGGTGGAGGTCGGGAACTTGTACACCTCGCCTTCATGGGCGTAGTCACCCTCCCACAGCTTGCGTACCACAGGCACCATTTCGCGCAGCGCCTTGCCGCCATCGGTGGCTGGTATGCCATTGGCCATGCGATCGAATTCGAATTGATAGGCGCCACGGGCCAGACCCACCTCCATGCGCCCGTTGCTGATCACATCGAGCAAAGCGCATTCGCCGGCGACGCGGATCGGGTTCCAGAACGGGGCGATGATGGTGCCAGCGCCCAGGCGGATCTTCTCGGTACGCGCCGCCAGATAAGCCAGCAATGGCATGGGGCTTGGCGAAATGGTGTATTCCATGGCGTGATGTTCGCCGATCCACACGGTGCTGAAACCGCCGTCTTCGGCCATCAAGGTCAGTTCGGTGAGGTCTTCGAACAACTGGCGGTGGCTGACCTGTTCATCCCAACGTTCCATGTGCACGAACAACGAAAATTTCATGGGGCATTCCTCGGACTGGGTAGTGTCACCCGGCGTACAGCCGGGTATCGCAGCGGACAGCGCAATGCTTTGCGCCAAGTGCGTTCAGGGGGGCAGAGGTCAGGCGAGTGCAGGCAGGCTGGCCATCTTCCCGCGGCAGTACACCATCGGCAGCGGCGCTTGCTCCGGCACGATCAGGTTGTGCACCTTGCCCACCATGATTGCGTGATCGCCCCCTTCGTATTCGCGCCACAGCTCGCATTCGATCACGGCGGTAGCACCGGCGAGAATGGGGTTGCCCAGCGCGCTCAACGACCACTCGATGCCGGCGGCCTTGTCCTTGCCCTTCTTGGCGAAGGCGTAGGCCTCGGCCTGCTGATTGCCGGATAACAGATGAATGGCGAAGCGTTTGTGCTTGATCAGCACCGGATAGGAGTCGGAGGTGTAGTTGGGGCAGAACAGCACCAGGGGAGGGTCCATCGACAGGGATGAGAAGGCGCTGGCGGTCAAGCCAACGACCGAGCCGTCGTCGTCCAGGGTGGTGATGACGGTAACGCCGGATGGGAAGGAACCCAGGACGTTCTTGTAGACGGTTGCGTCGATCATCTGATGTACCTCTTAAAGCTGCGGTGGGCCGCGTTTTTTATCGTTGATGTGTCTGATGGTATACCGTAATACCTTTTTTGCAAGCACATTTTTCGACTTGGCCAACACCACGATGAATGGTCCAAAGCCGCGCATTTCAAGGCCTATAGGCCTAAGTTGACGGATTGCGGTAGCCGCTGAATCGGATCAGCTGACATTTTGAAATGCGGATCAGTATTGTCAAAACCTTGGAATACCATAATATGGTCTTCAGCTGAGAGGCCGCCTAGATGCGGTTTCCTTACAACGATAAAAACGACCTTTCGAGCTAAAAACCATGTCCCAACCGTCGTCGCAACATCAGTTTGTCGAGAATCACACGGTCGATTACGTTCCACCTGCCGAGCGCCATGGGAAGGCGCGCGACCTGTTTACCCTCTGGTTCAGCACCAACATTGCGCCACTGCCCATCGTCACCGGCGCCATGGTGATCCAGGTGTTCCACCTGAACCTGTTGTGGGGGTTGATCGCCATCGTCATGGGGCACTTGCTGGGAGGCGTGGTGATTGCCTTGGCCTCTGCACAGGGGCCGCAGCTGGGCATTCCGCAGATGGTGCAGAGCCGGGGCCAGTTCGGGCGCTACGGCGCGCTGCTGATCGTTTTCTTCACCGCGCTGATCTACGTGGGCTTCTTCATTTCCAACATCGTGCTGGCAGGCAAGACGATCCACGGCATCGCACCCACGGTCCCCATGCCCGGCGCGATCGTGATCGGCGCCTTGAGCGCCACTGCCATCGGCGTCGTGGGCTATCGCTTCATCCATATTCTGAACCGCATCGGCACCTGGGTGATGGGCTCGGCGTTGCTGGCTGGGTTCATCATGATGTTCACCCAGGTACTGCCGGGCGACTTCTTCAGCCGTGGTGCCTTCAACCTGTCCGGGTTCATCGCCACCGTGTCGCTGGGCACGATCTGGCAGATCAGCTTCTCGCCGTACACCTCCGACTATTCGCGCTACTTGCCGCGTGAGGTAGGGATCGCGCGTCCATTCTGGGCGACCTACTTCGGCGCCACCCTGGGCACCATCCTGTGCTTCAGCTTCGGGGCAGTGGCCGTGCTGTGCGTGCCCGAAGGCACCGATGCCATGGATGCCGTCAAACAGGCCACCGGCTGGCTCGGGCCGATCCTGATGGTGCTGTTCCTGCTCAACATCATCAGCCATAACGCCCTGAACCTGTACGGCGCCGTGCTTTCGATCGTGACAGCGATCCAGACGTTCTTCGCCCAGTGGACGCCGAGCATCAAGGTACGTGTGGTGCTGGCCAGCGTCATCCTCGTGGCCTGCGCACTGGTTGCGCTCAATGCATCGGCCGACTTCATCGGCCAGTTCATCGGCCTGATCCTGGCGCTTCTGCTGGTGCTGGTGCCCTGGGCATCTATCAACTTGGTCGACTTCTACCTGATCAAGAAAGGCCAGTACGACATCGCCTCGATCTTCAGCGCCGACGGCGGTATCTATGGCCGCTTCAACCACCACGCGATCATTGCCTATGCCTGCGGCATCCTGGTGCAATTGCCATTCGCCAACACGGCGCTGTATGTCGGCCCGTACTCGAACATCGTCGAAGGGGCCGACCTGTCGTGGCTGTTCGGTTTGTTGGTAACGGTGCCGCTGTACTACTGCCTGGCAACCCGTGGCAAGGCAGCGCAGAACGTGGGGCGGGTGGTCAGCGTCAGCAAGTGAGCCTGCGGCCTCACGTTGAGGGGCCGCTGGTCGGCCCCTCTCACAGGATCACACCTTGAATTGCGCAACCATGGCATTGAGGTCTACCGCCAGACGTGACAGATCCTGCGCTGCTGCGCTGGTCTGGTTGGCCCCGGCCGAGGTCTGCATTGACAGATCACGGATGTTGACCAGGTTGCGATCCACTTCTCGGGCCACCTGGGCCTGTTCCTCCGAGGCGCTTGCGATCACCAGGTTACGCTGGTTGATCGAGGCGATGGCCTCGGCGATGACCTCAAGCGCGCGCCCAGCACCTTGGGCCACCTCCAACGTACCGGCCGCCCGACCCTGACTGCTGGACATCGCCATCACGGCGCGTTCGGTGCCGTTCTGGATGCCCGCGATCATCTGTTCGATTTCCGCAGTCGATTGTTGAGTGCGGTGGGCGAGGGCGCGCACTTCGTCGGCCACCACCGCGAACCCTCGGCCCGCTTCACCTGCCCGCGCCGCTTCGATGGCGGCGTTGAGTGCCAGGAGGTTGGTCTGCCCTGCGATAGCGCCGATCACGTCCAGCACCCGGGTAATTTCATTGGCGCTGCTCGCCAGCTGCTGCACCTGCGCCGAAGTGCCGGTAACTTCGGCTACCAACTGCTCGATGGATTGCAGTGCCTGGTTGACCTGATCACGCCCGTCGCGGGTCGTGCGGTCTGCGCCTTTGGAAGCGTCCGCTGTGCTCACGGCATTGCTGGCGACTTCTTCCACGGCTGCGGTCATCTGGTTGACGGCCGTGGCAGCCTGGTCGATTTCGGCGCTTTGCTGGTGCAGGCCACGGCTGGTGTCTTCGGTCACGGTGTGCAGCTCTTCGGACGCCGACGCCAGTTGGTCCGACGAGGCCGCAATGCGGGCAATGGTCTGGCGCAGGTTGGCTTGCATGCGGGCCAGGGCCTGCAGCAGCAAGGCGGGCTCGTCGCGGCCCTCGGCCTGGATGGGCTGGGTCAGGTCACCGGCCGCCACGCGCTCTGCGGCGGTAACGGCTTGGGCTAGCGGCACGATGATGCTGCGTGTGAGCAGGTAGGCGATCATCACCAGTGCCAGCAGGATCACAACCAATGCCGTGATAATGGCCACTAACGCCTCATCGGCCACGTCGCTGCTCAGCTGGGAGGCGGCTTCTGCGCCTTTGGCGTTGAAGGCGATGAGCGTGGACATGGCTTGCATCATCGTTTCGGCACGTGGCGTCAGCGGGCCGTTGATCAGCTGGCGAGCACTGTCCATGCGCCCGGCCGAAAGCTCGGCCAGGACCGTTTCCTGGAGCTCGTGGTAATGCTGGTAGGCGCTGCGAGCGGTTTCGAACAGCGCGCGGTCTTCGTTGGATACGATGGTGGCCACGTAGGCCTCGAAGCCTTCATCCAATTCGCGTTCGATACTCTGGATCGTACTCAGGTAGCGGGTGCGCTCGCTGGCATTCTCTTCCAATGCACCGCGCAGGGTGAGGGCGCGAGTACGGCCCAGGTTGCTGTTGATTGCACTGAGCGACATGACGGTGGGCATCCAGGTCAGGCGGATTTCATCCGTGGACTCATCCATCTGCTGTGTTTCATACAGGGCGACCAGCCCCATGGTCAGGATCAGCATGCCTAACAAGGCAAACACGCAGGCTGCGCGAATGCCGATCTTCATGTTCCTGAAATGCATTGAAGGCTCCTAGGGAAGGCGTGCAGGGGCGAGGCGCGTCGGCGCAAGCCGTTCGAGACGGCGACAGGCTCTGGGGATGCTATGGGGCAGGAGGGGAGAGCGGTGGACTTGAACGCGCGGATGATGACATAAAGCCATTATTGTAGGACAGTCATGCAATGTAACGAGATGAGAGTGCCGGTGCTATAGATCCAGCCCTTGTGGGAGCGGCCTCGCCGGCGCCCCGGCGACGCCGCTCCCACGTGCCGCGTAAAGCTCGGGCCCGCATCTGGAGAACAGCCTCTTAACGTCCACTTTGCTGACGCCGATACGCACCCGGCTGTACGCCCACGGCCTTGGCGAAGGCACGCGTGAACGCCGCTACCGACTGATACCCCGCCTGAGCACCTACCTGCTCGACCGTATGGCCGGCGCGCAGCAACTGGCTGGCATGGCGCATGCGCAGTGCCAACAGCACTTGGCCGGGTGACTGCCCGGCCAGCTCGCTGAAACGCTTGAAGAACGCCGACCGCGACAAACCCGTGCACGCCGCCATGCGTTCCAGCGTCCAGATGGCCCCAGGCGCCTTGATCAACTGTTCGAGCAAGTCCGCAAACACCGGCTGGCGGGCAAGGGCGATCAGCCCACCCAGCGGCTGAGCGCCATGCACCTGTTGGCGCAGGGCATACAGGAACAACAGGTGCGTCAGTCGCTCCAGCAAGACTTGAGAGGGCCCGTTGGCGCGCCGGCATTCTTCCAGAATCAGATCGAACAAGGCGCGTGCAGCGCTACCTGCGGGATCCTCGGCGCGCAGGATGATCAGATCGGACATTGCGTCGATGATCAGCGCCGAGAGGCCGCTGCTGAAATGGAAGAACCCACAGACCAGGCCCACCCCATCGCTCGCCTCGGCATCAAGGGGCTGCATGGGCTGGCGCGGTTGGGCGCAGGCCTGCGCGGCATCGGCTTCGCTGGCAAGCCGATAGCTCACGTCACGCAGCAGGAACACGGCATCGCCGCGCTCCAGGCGCACCGGCTGCTCGAGGGTCTCTGCGTGCAGCCAACAGCCGCCTTGCACGACCAGGTGAAAACTGGCGTGGCCCATGCCGTGGGTGCTGGCGTGCCAGCCTCCACAGTAACGGCCGACATGAAACAGGCTGGCGTCTAGCTCGAGGCTTTCTAATAACCGCTCGACGAGATGGCTGGACGAAATCATCTAAGGCAAACACTCAGGAGCAAGTAAAAACGACTGATGAATATGGAGCGTAATTCTTATAACCAACAGACTGTACTGATACACGGCAAAGGAGAGTACCCCATGTCCTCGCGCATTACCCTACACGACCTGCAGACCGCACCAGAGGCGGCCAAGCCGTTCCTCGAAAACGCCCAGAAGAACTCGGGCTTCATCCCCAACCTGCTGCGTGTCCTGGCCAACGCCCCAGCCGCGCTGGAAACCTATGTCACCGTTTCGGCGTTGAACGGCAAGTCAGAGCTGACCTTGGCCGAGCGCGAAGTGGTTCAGTTGATCGCTGCCACCCAGCACGGTTGCGACTTCTGCGTGGCGGGCCACACGGCGGTGGCCCTGAACAAAGCCAAGCTGCCCCACGAAGTGGTCGACGCCCTGCGCGCGCGCGGCGAGCTTCCCGACGCGCGATACGAAACCCTGGCGGCGTTTGCCCGCGAAGTGATCGCCACCCGCGGCGATGTGAGCCCGGCCACTTACCAGGCTTTTCGCGACGCGGGCTTCACCGAGGGCAATGCGCTGGAAGTGATTCTGGGTGTCAGCCTCGCAACCCTGTGCAACTTTGCTAATGTGTTCGCCCAGACGCCGCTCAACGACGAGCTGGGTAAGTATCGCTGGCAACAGCCGTCTGCGTAAGACGCAGGCAACCCGCCGCTTTGGCGGTCGGTGCAGGAACGGCCAGTGGCCGTGAACGGGTCGCCAGGCGGCCGCGGCGTTTCAAAAGGAGCAAGAAAACATGCAAGAGTGCGCATTTCGACAGTGGCTGGATGCCAATGCCGAAGCCATCGACCGTGGCCAGTGCGAGCCGCAACAGGTGCTGTCCCAGATAGCGCAGTCGCAATTGCTGCGCGTTGGCATCGACCCTGCCCTGGGCGGTTCAGGTGGCCAGATCACCGACGCGGTGGAGGCCATCGCAGCCATTGCCAGTCGTTCACTGGCCACGGCCTTCGTGTGCTGGGGGCAGCGGGCCTTCATCGAATACCTGCTGCAAAGCCCCAATGCCGGGCTGCGCGAACGGCTGCTGCCTGCGCTGTTGAGCGGTGAGCTGGCCGGCGCCACGGGCTTGTCCAACGCCATGAAGTTTCTTTCGGGTATCGAGACGCTACAGGTGCGCGGCCGGCCCCAGGAGGATGGCTGGGATTTGGAAGGGCGGTTGCACTGGGTGACCAACCTGCGCAAGAGCGGCTTCGTTGTAGCCGCTGCCATCGAGGATGACGCCGGTGGCGCCCCCTTCGTGCTGGCCATTCCGTCGGATGCACAAGGTCTTGAGCGCTCTGACGACCTGCAACTGATGGGCTTGCAGTCGAGTAACACCGCTGCGCTGGCCTTCCACCAGGTGCAATTGTCGCGTGACTGGTTGCTGCACGACAACGCCCGCCAGTTCCTGCCCCGTGTGCGGCCGGCTTTCCTGGGGCTGCAGTGCGGCATGGCCATCGGCCTGGCGCGCAGGGCGCTGGAAGAAGTCCAGGGTCACCTGCACGGGCGCGCTTCGTTCCTGAATGAAGCCAGGCAGGTACTCAGTGCTCGCCTGGAGAACACCGTGGGTGAGCTCAAGCAAGGGCTGCTCGATGAGCGCTTCAGGGAGCAGCCGGCAGCGCTGTTCAAATTGCGCATCACCCTGGCCGAGTGCGCCGCCGATGCCGTGCAGCTTGAGCTACAGGCCAGCGGCGGCAAAGCTTACCTGTGCGAATATGGCGAAGGCTTCGCGCGGCGCTGGCGTGAGTCAGCCTTCGTACCCATCGTCACGCCCAGCCTGGTGCAACTGCGCGCTGAACTTCATCGCCAGGCAGCATCGGCATGACCCACGTTGTGCTACAAGCCAAGGACATCAGCCTGGGCTACCCCCGTGCCGAGGGCTGGCAGCAGGTACTGGCCCGGTTCGACCTGCAACTGGCCCCAGGCGAGGTGGTGAGCATCCTGGGCCCCAGCGGTGTCGGCAAGTCCAGCCTGCTGCGCGTGCTTGCGGGCCTTCAGCAACCCCAGGGCGGGCACGTGATGCTGCACGGCCAGCCGCTGCAGGGCCCGCATCCGCGCCTGGCGGTGGCCTTTCAGGACCCAAGCCTGCTGCCTTGGCTGAGCCTGGAGAAGAACGTCGCCTTCGGCCTGGACTTCGCCCGCCAGCCAACGCTTGCCGCAGACGAGCGTCGGGCGCGCGTCGACCATGCCATTGCTGCCGTAGGCCTGGATCATGCACGCAACCAGTACCCGGCCCAGCTCTCCGGTGGCATGGCCCAGCGCACGGCACTGGCCCGATGCCTGGCGCGCCAGCCAGAAGTGCTGCTGCTCGACGAGCCGTTCGGCGCGCTGGACGAGGTGACCCGCGCCGACATGCAGCAACTGCTGCTGCAATTGATCGCCACGCACAACACCGCGGCGGTCCTGATTACACATGACATCGACGAAGCCCTGCTGTTGTCCGACCGCGTATTGCTACTGGGCGACCACCCAGCGCACACGCTCGGGCAATGGCTCGTCGACCTGCCGCAACCCCGGACGCAGCAGGTCGAGGCATTGGGCGCCTTGCGCATCGAGATTCTCAAAACCCTTCGGCGGGCAAGCCGCACAGTCGAACCCCAACCCACCCCCTTGCCCTCGGAGGCTGTCCATGTGCATGGATGACTGCTGCGCCGCTTCTTCGCGTCGCGATTTTCTCAAGATGAGCGCACTGCTGACCGCAGCGGGCGCATTGCCGCTGCTGTCCAGCTTGCAGGCACGCGCCGCCGCCGAACCCGATGCGCCTGTGCGCATCGGTTATCTACCCATCACCGATGCCACCCCGTTGCTGGTGGCGCACAACAATGGCCTGTTCGAGGCCGAAGGCATCAAGGCCGAACGGCCGGTCTTGCTGCGCAGTTGGGCACAGGTGATCGAAGCGTTCATTTCCGGGCAGGTCAACGTCATTCACCTGCTGTCACCGATGACGGTATGGGCGCGTTACGCAAGCAAGGTGCCAGCCAAAGTGGTGGCCTGGAACCACGTGGGCGGCTCGGGGCTGACGGTGGCGCCAGATATTACCGACATGAAACAGCTCGGTGGCAAGACCGTGGCCATTCCGTTCTGGTATTCGATTCATAACGTTGTGCTGCAACAGATGCTCGCGGACAGTGGCCTGACCGCCGTGTCCAAACCCGCCACAGCAGCGCTTGCCGCCAACGAAGTGAACCTGCTGGTGCTGCCTCCCTCGGACATGCCCCCGGCCCTGGCCAGTAAGCGCATCGCCGGCTACATCGTCGCCGAGCCGTTCAACGCCTTGGCCGAAAACCTCAAGGTCGGGCGCGTGCAGCGCTTCACCGGGGACGTCTGGCGCAACCATGCCTGCTGCGTGGTGTTCATGCACGAACACGACCTGAACAACCGGCCGGACTGGTCGCAGAAGGTGGTCAACGCCATCGTCAAGGCCCAGCAATGGACCCGCGAGCACCGGGCCGAGGCGGCTGCTTTGCTGTCCAAGGCAGGCCCTAACAAGTACACCCCACACGATCCCGCGGTGTTGACCAAGGTGCTGGCACCTGCTGCCAGCGACCGTGCCGACTACATCGCCACCGGTGCCATACAGCACCAGCAGTGGGATGAGAAACGCATCGACTTCCAGCCTTATCCGTACCCCAGCTACACCCAGGAGCTCGTCACGCGGCTCAAGCGCACCTTGATCGAAGGCAACAACGCGTTTCTCGCCGACCTGGACCCGGCACACGTGGCCGGTGACTTGGTAGACGATCGTTTTGTGCGCAATGCCATCGCCAGCGTCGGCGGGCCTTCGGTCTTCGGTATTGCCGACACCTTCGAGCGCAGCGAGGAGTTCGCGGTCTGATGCGCAAGCATGTGGTGCATGCCAGCCTGGGGCTGGCCGGGTTGCTGGGGTTGCTGCTGGTCTGGTGGGCAGGGGTGGCAGCCTTCGGCCAGCCCGATGGCCTGTCGGCACGCTTCTCGCCCTCGGCCACCTTTACCAGCCTGATCGAGCTGCTTGGGCAAGGCGAGGTGTACGGTCATATCTGGGTCAGCCTCAAACGCATCCTGGTCGGTTTGCTGCTGGCGCTGCTGATCGGTGTGCCCCTTGGGCTGCTGGTGGGCAGCTACCGACACCTGGAGGCGGCGACTACCCCTGCGTTCCAGTTCCTGCGCATGATCTCGCCGCTGTCGTGGATGCCGGTCGTGGTGATGCTGATGGGGGTGGGCGATCAGCCCATCTACTTCCTGCTGGCGTTCGCTGCGCTGTGGCCGATCCTGCTCAATACCGCTGCCGGGGTGCGGCAACTGGACCCGCGCTGGCTGCAGCTCAGCCGAAGCCTGAGCGCCACCCGTTGGGAAACCCTGTGCAAGGTGATTGTCCCCGGCGTGATCGGGCACGTGCTCACAGGGGTACGGCTGGCCATCGGCATTTTGTGGATCGTGCTGGTGCCCTGCGAGATGCTCGGGGTGAGCGCAGGCCTGGGATACTTCATTCTCGATACACGCGACCGACTGGCCTATTCCGAGCTGATGGCCATGGTGCTGCTGATCGGGGTGCTGGGCTTTGCCCTGGATGCGCTGGCCCGCGGCCTGCATCGCCGTTGGGTGCATGCCTGAGTGCGGACGACCTGCGCCTTGTCACCGGCGCAGGAGTAGGGGAGTCAATGTACCGTCAGGCGTTGCTGCACGCAGGCCTGGGCCTGAAGGGCTAGCTCATCCAGATGCTCGTCCCGACGCTGTTCGGCCTCGATCATGGCGTCTTCGCCGTGCTGGTTCAGCAGATAGGTGTGGATTTGCATGACTTCGGTCGTCTGGTAGATAGGCGCGATGTCCAAGCGCCCGATCAGGGCATCACCGCCTTGACCGGTACTGCTCATCAGTACCTGTGGGCCGTTGGCCGAGACCGCTTGCATACCCATGGCTTCGAACCACGGCACCTGGTGGGCAAAGGCATTCAGTTCAATGTAGCGGTACTGAGCCTGCAGGTCGGCCAGCAAGGCGCGTGCGATCCCCTGGCGGCGGTGCGTGAGCGCTACAGCCAGGAACGCCAGGGCGCAGGCCTGGTCGTCGTTGTCGGCTGGCAATGCCAGAGCAAAGCCCAGTAACTGGTCCGGGGCATCGGCATCGAGTGCCAGGGTCAGGGCAACGCGCAGCCCGCGGGTACCATCGAGTGCTTGCAGATACTGGTGCACCTCCATGCCTACACCGTACTGGTACAAGGGGTACAACGGGTTATCAGGCGTAATGGCGACACTGCTCAGCTCACCCACTTGGTGGATGACCAGTTCACGGATCTGGTTCTGGAACGACTCGGGTGGCACGCTGGACAGGCGGCTCAGGATGTACATCGGCAAACAGGCTCCGGCGAATGGAATACAGCCCGCAACATGAGTGCGCGGGCTGTACAGTCTACCCGTTTTTGCCGTTATCGCCGTGGGCGCGCATGGCGTCGATCATCAAGTCCAGGTTCTGCACGGCAGCCCCGGCAGCCCCTTTGCCCAGGTTATCGAAGACGGCGGTCAACAGCACCTGGCCTTGCGAGGGGTTGGCGTACAGCGCCAGGCGCAGATCATCGGTCCCGTTGAGCGCCTGCGGGTCGAGGCGCTCGGCTGTGCCCTGGGTTTGCAGCGGCATCACCTTCACGTGGCGGGCGCCCTGGTAGTGCTGCTCCAGACACGCCTGCAACTGCTGCGCGCTGACCTGGCCGGGCAGCAAGCGCAGGTGCAGGGCGATGCTGAGGACGATGCCCTGGCGATAGGCGCCGTAGGCGGGCATGAACATGGGGCGGGCCGATAGACCGGCGTGGGCCTGGATCTCGGGCACGTGCTTGTGCGCCAGGTCCAGCCCGTACATGAGCAAGGCCGAGGCGGCGCTACCGTCTTGCTGCTCGTGCCGCTGCACCGCTGCGCGCCCGCCGCCGGAATAGCCCGAGATGGCATGGATGGCCAGCGGGTAGTCGGCAGGTACCAAGCCAGCCGCGATCAGGGGGCCGAGCAATGCGATCGCGCCCGTCGGGTAGCAGCCAGGGTTGCTGACCCGGGTACTTTGGCCGATATGCGCAGCCTGGTCCCGATTCAATTCGGCGAAACCGTAGGTCCAACCTGGCGCGGTGCGGTGGGCGGAGCTGGCATCGATCACCCGTACACCGGGGTTGTGGATCGCGCTCACCGCTTCGCGTGCAGCGTCATCGGGCAGGCAAAGTATGGCGATGTCGGCACGGTTGATGGCCTCGCTGCGGTACCTGAGGTCCTTGCGCTGCGCGTCGGCAAGTGTCAGCAGGCGCAGGTCCGTGCGATCGTGCAGGCGGGCATGGATTTGCAGCCCGGTGGTGCCTTGATCGCCATCGATGAAAACAAGAGGTAGATGCATGTTCACGTGTCCAGGCGGTAGGTCGGACACCAGAGTCGCTTAAGCTGGGCATAAAGAAAATTTACATTTCATGACTGGCACGTTCAGTTATTCTGAATCTTCCGACGTTTACCTCAAGGAAGCCGTAACCCTGTGCGTGAAATCAGCCTTGACCGCCTGCGTACGCTGGTGGTGATCAGCCAGCTTGGGTCTTTTGCGGCGGCAGCCCGTCAGCTCAATCTGGCACCCCCCACCATTAGCCTGCACGTGGCCGAGCTGGAGTCGCGGGTGGGCGCCTCGCTGCTGACCCGCACACGCGGCCAGGTTCGGCCGACAGCCATCGGCGAAACCCTGCTGGTGCGCGCCAGACGCCTGCTTGCCGATGCTGAAATGGCCTTGGATGAGGTGCGCAATCAAGTGCAAGGCCTGACAGGGCGCGTGCGGCTGGGCGCATCGACCGGGGCCATCGCGCACCTGCTGCCCGAGGCGCTCGAGCACCTGCGCAGTGAACACCCTGGCATCGACGTGCAGGTGCAAGTGCTCACTTCACAGGCGTCCCTGGTGCAGCTGCGTGAAGGGCTGCTGGACATTGGCCTGGTAGCGTTACCACAAGTGGCGGGCAAGGGCCTGGCGGTCACCGCTTGGCGCCGAGACCCTATCCTGGCCTACATGCCGGCTGACTGGCAGCCGCCGGCAGCTGTCACCCCCCAGTGGCTGGCCGAGCGGCCTTTGATCCTCAATGACAGCAGCACGCAGTTGTCGCGGGTCTGCACCGAATGGTTCGCAGCGGCCGGGCTGCACCCACAGCCGCGCATCGAGTTGAACTACAACGACGCGATCAAGCGCCTGGTGGGCGCCGGGTACGGTGCAACGTTGCTGCCGCAGGAAGGTGAAGCGATGGAGGCGGACCCGCGTCTGGTCTGTCGACCTTTGCGGCCTGGGTTGTGGCGGCAGTTGGGGATCGCCTGCCGGGACGCCAGGCAGGAGAGGGCTACTACCTTTGTGCTTCAAGCATTGGAGCGGCTGGGTCAGTAGTATAGGAACGCAGTAGCGGTGAATGCTGGGGATGACGGGTTGAGCACTTATGGGAACAGGGCTGCGCAGCAGCCCCAGGATTTCAGCTTCGCAGCGCATATTGCCGGGGCCGCTTCGCAGCCCATCGCGGCCGGTCCGGCGCTCCGGCAAGACCGCTCCTACACGGAAATCGGCTAGCCTTTGGGGTAGTGCTAGGCAGTTGCTTTTGCGAGAGTCTGAGCCCCCGCTATCTCAGCTATTCCAGGGTCAAGGCGGGGCTTCGCCGGGGCGCCGGACCGGCCGCGATGGGCTGCGCAGCAGCCCCAGGTCTTCAGCTCGGGTTAGAGATGGTCGCGACAGCTCTATGGCTCGTCTCGGCCAGTCTGACGAGCCGGCAAGTCCGTTTTGAAACTTGCAGATCTGCCGGTCTGTGCAAGACGACAATCCTCAATACAGCCCTAGAACCAGCGATCGTTCTTTTTTCGCCCACGAGTCAAGGCCGGCAGGATGAGACCGACCAACAAACCGGCCCCTGCGATGCTGCCGCCATACACCATGTAGCGCATCATCACCTGCTTGTTCTCGTCACCCAGGCGCGCCTGAGCGTCGCGAAGGTTCGATTGACTCTGGTCCAGCTGCTCGTTCAAGTCTTTGTTGCGCGCCTGGAGTTCATCGACCAGTTGCTTGCGCGAATCCAGGGTTTCCTGCATACCCTGCACCCGGTTTTTCCAGCTGTCATCGATGGTCTTCAATTGCCCTGTCAGCTCGGCCACCTGAGCATCGAGCTGAGGCAGGCGCTCGTTCTGACCAGGCACTGATTGCAGGTCACTGGAAAGGATCCACACCACATCACCGTTTTGTCCACGAACCTGACTGTAGTTGCCCTGTGTACCGATCAGCGTCAGTGGCTGCCCGGACTTTAGCGTACCGACGATACGGTGGCCGTCGGTCGGGCCACTGCGTACGTAGGTGCTGAGGCTGTCACTGACCCAGCGTGCATCGCTGGCTGGCGCCTCGGCGTGCGCGGGCGTGACAAACGCCAGCGCGCTGGCAAGCAGACCGCCGCGCAGGGCAGTGAGGGCAAAGGCAGTTGGGCGGGAGTCGGGCATTTTGGGGTCTTCGCTGAAACTGGACAAATGTAGGCCGGTGGATGGGCCGCGAACCGGTCGGGTAGTGAACCGTCAGCGAAAGACCGTTTTTTTGTAAGCTGGTTCACCGCTAGCATCGCGAAAAGTCTTCAACATGTTGCGCAAATGGATGAGCTGCGCAGCAGTGTGCATCAGGTCAATCTGGATGATCGTCCGGCACGCCGATCGTCAATTCGTCAGGCAGAGGCAGTAAGGGCGAGGCCTGCAGGGCCCACCAGGCATTTTTTCTGTACACCGGTTCGAATTGGTAAACCTGCCCGCGGCAGGGCGGTGTACCAGGGTCGAGCAGGTGCCGCCCCTGAAGTAGAAAGCTGACGCCGTTGGCTCCCAGGATGCAGCCAAACGCCTGGTCGGTATCGAACCAGGCGACTCTACCTTGCAGAAGGTCATTCATGCGCGCTGCGCTCATGCGGCTGGGAGGCGCTGACGATATTGCGTCGGTCGCTGGCAATACGAAACTGGCACTTTTACCAGTTTCGCGGGTAGGTATCAGAGCGACCGACCTGCTGACCTCATGATTCGGTCAGCTCCTTGGTTGCAACCGCTTTCACCGAGGCTTTCTTCTCCTGAACGACGATGTAGAACTCTTCGCCATGCTTGACGGCGCCATACAACACGGCTTTTTCGATCAGCTCGGTACCACGCAGATGGCGCAGCATCATGGGGTCCTTGCGCAGGTCGCGATAAAGCGCCAGGCATAGCAGCACCATGACCAGCACGAAGGGCAGGGCCACTACGATGGTCAGGTTTTGCAGCCCGGTCAGGGCTTTGTCTGGCGCGCTGGGGTCACCGATGGCCAGCATGATGGCTGCGACCGTGCCGGTGAGCGCTCCCCAGAAAATCACCGTGCGCCGCGAAGGGGAAGTGGTGCCATGTTCGGACAACGTCCCCATGACCAGTGACGCCGCGTCGGCACCGGAGACGAAGAAGATACCGACCAGGATCATCACCAGGACCGACGTGGCAGAGGCCAACGGGTAACTGGCGAGCAATTGGTACAGCGCATGGTTGCTGTTGACCGCACCCTCCGCCAGTACGAAGGCGCCTTCGCGCAAGGCATCGATGGCCGCCCCGCCGAAGATGGTGAACCACACCAGGCTGACCAGGCTCGGCACCAGCAATACCCCGGTGACGAACTGGCGAATGGTGCGCCCCCGGCTGATGCGGGCGATGAACATGCCAACGAAAGGCGTCCAGGAAATCCACCACGCCCAATAGAACACCGTCCAGCCGGCCAGCCAGGCGTTCATGGGTTCGCCGCCGCTTGCATTGGTACGCGCCATCATTTCCGGCAGCATCTTGATGTAGATGCCGATCGATGTAGGCAGCAGGTTCAGCATCAGCAAGGTAGGCCCGACCAGGAACACGAACACGGCGAGCACCAGTGCGAGCACCATGTTGGTATTGGACAGCCACTGGATACCCTTGCCGATGCCCGACACGGCCGAGGTGACGAAGGCAATGGTCAGTACGGTGATCAGCGCGATGTAGAACAGCTTGCCGGGGTGCTCGATCCAGCCGTTGTATTCGAGGCCGCCTGCAATTTGCAGCGCACCAAGCCCCAACGAGGCGGCCGAGCCGAACAGCGTGGCAAAGATTGCCATCATGTCGATCAGACGGCCGAGCGGGCCATTGGCATGCTTGCCGATCAAGGGCCTGAAGGCTGCGGATATCAGCTGGGAGCGGCCGCGCCTGAAGGTGCCGTAAGCGATGGCGAGCCCGACGATGGCATACATCGCCCAAGGGTGCAGCGTCCAGTGAAACAGGGTGGTAGCCATGGCCACCTGCATCGCTTCGCTCGACTGGCCAGTGGTCGAGCCCGGCGGCGGAGAAACGTAGTGCGACAATGGCTCGGCCACGCCGAAGAACATCAGGCCGATGCCCATGCCGGCACTGAACATCATCGCTACCCACGACACCGTTCGAAACTCAGGTAGTTCTCCATCCCGGCCCAGCGGCACGCGACCATAACGACTGGCAGCCAGCCACAGCACGAACACGACGAACACAGTGGAGGTCAGTACGAAGAACCAGCCGAAGTTGAGAATGACCCACGACTGCGCACTGGACGCGCTGCTGGCCAAATTGACCTGGTTGAGGAAACCCCACAGCACGAACGCGATGGCCAACAGGCTGGTCAAGCCGAATACGACCCAGTCGAGCTTGCCCTCCAGGCGCCGGTCCTGTCGGGCTTCGTCGGTTTTGGAGGGGTCGGTCACGCCAAGATCGGGTGTCTCTGCGAAGTGTTCCTTTGCCATGAAGTTGGAGCCCTGTGTGGCGTGCCTGCTAAAACAGGCTTGTTGTTGTAGGGGCGAGCGCGTGGTGGCGTTCTCGGCAGGGTGGTTTGCCGGGCGATTATCCTGCGCGCCAAATCCCGCTGCCTGTCCCGGTTGCGCCGTGGGGCTTCCATTGCGCGACCTGCTGGTCACTTTTAGTTCCTGGGCGGATGACCCTTTCTGTGCCGTGTTCTGTTAACCTGATCGACATCACCCGGGCCTGCTTGTCCGAGTAGCGTGGACACGCTGCTGCTCGTGGCCTGGGCCGCATCAGGAAACGGAGATTCGTCAACATGGCCACTGATCGTGTGAGCCTGATTCATTTCGATAAATTGAGCATGAGCCCCGCCGCGGCCGATCGCTTCCAGCAGGCCCTCGATGCCCTGGAAACGCTGAAACTGCAGGATCGTTATGTCTACCTCATCGCGCCTTATCTGGGTGATATCGCCGACGCCTCCGATGCTGAACAATTGGCCACTGCCGTCGAGCAAGGCCTGCGCGTGGTCGACGAGCTGCTGAGCGGCAAGTCGGTCACCAAGGCCAAGGCCGACGAGGTGCGCGAGGTGTTCCAGCGGGCAGGGGAGCGCGCGCGGCTGGAACTGACCGCCTGAGGCAGCTTTTTAGTCCAAAGCCCAGCGCAGGGAACGAGGTATCACAGCGTCGTCTGCCGGAGGTCTCGCATGATCAAGGGTTGGGTTGGCCTGTTGTGCCTTGGGCTATTGCCACTGCTGGCAATGGCTGACGAGCCGTGTAAACGGCTTACCGCCACTGGAAACCCGGAATATCCCCCCTACCTTTGGCATGACCCCCTGGACCCGCACCATCTGATTGGGGCCAATGCGGATCTGATCACGCGCCTGGCCAACAGCCTTGGCCTGGAAATCGACGTCCTCTATGTAGGCCCTTGGTCCAGGGCCCAGGAAGAGGTTCGTACCGGCAGGGTCGACCTGATGGCCGGCTACTTCATCACCGACGCCCGCCAGCAGCAGATGGACTTCATCCTGCCGGCATTCCTCTCCACACCAAGCGTGATCTGGGCCCGCCAGGGGCATGGCTTCGTCTACGGGCAATGGTCGGACCTGCAGGGACTCAAGGGTGGAACGCTGGTCAATAACAGTCACGGCCAGCCGTTCGATGCTTACGCCAAGCAGCACCTGACGCTCGAGGCGGTGCCCAGCGCCAGGCAGGCTTTCGAAAAGCTGATGCACGGGCGCAGTGACTATGTGATCTATGAGCAGTACCCAGGTCTAGCCCTGGCGCGCACCTTGGGCATCGACCAGCAGGTGCTGGTCCTGCAGCCGCCTGTCTCCAGCGAAGGCCTGTACCTGGCCCTGTCCAAGGCTTCGCCGTGCAATCAGCCGGCGCTGCGCGAAGCCTTGGGCCGGGCGATGCAGCAGCTCAACGCGCAGGAGGTACCGCAGCAGCTGCTCAAACTCAACCTGGAGCGCAGCCGCTAAGGCCTTCCGGTGCTCGAATGCGCGGCATGGGTCAGCGCATCTGCAGGATGATCGGACTGGGGCTGGCAGGATCCGTATCTTTGCGCAGCTTGGCCACTGCCGCAGCTTTGACGGCGTTGCCGTGGTTACCCCACGCACTTCGGATATAGCTCAGCACCTCTGCGGTTTCCTGATCGCTCAGTTGTGCACGCATGGCGGGCATGCGGTAGGCATCGGGCCTGCCATCGGCCACGGCCCGCTGCGACCCGTTCAGGGTGATGTTGATGGCCGAAGCAGCCTCGTTGGCGAGTAAAGAAGTGGCGCCGGCCAGGGGCGGCATCCACTCACCCTGGCCCTTGCCGTCCATGCCGTGGCAGGTGGCACAGCGCGCCATGTACGTGCGTACGCCCGGGCGCCCCAGCTGGACGAGCGTCGGTTCGGGCTGATACTCCCAGGGTTTGCCGTCACGGGATGGATCGCCGGGCAGTGCCTTGAGGTAGTGGGCGATGGCTTGTAGATCGCCATCGGTCATGAACTGCGTGGAGTTGTTGAATGCCTCGGTCATCGAGCCGAAGACCACGGCATGTCGATTGCGACCGGTCTTGAGAAACTGCACCACCTCAGCCTCGTTCCAGCGCCCAAGGCCGGTGTTAGGGTCATTGCGCAAACTGGGCGCGTACCAGCCGTCGAGCAAGGCGCCTGCGAGATACGGGGCGCCCGACTCGTCGAAGGCTTTTTCATTGAAAGCCAGGCCTCGGGGGGTATGGCAGCTGCCGCAGTGCCCAGGCCCCTGCACGATGTAGGCGCCGCGATTCCACAGTGCATTCTGGTCGTCCTTCGCCACGTAAGGGCTCGCGGGTGCGAACGCGCCGTTCCACAGGGCGATGGGCCAGCGTAGGTTCAATGGCCAAGGTATGTCGCCAGGCTTGTTCGGCTGTCGTGCAGGCTGAACACTGCGCATGAAGAATGCGTAAAGCGCACGTATGTCGTCGTCGCTGAGCTTGGCGTAGGAGGGGTACGGCATGGCGGGGTAGAGGCGGCGCCCGCCAGGCGCCACACCGTGGCGCACGGCCCGGTCGAAGTCGGCCAGCGAGTAGGCGCCGATGCCTGTCTCCCGGTCGGGTGTGATGTTGGTGGCGTGGATCGTGCCAAGCGGGGTAGCCATCTCGAGCCCCCCGGCCATCGGCGGTTCGCCAGGCAGGCTGTGGCAGGCGACGCAATCGCCCAGCCGTGCGACGTATTCCCCGCGACTGATCAATGCCGGGTCGTCGGTGGCGCGTGCCTGCTCATCAGAGAACGGCGAAGCAGGCTCTCGGGTGACGTACCAACCGGCCAGGCCAGCGGCGACCGCGCAGGGCAGCAACAGCCAGCCAAGGGTTCTAGCAGTACGAGGGTGCATGGCGGCGTCCTTGTCGGTCAGCTGAAGGTATGACGGCTCATGGGCAGGCTGCGAACCCGTTGTCCGGTCAGTTGGGCCACGGCATTGGCCACCGCCGGTGCTACCGCGGGCAACGGTGGCTCGCCGATACCGCCCATCTTCGCGCCACTCTCAACAATGCGTACATGCACCCGAGCCATGCGCGCAGGCGGCAGGATCGGGTACAGGTCATAGTTGCGCGCACGCGGCATGCCATCGACATACACCGCTTCCTCGACCAGCGTCTGCGACAACCCCAAGGCCACCGCGCCATTGACCTGGTGCTCGATGATGGCCGGGTTGACGATGCTACCCGGATCGATCGCCTGCCAGATGTCGTGGACCTTCACCTGGCCGTCTTCGATGGAGACCTCGGCGATCACGGCCGCTTCGGACCCGAAAGGGGACGCCATCGCCAAGCCTCGGGCCCGCCGCGTGCCATCCTCGGCAGTGAAAGGCCCACGCTTCCAGCCCCCTGAAAGCTCGACGACCGCTTGCAATAGTTGGGTCAGGCGCGGGTTGTCTCGTAGCAGGTGCCGACGCAGGGCCAGAGGGTCCTGGCCCCCTTTGTCCGCCAGCTCGTCCAGGAAAGACTCATAGAAGAAGTCATTGAGCGAGTTGCCCACCGACCGCCAATAACCGAGCATGGCCGGGCCTTTGACGTACACCTGTGCGATGCGCCTGTTGGCGATGGCATAGGCCTTGCCCGATAGCCCTTCCAGTGCCGTGGGGTCGACCTTGTCACCTTGCTTGCCGGCCAGGGCTTCGGTGGGGCCTTCCGTGGCGCTGACCGCCTCCAGGACCACCGGCAAGCCTTTGGCATCGAGCCCGGCGCGGAACTTGACCGCGGCGACAGGGCGTAGCACATCGCGAAGGAACTCTTCCTCGCGGCTCCAGATCAGCTTGACAGGCTGGCCAACCGCTTTGGCCAGGGCGATGGCTTGCGGGTAGGGGTTGGCGGACTCATACAGGAAGTGCCGACCGAAGAAGCCGCCAAGCAGCGGCGAATGCAGCGTGATCTGGTCGGGTGACAGCCCGGTGCGCTTGGCGATGTCATCGCGGAACATGTCGGGCGCCTGGTTGGGCAGCCAGACCTCCAGTGTGCCGTCGGGGTTGAAGCGGGCCAGGGCAGAAGGGGGCTCGAGCTGGGCATGGTTCAGGTACTGGTTGTGGTAG
The DNA here is from genome assembly GCF_007680745.1 of Pseudomonas sp. DE0010. Lineage (NCBI taxonomy): Bacteria > Pseudomonadati > Pseudomonadota > Gammaproteobacteria > Pseudomonadales > Pseudomonadaceae > Pseudomonas > Pseudomonas sp. DE0010. Next base: position 73,887 of record NZ_VEJQ01000009.1, read on the forward strand.
CTGGCCTCGACGGTGGTCACGGCGTTGTCCAGCGCGCTTGCCACGTCTCCGGCCGTTTCTTCATCACGGGTTGGACCCGTGGCACTGGCCAGGTGCTGGAGCCAGCCGTCGCTGGAAAAATCCGCCGGCATGGCCCGCACGGTGGAATCTGCGGCTGGCTCCAGCCACTGCACTTGCAGTGCCTCGACCGCACGCTTGGCGTGCCACCAACGTGGTGCAACCACCGCTACAGCACCGGGCAGGCGATGCACTGAATGCACGCCCTTCATGGCAGCTACCTGTGCCTCATTGCGCACTTGGCCTACCGTCATGCCCAAGCGAGGGGCATGCTGCACGGCGGCATGAAGCATATTCGGCACGCTGAGGTCGATGCAGTACATGGCCTTGCCGGTGGACTTGTCGTATGCATCCAGGCGCCGAACTGGCTTGCCAATCCAGCGAAAGTGGGCAGGATCACGAAGCTTGACGGTGGCAGGGTCGGGGACCGGCAGGTCCATGGCGCGCTCGGCCAGTTCGCCGTACCCAAGCGTGCGCCCTGACGTGGTATGTACTACGGTACCCGGCGTCGTGGTGAGCTCGCCCGCCTCAACACCCAGTTGCTGCGCAGCGGCCTGCAGCAACATCGCCCGCGCCAATGCGCCCAGGCGGCGCATGGTGGAGTAGCTCATGCGTACGGACATGCTGCCGCCGGTGATGCGCATGCCGTTTTCCATCACCACATAGGCTTGGCCAGGTGGGGCGCTGTCCACGATGAAGTGAGCAGGGTCCACATCCAGCTCCTCGCCAACAATCTGCGCCATGGCGGTGAACGGCCCTTGGCCGCCTTCCATGAACGGACTGAGCAGACGGACCGTGCCATCCGGTCGGATTTCCAGGAACGCCGGTACCTGGGTGCCTCGCTGCGTATCGGCAGCGGCCTGCACACGCGCAACGCCCGTCGGCAGGCCGAAGCCCAGGACCAATGCACCTGCAGCCGTGCCGACCAGGAAACGGCGACGCGAGAGATTGACGGTTTCACCAGCTTGCAATCTATGCAGCTCAGCAACGGGATCAGGCGTGCTCATCAGGCTTTGGCTCCCTGCGCCAGGTCATGCATGGCTGCATGAATAGCGTTGTAGGTGCCGCAGCGGCACAGGTTGATCATGGCTGCATCGATCTGCTCGGTGCTGGGTGCCGGGGTATGCTTGAGCAGCGCGGTCGCTGCCATTACCTGACCGGATTGGCAGTACCCGCATTGCGCGACCTGGTGTTCCACCCAAGCCGCTACCACCCGCTTGCCCACAGGGTCGGCCTCGATCGCCTCAATGGTCGACACGTGTCGGCCAACCACGCCGGACACCGGGGTCACGCAGGCGCGCACCACAACGCCGTCCACCAGCACCGAGCAAGCCCCGCACTGGGCCAGGCCGCAGCCATACTTGGTGCCGGTCATGCCCAGGTCGTCGCGGATCACCCACAAAAGGGGCGTGTCGGCGTCTGCATCGACCTGGTGGGTCGTGCCGTTGATGAGTAGTTCCATGGTTCACCTGCCAGTCATCGGTTAGCGCTGCTCTTGTCATCATCGTGGGGTGCGTTGCCCCGTGCAGAAACGCTAGCACAGCGCCGAACCGGTGCCTGCGCCAGGCTGTGCAGATACAGAGGATCAGGCAAGGATTTCCCCGGAATGCGCAAGCGCGAGGCCGCCATTGACGCGCATGCCGGTCGGGGAGGATTTCCGCTGTGAAAAACCGGATAATGCCGACCATTGTGTTTTGCACGCTTAAAATCACGGTAAACCCGCATGGAAATCAAGGTCAATTTTCTCGACAATCTCCGTCTCGAAGCCAAGTTCGATGACTTCACGGTGATCGCCGATCAACCGATCCGCTACAAGGGCGATGGCTCGGCCCCTGGGCCATTCGACTATTTCCTGGCGTCCTCGGCGCTGTGCGCGGCTTACTTCGTCAAGCTCTACTGCCAGACACGCGGCATTCCCACCGAAAACATCCGCCTGTCGCAGAACAACATCGTCGACCCCGAGAACCGCTACAACCAGGTGTTCAAGATCCAGGTGGAGCTGCCTGAAGACATCACCGACAAGGACCGCCAGGGCATCTTGCGTTCGATCGAGCGCTGCACGGTCAAGAAGGTGGTGCAGACCGGTCCGCAATTCGTGATCGAGGTGGTCGACAACCTCGATGCCGATGCCCAGGGTTTGCTCATGCCGGTGGCCGAAACCAGCACGCGCATCCCTGGCAAGGACCTGCCATTGGAGCAGACGATTGCCAACATGTCCGGCATCCTGGCCGACCTTGGCATGAAGATCGAAATTGCTTCGTGGCGCAATATCGTGCCCAACGTCTGGTCGTTGCATGTGCGCGATGCGCAGTCGCCCATGTGCTTCACCAATGGCAAGGGCGCTACCAAAGAAGCGGCGCTGGCGTCTGCCCTGGGCGAATTCATCGAGCGGCTGAATTGCAATTTCTTCTACAACGACCAGTTCTGGGGAGAGGAGCTGGCCAATGCGGCCTTCGTGCACTACCCGGACGAACAGTGGTTCAAGCCCGGCCCTCGGGATGCCCTGCCTGACGAAATCCTCGACGCGCATTGCCTGGCCATCTATAACCCCGATGGCGAACTGCGCGGCTCGCACCTGTACGACACCAACTCGGGCAACACCGCCCGGGGCATCTGTTCGCTGCCGTTCGTGCGCCAATCAGACCAGCAGGTGGTGTACTTCCCGTCGAACCTGATCGAGAACCTGTTCCTGAGCAACGGCATGAGCGCGGGCAACACGCTGGCCGAAGCGCAGGTGCAGTGCTTGTCCGAAATCTTCGAGCGTGCGGTCAAGCGTGAAATCCTCGAAGGCGAGCTGTGCCTGCCAGACGTTCCCGCCGAGGTGCTGGCCCGCTATCCGTCCATCGTCGCGGGTATCCAGGGGCTGGAGGAGCAGGGCTTTCCAGTACTGGTCAAGGATGCCTCGCTGGGCGGCGAATTCCCGGTGATGTGCGTCACCCTGATGAACCCGCGCACCGGTGGTGTGTTCGCTTCGTTCGGTGCTCACCCAAGCCTTGAGGTGGCCTTGGAGCGCAGCTTGACCGAACTGCTGCAGGGCCGCAGCTTCGAAGGTTTGAACGACCTGCCACAGCCCACCTTCGAAAGCCACGCCCTGACCGAGCCGAACAATTTCGTCGAGCATTTCATCGACTCCAGCGGCGTTGTGTCGTGGCGCTTCTTCAGCGCCAAGGCTGACTTCGAGTTCGTCGATTGGGATTTCACTGCCCAGGGCGAAGGTGCCAATGCGCAGGAGGCAGCCACCTTGTTCGGCATCCTCGAAGACCTTGGCAAAGAGGTCTACATGGCCGTGTACGACAACCTCGGGGCAATCGCCTGCCGAATCCTGGTGCCAGGCTATTCGGAAATCTACCCGGTCGAGGACCTGATCTGGGACAACACCAACCGGGCGCTTTCCTTCCGCGCCGACATCCTCAACCTGCACCGCCTGGACAACCGCTCGCTCAAGCTGCTGCTCAAACGCCTGGACAATTGCGATGTCGATGACTACACCACCATCACCACGCTGATTGGCGTTGAATTCGACGACAACACGGTATGGGGGCAACTGACCATCCTTGAGCTCAAGCTGCTCATCTGCCTGGCCGTGCAGCGCTTCGAGGAGGCCAAGGAGCTGGTCGAGGCGTTTCTCCAGTTCAACGACAACACCGTGGAGCGGGGGCTGTTCTACCAGGCGCTTAACGTGGCATTGGAAGTGCAGTTGGACGATGAACTGGACATGGCCGACTACGAAGTCAATTTCCGCCGCATGTTCGGCAACCCGCGCATGGATGCAGTGCTGGGCTCGATCGAGGGAAGCGTGCGCTTCCACGGCCTGACCCCGACCAGCATGAAGCTCGAAGGGCTGGATCGCCATCTGCGCCTGATCGACAGCTACAAGAAGCTGCACGCCGCTCGGGCGCGACTGGCCTGACGTCTGGCAGGCATGGGGCCTGTATGGGCCGCGTATGCCACGAAGGGCAGCGGTTCGGGATTTTTTGCAGGATATTTCAGCCATGCAGGGCTGAACTATCGGCTCGCCAGGGTGCTCATTTGCTAGGCGCACCCTGCGTATCCCCGTGGGCCGTCTCTCGCCGGCCCCGGTCACTGAACGAAAAGGAGGCACCGTGACCGTTTCCGACCCTACCCTGTACCGCTGCAGACCTGGCCCACTGCATGCGTTGTTGTTGGCGGGCACCGTGCCGCTGTTCCTGGGGGCAATGATCAGTGACATTGCCTACTACAACAGCTACCAGATTCAATGGAGCAACTTTGCCGCCTGGCTGATCGCAGGGGGCCTGGTGTTCTGCGGGCTGGCCCTGCTGTTCGCCCTGGCCAACCTGATCAGCGCTCGACACAAGGCCGGGCGGCCAACCCTTTACTTCTTGCTCTTGCTGGTGACGTGGGTGCTGGGGTTGGTCAACGCCTTCGAGCATGCCAAGGACGCCTGGGCTGTGATGCCGTCCGGGCTGGTGCTGTCGGTGATCGTGACCGTGCTCGCTGTGGTGACGGCGTGGCTTGGCTTGAGCAACCTGCGTTCGGGAGGTGAAGCATGAGAGCGCTGCACGCTGTGAGTTTGCTGTCTCTTTCGCTGTTGCTGGCGGCTTGCGGCGGTGAGGGTGACCCCACCCAGGCCCGTGGGCCTGACCCGAAGCTGCCCGATCCCCAGCGCGGTCTGCTGCCCAGCATGAAGATCGCCGAGCCGGTTGCCTGGGGGCAGCAAAAGCCGACCGTGCCCGACGGTTTCAGCGTCACGGCCATCGCGACCGACTTGAAGATCCCGCGTCAGAGCCTGGTGCTGCCCAACGGCGACATCCTGGTGGCCGAAGGGCGTGGCGGCAGCGCTGCCAAACTCAAGCCCAAGGATGTGATCGCCAGCCAGATCAAGGCCAAGGGCAATACCCAGGTCAAGGGCGGCAACCGCCTGACCCTGTTGCGCGATGCCGATGGTGATGGCAAGTATGAGCTTAAGACCGTCTTTGCCGAGAACCTGAATGCGCCCTATGGCCTGGCATTTGCCGATGGCAAGTTGTACGTGGCCAACCAGGACGCACTGGTGCGCTTCGACTACCGCGACGGCCAGACCAAGGCCGACGGCCCACCGGTCAAGCTCACCGACCTGCCGGCCGAGATCAACCACCACTGGACCAAAGCCTTGACCATCAGCCCGGACGGCCGCTTCCTCTACGTCGGCATCGGTTCGAACAGCAACATCACCGAGCGCGGCCTTGAGGTCGAGATCGACCGTGCGATGGTGTGGGAAGTCGATGCCCAGACGGGCGCACATCGGCCCTACGCCACCGGGCTGCGCAACCCCACTGCACTGGCTATCCAGCCGGGTACCGGGCAGCTCTGGACAGTGGTCAACGAGCGCGACGAACTGGGCCCAGACCTGGTCCCCGACTACCTGACCTCCGTGCGTGAGGGCGGCTTTTACGGCTGGCCCTACAGTTACTGGGGGCAGAACGTCGACGACCGAGTGCGGCCGCAGAATCCTGACAAAGTAGCTGCGGCGATCAAGCCCGACTACAGCCTGGGGTCGCATGTTGCGGCGCTGGGTGTCGACTTCTCAACGGCCGCCATGGGCCAAGGCTTTGCCGAGGGGGTGTTCGTGGGCGAGCACGGCAGCTGGAACAGGCCGAACCCGGTTGGCTACAAGGTCATCTTCGTGCCGTTCAGCAACGGCAAGCCGGCAGGCGAGCCCATCGATTTCGCCACCGGCTTTCGAGGTGAAGATGGCAAGACGCGTGGGCGTCCAGTGGGTGTGACAGTCGACCCGCGTGGGGCATTGATCATTGCGGACGATCTGGCCAACACCGTATGGCGGGTGACGCGCAACTGATGCAATCGGCTGCAGGGGCGGGACTGTCCGCCCCTATGGCTTACTCTCTAGGATCACGGCTGTTACGCCTTGGCGTAGCCACGCAGATTCGCTATTCGCCATACGAATAGTTTCCATCTCAGCTTTCGATTTCCATGCGAGGCATCAATAGCCTCATGCTGAACCCCGTCCTGTTTAGCGAGAACGGTCATGTTCAGTAAATCCATGATGATAGTGCTGTTACCCATTGTTTTGGCGTTGATTGCTGGCGCGGTTCTGCCGTTTCAAGCGGCAGGCAATGCCGCTGCAGGCAGGGCGCTCGGTCACTGGCTGTGGGGCGCATTTGCGTCGCTCGCCGTCAGCGCCGTGGTCGTCATCACAGCGCTGCTGGTGCTGCGGATCCCTGCGCCTGACATCGGCAGGGCGTTGCAAGGGCCGTGGTGGCTCTGGATCGGCGGTGTGCTGGGCGCCCTTTATGTGGCAGGGGCGGCGGCGCTGACGCCCAAGCTTGGGGCGGCAGGCTTTCTGGTGCTGGTGGTGGCAGGGCAGATCGTTACGGCGGTGGTTGCTGATCATTTTGCCATCATGAACCTGCCAGGCAGGCCCCTGGGGCTGGCGCGAATTTTTGGACTTGTGATGATCCTGGCCGGCGTGTGGTTGGTGCAGAGTCAGTGGGCCGCCGGTACACCCAGCAAAAGCGAGCCCGCGGTGGAGCGCTCAAGCCACGATCAGACCTCTGGCTGACAGCATGCCAGCACCGTCTCGCGCAGCCAGCGATGCCCCGCATCATCCTGCTTGCGGCTGTGCCAGGCTTGCCGGTAATCGATGCTGTCCAAAGGCAGCGGGGGGACGAACTCGCACAGCCCCCCATGGGCAGGCAGCTGGGCGAGGGCCCGTCGCGCTACGGTCAGAATCAGGTCGGTATCTTTCACTACTTCTACGGCTGCGCTCCAGTGCGGCAGCGCCAGGGCAATGTGCCGGCGCTGACCTTGGGAGGCCAGTGCACGGTCAATCTCATCGAAGGCGTCGGGGCGCGTAGCCACCAGCACATGGGGGCGCGCCAACCACTGGCTCAAGCTCAATTCGCCAGTCTCCGGCAGTGTCTGCTGGTCAGCCACGCTTACGAAGCGATCGGCAAACAGTGATTGGGCGGTGATGCCTTGAGGTAATTCCGGAAAGACCCCCAGCGCCAGGTCCAGCTCGCCGTCGAGCAACTGAGCCACCATTGCCTCGCGACTGGCCTGGCTGACCGCCAGGTCGATGCCCGGGGCAACGCGCCGCACATGGCGCAGTAGAGGTGGCAGGATGATCCGTGCTGCATAGTCCGACAGCGAGAGACGGAAGCGTCGCCGGGCCTGCGTAGCATCGAATTGCGGCGTGCTCAGCAGCCCCTCCAGATTGGCCAATGCGTCCTCTAGCGGTTGGGCCAACGCCTGAGCCCGCGCGGTGAGCGTCATCGTGCCACCCTGACGTACCAGCAGAGGATCATCGAAATGCTCGCGCAACTGCGCCAGCGCGTGGCTGACGGCCGGCTGACTGCGGTGCAGGCGAATGGCAGCGCGTGTTACATGCCGCTCGGTAAGCAGGGCGTGCAGGGCCAGCAGCAGGTTCAGGTCGATTCGGCGCAATTGATCCATGGTTCGGGCGTCTGATCCATAAGGGGGCAGGGGCCAAGCCTAACAAATGCGCGCCTGCACCGCTGACGGCACTACACGACCTCACCGGTGGTTGCCGTTATACTGCGCACCTGTTCGATTTTTTCCGAGTATTTCGATGGGTCTTTCCGCCACCGTTTCACCTGAACCGCGCCGTCTGGGCGCACCCCTTGTCGCGTTGGGTCTACTGATAGCTGGCGCCTGGTTCCTGGATGCCAATGCAGGCTTCAGGCAGGTCCTGCTTCTGCTACTGGGGGCTGCGCTGGGCCTGACGTTGTATCACGCGGCCTTCGGCTTCACCTCAGCCTGGCGCGTGTTCATCAATGAGCGGCGCGGCGCCGGCTTGCGTGCGCAGATGGTCATGCTGGCGCTGGCCGTACTGCTGTTCTTCCCGGCGCTTGCGGCCGGCAACCTGTTCGGCACCCCCGTGACGGGCCTTGTGGCACCGGCCGGGGTGTCCGTCGTGTTCGGGGCTTTCATCTTCGGCATCGGCATGCAACTGGGGGGCGGCTGCGCCTCGGGCACCTTGTTCACCGTTGGCGGCGGCAATGCCCGAATGCTGGTAACCCTGCTGTTCTTCATCATCGGGTCCGTGACCGCCACGCACCACGCCGACTGGTGGTTTGCCTTGCCATCATTGCCTGCGACCTCAATCGTGCAGGCATGGGGCCTGGTACCTGCCTTGCTGGTGAGCCTGGGCGTGTTCGGCCTGATCGCCTGGGTCACTGTGCACCTGGAAAAGCGCCGCCACGGCAGGCTTGAACAGCCCGAGCAGCATGACCGGGCAGGTCTGCAACGCTTTGTGCGAGGCCCCTGGCCGTTGCTCTGGGGCGCGGTCGCGTTGGCCGTGCTCAACTATGCCACCCTGGCCTTGGCTGGACGGCCCTGGGGCATCACCTCGGCCTTCGCCTTATGGGGCGCCAAGGTGCTGGACAGCCTGGGTGTTCAGGTGAGCAGCTGGGTGTTCTGGCAGGCACCGGCAAATGCCAAAGCCTTGGCTTCGCCGGTCTGGCAGGATGTGACCACCGTCATGGACCTAGGCATCGTGCTGGGGGCGTTGCTTGCAGCAGGCCTTGCCGGGCGTTTTGCCCCGAGCCTGAAGATCCCGCTGCCGTCATTGATCGCCGCCGTTATCGGCGGCCTGTTGCTGGGCTACGGTTCGCGCCTGGCCTACGGCTGCAATATCGGCGCTTATTTCAGCGGTATCGCTTCAGGGAGCCTGCACGGCTGGCTATGGCTGATCGCCGCCTACCTGGGCAACGTGATCGGGGTGCGGCTGCGCCCTGCGTTCTTTGCAGGGGAGCGTCGCGCGACGACCTTGACTGGCTGTTAACGCAAAGGGCTGGCCCGTTGATTCCCGACTGGGCCAGTCAACGCTAGGTTCGATATAGCTGAACCAAGCATGGCGGGAGGGGTTGGTTGCTAATAATTTGTATCAACTATGCTTAGTAACTAATTGATAGGTATAGCTATCTGCGTGCCAGCGCATGTTGCACACATTGTTCCTGATAGGTTTTGCTGATGGCAGCAGGTGAGAGCCTCGAGCGACTGTTATATGTCTGCTCGGTAATGCCGAAGGCGGTCATGCGCATCCATGGCTTGGCAAACTTGCGTGCCTGCAGCTTCTTGCGTGCGGTATACAGCGTGACCCCAGACAGCTTGGCCTGCTGGGCCTGGGCTGCAATCTGCGCGCCCCACTTGCAGGCTTGGCGATCGTTCTGAGTCAAAGGTCGGGCGCTGGCGCTGATACCTGCTGTAGCCAACAGGCAGCCCGTCATTATTGCTAGAATTACCCGCATGTTACTGTCCTAAGCTATTGAAGGAGAAGGAAGTTTGCCTCCTCCTTCCAAAGCCGGGGGCCAGCAGTTTGCCTTCAGGCCAGCGCAGCTTTGGCGTCTGTGCTGGCATGTTCGCGCAGGCTGTACCAGGCAATAGCCGCTACCCACAGCACGCCCACGCCATAATTGAGGCGCTGGTAAAGCCCGAACAATTCGCCGCTCTGCATGGCCTGGCCCATGAACCCGACTGTGACAATTGCCCCAAGGGTACAGGCCAGCGAGCAGACCGCCAGGGCGCGCGAGTGCGCGATGCGGGCGCCAAGCCAGATCCACAGGGCACTGGCGAGGGTCAAGGATATGAACATCAACAGCCCGGACAGGTTGTGCAACTGCTGCGACGTGGAAGGCTGTTCAGGCGCGCAGCCCTGGTCGCAGGCGAACCATCCCGTGCCCAAGCTGCCAACGGCGTGCAGCAACAACAGCACTGCACTGACCATGGCCAGCCGGGAGCCGCGCCAGCGCCGGGCAATGCCCCACGCGAACAAGGCGAACAGTAGCGCTAACGGGAAATTGTTCACCAGCGGGGAAAGATGGTGGGTTGGGGCACCGACGGCGCCCAGCTGGCTCATGGCCAATTGCAGATGATCGTAGCCGGGGTAGGCCATGGCGGTCAGCGTAACGCCCAGAGCTAGCCACAATGGAATGAGCAAGCCACAGCTGAGCAGCGATCGGTCGAGCAATCTCATGCAGGCATCCTTCCGTGGAAAGCCCGGACCTTAACAAACGGTCTGGTGATAGCGCCAGCATCGATAGCGTTGCAGCCGTATGTGATCGTACAACTGCCTGCGCTATCATGGCGGCTGTCTTTCAAGGTGAAGCACAGGGCATGTCAGATCTACAACCACCGCCACGGGCCAGGCGCAAGCCGCGCAGCCTGGCCCAGGAACTGGTCACAGTGCTGACCGAACGCATCCGCAGTGGTCAACTCAAGCGCGGTGACAAGCTGCCGACCGAATCGCAGATCATGGCTGAGGAAGGGGTCAGCCGCACGGTCGTGCGTGAGGCGATCTCGCGCTTGCAAGCCGCCGGGCAGGTGGAGACCCGTCACGGTATCGGTACCTTCGTGCTGGACGCTCCGCCGGTCGGGGGGCTGCGCATCGACCCGGCCACGGTGGTGACGCTGCGCGAAGTACTTGCGGTACTGGAGCTGCGCATCGCCCTCGAAATCGAATCGGCCAGCCTGGCGGCTCAGCGACGCAGCGATGAAGAGCTGGCCGGGATGCGCGCAGCCCTCGATGAGCTAAATGAACAAGCAGCCCATGCTACCGACGCAGTGTCCGCGGACTTTCAATTCCACCTGCGCATCGCCCAGGCCAGCGGTAATCACTATTTCGCCGACATCATCAACCACCTTGGCACCAGCATCATCCCTCGAACCCGCCTCAACTCTGCTCGCCTGGCCCACGACGACCAGCCCCACTACATGAGCCGGTTGATGCATGAGCACGAAGCGATCTACGAGGCAATTGCTCGCCAGGACAGTGAAGGGGCGAAGATGGCCATGCGCATGCACCTGAGCAACAGCCGGGAGCGGCTGCGCCAAGCCCATGAGCGGGCGCAGGTGAGCGGGGCGTGACCTAACCGCCCCAGCCTCTGGATGACTCTCATCCCGGCTAATGACTCAAGATCTACCTTGGAGCGCTTCTTCACTCCACTGGCCATTGACCAACCGGCGCAACCCCAGCGGATTGCTGTCGCGCAGCGGCTCGGGCAGCAGCGCCTGGGGGTAGTTCTGGTAGCACACCGGCCGCAGGAATCGGTCGATGGCCAACGTGCCGACAGACGTGCCCCGGGCGTCCGAGGTGGCGGGGTACGGGCCGCCGTGGACCATGGCATCGCATACCTCCACACCTGTTGGATAGCCGTTGACCAGGATGCGGCCGACCTTTTCCTCCAGCAGCGGTACCAACCAGGCGAACGCAGCAAAGTCTTCCGGCTCGCCGATCAGCGTCGCGGTCAGTTGGCCTCTCAGGCCCTGCAGGGCGCTGCGCAGTTGTTCCTCGTCGCGCGCTTGCACCGCTACTGTCGTCGGACCGAAGACTTCTTCCTGCAAAAGCGGGTCAGACGTCACCAGCAGGCGGGCCTCGGCCTTGAACAGTTGTGCTCGTGCCTGGGGGCCTGTCTGCGGCTGGCCGGCCAAGTGCACGATGCCGTCATGGGCGTGAAGGTGATCCAGCCCACTGACATAGCTTCGCAGGCCACCTGCATTGAGCATGGTCTGGCCGGCCTGGTGGTCCAGATGGGTGCCCAAGTCTTCGAGGAGTTGGCTGAACGCGGGCGATTGCAGGCCTATCACCAAACCCGGGTTGGTGCAGAACTGCCCAGCCCCCATGCAAACGGAGCCTGCCAGTTCACGCGCAATGGCTTCGCCGCGCTTGGCCAGCGCCCCGGGCAGGACAATCACCGGGTTGATGCTCGACATTTCGGCAAACACCGGGATCGGCTGGGGGCGCTCGGCGGCCATGCGGCACAGGGCATCGCCACCTTTGAGCGAGCCGGTGAAGCCCACTGCCTGGATGGCCGGATGCTTGACCAATGGCTCACCCACGCCTGCCCCAAACACCATGTTGAACACACCTTTGGGCATGCCGGTACGGGCGGCCGCGCGTTCGATGGCACAACCGACCAGGTCGGCGGTGGCCATATGGCCGCTGTGCGCCTTGAACACCACCGGGCAACCGGCAGCCAGTGCAGCAGCGGTGTCACCACCGGCGGTAGAGAAGGCCAGGGGGAAGTTGCTCGCGCCGAACACCGCTACAGGACCAACGCCGATGCGCATCTGTCGCAGGTCCACCCGCGGCAGCGGCTGACGGTCTGGTTGGGCCAGGTCGATGCGCGCACCCAGATAGTCGCCTCGGCGCAGCACCTGAGCAAACAGGCGCATCTGACCGCTGGTCCTGCCGCGCTCACCCTGGATCCGAGCTGTCGGTAAGGCGGTTTCACGGCACACGATCGCCACGAAGGCATCGTCGAGCGCATCGAGCTCCGCGGCAATGGCGTCCAGAAACTCGGCGCGGCGTGCCGGTGGCAATTGGCGAAACCCTGCGAAGGCGGCCTGTGCCGCCTCGGCCGCCTCGGCCACCTCGCGCTCGGTGGCTTGTGCGAAGCTATAGGGCAGGGGCTCGCCAGTGGTGGCATCCAGGCTTTGCAGGCGCTGTGTGCCGGCTGCGCTGCGCTGGCTGGCGATGAAGTTGTGGCCAAGAATCTCTGGCATCTGGAACTCCTCAGGGACAAGGGATCAGGTAATGGGTGCGGGATTGAACAGGGTGATGTCGTTATGCAGGCGGTGTTGCTCGGCCCAGGTGTGTTTGCGCCCGCTGGCCACGTCCAGGTAGTAGTGGAACAGCTCCCAGCCCAGCTCTTCGATGGTGCTGCGACCCGTGGCGATACGCCCGGCGTCGATGTCGATGAGGTCCGGCCAGCGCTGCGCCAGCTCGGTGCGGGTGCATACCTTCACTACCGGCGCCATCGCCAGGCCATATGGCGTACCGCGGCCGGTAGTGAACACATGCAGGTTCATCCCGGCGGCCAGCTGCAGGGTGCCGCAGACGAAGTCGCTGGCAGGGGTGGCACAGAAGATAAGCCCCTTGCCGCTCACCCGTTCCCCTGGCCCGAGCACACCTTGAATGGCGCCGCTGCCTGACTTGACGATCGAGCCCAGTGCTTTCTCGACAATGTTCGACAAGCCGCCTTTCTTGTTGCCTGGCGTGGTATTGGCGCTGCGATCGGCAGCGCCCTGGTGCAGGTAGCGGTCGTACCAGTCCATTTCGCGTACCAGCGCATCGGCCACCTGCCGGTCCTGGGCGCGGGAGGTAAGCATGTAGATGGCGTCGCGCACCTCGGTCACTTCCGAGAACAGCACCGTTGCACCGGCCCGCACGAGCAGGTCTGCCGCGTAGCCAAGTGCCGGGTTGGCGGTGATGCCCGAGAAGGCATCGCTGCCGCCGCACTGCATGCCCAGGATCAACTCACTGGCCGGCACGGTCTCGCGCCTGCGCTTGTCGAGTTTCTTCAGGCGGGTTTCAGCCAGGGCCATGATCTGCTCGATCATCTCAGTGAAGCCCAGGCTTGCGTCCTGCAGGCGGTACAGCCAGGGCTCGCTGAGGTCGACCGAGGGGTCGTCGTCGTGCATCACCTGGCTGGCCTGCAGCTTTTCACAACCCAGGCTGATGACCAGCGCTTCGCCACCCAGGTTGGGGTTGCGCGCCAGGTTGCGTACGGTGCGGATGGGGATATAGGCATCGCGGGCATTGATGGCCACGCCGCAGCCGTAGCTGTGGGTGAGGGCGACCACATCGTCCACATTCCGATAGCGCGGCAGCAGCTCGTGGCGGATGCGCTTGACGGCATGCTCCAGCACCCCAGTGACGCATTGCACGGTGGTGGTGATACCCAGGATATTGCGAGTGCCAACCGTGCCGTCGGCATTGCGATAGCCTTCGAAGGTATGGCCCTGCAGCGGCGGTTGCGGTTGGGGAACTGCATCGCAGCATGGCAGATTGTCCAGCTCAGGCGGGGCGGGCATGGCCAGCTGCCCCTCCTGCACCCAACTGCCCTGGCGCAGGTCCTCCAAGGCATAACCGATCACCTGGCCATAGCGTCGTACCGCTTGGCCCTTGGGGATAGGCACGGTGGCCACCTTGTGGCTCTGCGGCACGTCTTCTACCAGGGTCAGCCCGTCGACGAACCGGGCCCCTTCGCCCAGGCCGCCGTCGTTGACCACCACCACGACATTGTCGTCCTCGTGCAGGCGGATGTAGCGCGGCGATTCGGAATGTTCGATCAGCTGCATGTTCGGGCCCTATTGTTCAGGTTCTCCGGCTTTTGTACGTGCGGGCGCACGGGCTAGTCAGTGCGCACGTGCTCAATCAGTGACGCGGGCTGGCAAGCTGGGCATCCGGCACTGACGCCGGCTTGGACTCAGGCGACTCTTCGCGCAGCTCGATTCGCTTGATGGGGCCGACGATCACCAGGTAGCTCAGTACTGCCACCAGCGCGTTGGCACCCACATAGACCAGCGCCCACTTGAACGAGCCGGTGGCGCTGATGATGTAGCCAATCACGATCGGCGTTGTGATCGAGGCGATGTTGCCGAAGGTATTGAACAGCCCGCCGGACAGGCCGGCGATCTGCTTGGGCGAGGTGTCGGCCACCACTGCCCAGCCCAACGCACCAATGCCTTTGCCGAAGAAAGCGAGGGTCATGAAGCCCACCACCATCCATTCGGCATCGACGTAGTTGCAGAACACCATGGTGGTGGACAACATCAGGCCGCACACGATTGGCAGTTTGCGCGAGAAGGTCAGCGAATGGCCGCGGCGCAGCAGCCAGTCCGAAATCACGCCGCCCAGTACCCCACCGATGAAGCCACAGATGGCTGGCAGCGAAGCGATGAACCCTGCTTTGAGGATGGTCATGCCCCGTTCCTGGACCAGGTACACCGGGAACCAGGTCAGGAAGAAGTAGGTGATGGCGTTGATGCAGTACTGGCCAAGGTACACACCCAGGAGCATGCGGCTGGTCAGCAATTGCTTGATGTAGCCCCACTTGGGCCCGTCGTTGCCGCGCTTGTGGTCCATGTCCACCAAGCCGCCGTTCTGCTCGATGTGTTCAAGCTCGGCGGGGCTGATACGCGGGTGCTGGCGAGGGTTGTAGATGGTCTTGAGCCATATGATCGAGAAGAGGATGCCCAGCACGCCCATGACCACGAACACATGCTCCCAGCCGAAGCTGAACACGATCCAGCCCATCAGCGGTGCGAACAGGGCAGTGGCGAAATACTGCGCCGAGTTGAAGATCGCCGAGGCAGTACCGCGCTCCTGGGTCGGAAACCAGGCGGCGACGATGCGGGCGTTGCCGGGGAACGACGGCGCTTCGGCAAAACCGACCAGAAAACGCAGGGTAAACAGAGTGACCACTGCCCAGGCCACCGGCAGGCCGCCGACGAAGCCTTGCAGCAAGGTGAACAGTGACCAGGTGAAGATGCTGAATGCATAGACGTTTTTTGAGCCGAAGCGATCGAGCAACCATCCGCCGGGAATCTGTCCGGCCACATAGGCCCAGCCGAAGGCCGAGAATATGTAGCCCAGGGTGACGGCGTCGATGCCCAGGTCCTTTTGCAGGCTCGACCCTGCGATGGCGATGGTTGCGCGGTCGGCGTAGTTGATCGTGGTCACCACGAACAGCATGAACAGGATCAGGTAGCGCACATGCGTTTTCTTCGTCGCTTGCATGCTGGTAGTACTCCCACTAGTTATTGTTGTGCGGGGTCTTCGATTTATGCCGGAGTAAGACGCGCCCACTCCGGGCGCGGCGCTGGCAGGCGCCGCGAGGGTTTACTGCGGCCCCATCTTGTCCATCAGGGCGGCAAGCATTTCGTACTCATCGGGGCTCAGGTCGGTCAGTGGGGCACGAACCGGGCCTGCATCATGGCCGGCAATGCGGGCACCCGCCTTGACGATGCTGACAGCGTAACCGGCCTTGCGGTTACGAATGTCCAGGTAGGGCAGGAAGAAGTCGTCGATCAGCTTGGCCACGGTGGCATGATCGTCCCGGGCAATGGCGTGGTAGAAGTCCATGGCGGTCTTGGGGATGAAGTTGAATACCGCCGATGAATACACCGGCACGCCCAGCGCTTTGTACGCCGCAGCGTAAACTTCGGCAGTCGGTAGCCCGCCCAGGTAGCTGAAACGCTCTCCCAGCCGGCGGCGGATCGACACCATCAGTTCAATGTCACCCAGGCCGTCCTTGTAGCCGATCAGGTTCGGGCACCGCTCGGCCAATTGTTCGAGCAAGGTGGCGTTGAGGCGACAGACGTTGCGGTTATAGACCACCACCCCGATGTTGACCGACTGGCACACGGCCTCTACATGGGCGGCGACGCCATCCTGGCTGGCTTCGGTGAGGTAGTGCGGCAGCAACAGCAACCCCTTGGCACCCAGGCGCTCGGCTTGCTGCGCATACTCAATGGCCTGGCGGGTTGCACCACCAACGCCCGCCAGGATAGGTACCGACGTGGCGCAGGTGTCCACCGCTGTCTTGATGACCTGGCTGTATTCGCTGGCAGCCAGGGAGAAGAATTCGCCCGTACCCCCGGCGGCGAACAGCGCACTCGCGCCGTATGGGGCCAACCATTCCAGGCGTTTGATGTAGCCGGCCTGATTGAAATCGCCCTGCGCATCGAAGTCGGTGACAGGAAACGACAGCAAGCCGTGGGACAGGATGGATTTCAGTTCTTGTGGGTTCATTGTTATAGGCATCCAGACGCTTGGGTAGGAGTAATGCGGTGCTTTCGAGGTAAGTTATCGTACAACCTCATGCAAGACCAGTCCCTTAGGGAGGTTTTTTTGGTCGAGGTGATTTAAGGGTGGCTTTGATGACTCGCCATCGCGGGGTGATAGCGTGCGGCAAGGGGCCGTGGACAGCGGCGTCTGCTGTCAGGTCATCGTATCTCTCGAGTTGGGAAGTTTCATCGACAAACGACTGGGGCGGCCTTGCGCCGCCCCATGCTTTACTGCTCGCATGCGTGCTAGTGATCAGGCTGCCTGTTGAGGCTTGCCCTGTACCTTGCGAACGTGCGCTCTACACGCATCGCCAAACGCCTGGAAGATCTTGATAGAGTCAGGATTCTTGGCAGCCTGCCACTCTGGGTGCCATTGCACGGCAAAGAGGAAGGGCGAAAGGCTCGGGGCATGAATGGCCTCGACGAGCCCGTCTTCGGCGTGGGCAATAGCTTCGATGCCCTTGCCCAGGTTGCGCAGCCCTTGGCCGTGCAGGGAGTTGACGCGAATCTCATCCGTGCCAAGGGTGTCGCGCAGCCAGCTACCCGGCTTGATCTTCACGCTGTGGGCCAGCGCGTACTGCACCTCGACAGGATCCTCGGGGTTTTCGCGGTGATCGTTGAAACCGGGCTCGGCGTAGACCTTCTGGTAGATGTCCCCGCCCAGCGCCACGTTGATTTCCTGCATGCCCCGGCACACGCCGAAGATGGGCAGGCCGCGCTTGATTGCAGCCTTGACCAGCGGAATGTCGAACAGGTCGCGGTTCTTGTCCTGGCCCTTGCCCGGGGTCTCGTTCTCCTGGCCATACAGCGCTGGGTCGATGTTGCTGCCCGCGCCCGTCAAGTACACGCCGTCGGCCATGTCCAGGTAGGTCTCCAGTGCCTCGGTGCCACAGCAGGTGGGCACCAGGACCGGGACGCAGTCGGCGAAGTCGACCAGCGGGGTGATGTATTTGTGGGTCATGACCTGATAGTCATGGCCTTTGCGCTCTTGGGTACCCATGGTCATCAGGACGATGGGTTTGCGCAGGGAAGGTTGCTTGTTGCCAATGTTGCTGTTGGACATATGTCACCTTGGGACAGGTTGAACCTGTCGTTGTTGTGCAGGTGCAAGGCGCGCGGCGCTGGTGCAACCTGAGGTCCCGAGCACTGCCGACTCGTCGGCGTCGACGATGTCGGTCGGGACTTGGTGTTAGATTGCCAGAGCCGT
The DNA here is from genome assembly GCF_007680745.1 of Pseudomonas sp. DE0010. Lineage (NCBI taxonomy): Bacteria > Pseudomonadati > Pseudomonadota > Gammaproteobacteria > Pseudomonadales > Pseudomonadaceae > Pseudomonas > Pseudomonas sp. DE0010. Next base: position 91,723 of record NZ_VEJQ01000009.1, read on the forward strand.
TTGATATGTCAAACGGCCGCAGCCGGCTCCCAGGCCCAAATTACGGAGGCGGGCGGGCTGCAAGGCAGCGCCGGTGCGGGCTTGGCTGGGGTGGCGGTCAATAATACTTAACGACGCAGTCGACTCATTGCAGCGGCGCAATGATTCAAGGGTTTTCCATGGGCTGCACGGTCAGGCTTTGCGGCTGACCTGGCCGGATCGCGTGGCCCTGCCAGCATGCGTGGGTTAGTCTGCTGAGCTGTTGCGGTGCAGCTTACCCCTCCATGATCAGAAGAAGGATATTTTTGATGGCCACTCCCACCCGCGAGCCCGTCGTGCATCTTCCCTTTGCTGAGCTCAAAGCCTTGCTTGAGTCGATCTTCGAACGTCATGGCTGCACGCCGGCGGTGGCTCGGGTACTGGCCGCCAACTGTGCCAGCGCCGAGCGTGATGGCGCCCATAGCCATGGCGTGTTTCGCATACCCGGCTACGTCTCGACCTTGGCCAGCGGTTGGGTGGACGGCAAGGCTGCGCCCGAGGTCAGTGATCTGGCGGCCGGCTATATCAGTGTCGATGCGCGGGGTGGTTTTGCGCAGCCTGCACTGGCGGCTGCCCGGGAATTGTTGGTGGCCAAGGCACGCGCTGCTGGGATCGCAGTGCTGGCCATCCACAATTCCCACCATTTCGCCGCATTGTGGCCGGACGTGGAGCCGTTCGCCGAACAGGGCCTGGTTGCCCTGAGCGTGGTCAACAGCATGACCTGCGTCGTACCGCACGGTGCACGCAAGCCGGTATTCGGGACCAACCCGATCGCCTTCGCTGCGCCCTGCGAAGGGCATCCGCCCATCGTATTCGATATGGCGACCAGCGCGATGGCCCATGGCGATGTGCAGCTGGCAGCCCGCGCCGGGGAGGCAGTGGCCCTGGGGGTAGGCGTGGACGGGCAGGGCCAGGTGACTCAGGACCCGGCCAAGATCCTGGGCGGCGGTGCCCTGCTTCCGTTCGGCGGGCACAAGGGCTCAGCCCTGTCGATGATGGTAGAGCTGCTGGCAGCTGCACTCACCGGCGGCAATTTTTCATGGGAGTTCGACTGGTCCGGCCATCCCGGCGCCAAGACGCCGTGGACGGGGCAGTTGCTGATCGTCATCGACCCGCAGGTTGCACAAGGTCAACGGTTCGCCCAGCGCAGTCGCCTGCTGCTGGAGCAAATGGAGGCGGCCGGTGTCAGCCGCATGCCAGGTGCGCGGCGGCACTTGGAGCGTGAGCGGGCGGAGCGCGAAGGGGTGGCGATCACCGCCAGTGCCCTGCAGGCGTTGCGCGATCTGCTCACCTGATCGCGGCCGGGCAGGGTAGGCGGACCCGCGCCCGATCATGCAGTGTTGCACATACCCCTTGCACGATAGTTGGTGCCCATTCCCAGCCAGTACGGGTATGCTCTTGGCTGCCTTTTTGACTCGTCCTGATCCCAAGGAGCTGCACGCTGTGTTCAAACATGTCGAAGCCTACGCCGGCGACCCGATCCTCTCGTTGATGGAAACCTTCAAGGCCGATCCGCGCGCCGACAAGGTCAACCTGAGCATCGGCCTGTACTACGACGAAGCCGGAGTAGTGCCGCAGCTCGCTGCAGTGGATGCAGTGGAAAAGCGCATCGCAGGTCAGGATCACGATGCTTCGCTGTACCTGCCGATGGAAGGCCTTGCCAGCTACCGCCAGGCCATTCAGGCCCTGCTGTTCGGTGCCGACCATCCGGCGGTTGCTGGCGGTCGCGTGGCGACGGTGCAGACCGTCGGGGGTTCCGGGGCCCTGAAGGTCGGTGCCGACTTCCTCAAGCGTTATTTCCCGCAGGCGCAAGTCTGGGTCAGCAACCCCACCTGGGACAACCATCGCGCCATCTTCGAGGGTGCAGGCTTCACGGTTAACACCTACCCGTACTTCGACCAGGCCACCCGTGGCGTGGACTTCGAGGGCATGCTTGCCACGTTGCATACTTTGCCTGCCAACAGTGTGGTGCTGCTGCACCCCTGCTGCCACAACCCGACGGGTGCCGACCTGGATCAGGGCCAGTGGCAGCAAGTGGTAGAGGTGGTCAAGGCCCGTCAGTTGATCGCCTTCCTGGACATTGCCTACCAAGGGTTTGCCCAGGGTCTGGTCGAAGACGTGTTCGCCATCCGCGAGATGGCCAGCGCAGGCGTGCCATGCCTGGTCAGCAACTCGTTCTCCAAGATCTTCTCCCTGTATGGGGAACGTGTGGGCGGCCTGTCGGTGGTTTGCGACGATGCAGCCACGGCGCAGAGCGTGCTCGGCCAGCTGAAGGCCACGGTGCGCCGTAATTATTCCAGCCCGCCCAACTTCGGCGCCCAACTGGTCGCAGGCGTGCTCAACGATCCCGCCCTCAACGCCCAGTGGGCTGCGGAAGTAGAGGTGATGCGCACCCGCATCCTGGACATGCGCCAGGCATTGGTCGATGCGCTGGGTGTGCTGCTGCCGGGGCGTGATTTCCAGTTCCTGCTGCGCCAGCGGGGCATGTTCAGTTACACCGGCTTTAGCGTGGAGCAGGTGCGCCGTTTGCGCGATGAGTTTGGCGTTTACCTGATCGACAGTGGCCGCGTGTGCATGTCAGGCCTGCGGCCGGCGAACCTGCAGCGGGTTGCCGAGGCCTTCGCGGCTGTACATCAGTAAGCACCCCAGGCTTGACGTTTTGCAGCAACCCTCGCCGAGGCCGCCTGTGGCTTCGGCGATTGCCTTTCCATCTCCCCATCCCGTGCTCACGGACGCCTGTGCCAGCCAGGGCCTTCTCCACGCGGAGCGTGCTCTGCCACCCGGCTGCACCTACCGCTTGTACAGACAAGTGCAACCACCCCCTCCGAAAAAGGCTTCGCAAGTGCAACCTTTCCGTGCACAATCGCGCCCCTCTTTTTCCGGTTGAGTAGGGCGCAGCCAACGCTTCGTCATTCTCAGCCTGTTGCAGTCTTGCGAGTGGAGCGTCACCCGGATGAATGAGCAGGCCTCAAGCGTAGAACAGCGTTACGAACAAACGACCGCCGCCAGCCTCGGCAAATGGGCCCGGCAGGACACCACCTGGATGCTCGGCCTATTTGGCACCGCCATTGGCGCAGGTACGCTTTTCCTGCCGATCAATGCCGGCCTTGGCGGGTTCTGGCCGTTGCTGGTGCTGGCGGTGCTGGCCTTCCCGATGACGTACTACGCCCACCGCGGGCTGACCCGGTTCGTGCTTTCGGGGCGCGAAGGGGCAGACATCACTGACGTGGTCGAGCAACACTTCGGCATCAAGGCTGGCGCCTTGATCACAGTCCTGTACTTCTTTGCCATCTTCCCCATCCTGCTCATTTACAGTGTGGCCCTGACCAATACCGTCAGCAGCTTCATGGAGCACCAGCTGCACATCGCGCCTCCACCCCGTGCGCTGCTGTCATTCGTGCTGATCCTGGGGCTGCTCGCGATCGTACGCTGCGGCGAACAGGCTACCGTCAAGGTCATGAGCCTGTTGGTCTATCCATTCATCGTGGCCCTGGCGCTGCTGGGCCTGTACCTGATCCCGCACTGGACCGGTGGTATTCTCGACAGCGCCCACACGGTGCCCAGCGGTTCGGCCTTCCTGCACACGGTATGGCTGGCCATCCCGGTCATGGTGTTCTCGTTCAACCATTCCCCCATCATCTCGGCCTTCGCGGTCGACCAGAAACGCCGCTATGGCGATCATGCCGACGCCCGCAGCGGCCAGATCCTGGCACGTGCGCACCTGCTGATGGTGGCCATGGTGCTGTTTTTCGTCTTCAGCTGCGTGCTGACCCTCGATAGCGCGCAACTGGCCGAAGCCAAGGCGCAGAACCTGTCGATCCTGTCATACCTCGCCAACCACTTCAGCAACCCGACCATCGCCTTTGCCGCGCCTTTGATCGCCTTCGTCGCTATCGCCAAGTCATTCCTGGGCCATTACATTGGCGCCAGCGAAGGCCTCAAGGGCATCATCGCCAAGACTGGCGCGCGCCCGGGTGCCAAGGCCCTTGACCGCGTGGTGGCGGCGCTGATGCTGGTGGTGTGCTGGATCGTTGCCACGCTCAACCCCAGCATCCTGGGCATGATCGAGTCCCTCGGCGGCCCGATCATCGCAGTATTGCTGTTCCTGATGCCCATGTATGCCATTCGCCGCGTGCCTGCCATGCGCAAGTACAGCGGGGCGCTGTCTAACGTGTTCGTCACCGTGATCGGCCTGGTCGCCCTGACCTCGGTCGTCTACGGCCTGTTGGCATAAGCCCGTAGCAGCAGGCCCGCCCCGGTGCCCGGCAAGTACGCCAGGGCGGGCCGTTGCCTCACCGGCAACAAATTCATCTTGCCCCATAGGCACATGCTGGCCTTCATGGTTAACTCTTGATCCTTTTCCCAACCCAAGATCAAGGATTTCGTCATGGCTCAAGTGACTCTCAAAGGCAACCCCGTCCAGGTCAATGGCTCGCTGCCACAGGTTGGCGCTCAGGCGCCGGCGTTTTCCCTGGTAGGTGAGGGGCTGGCCGACAAGTCGCTCAAGGACTTCGCCGGCAAGCGCAAGGTGCTGAACATCTTCCCAAGTGTCGATACGCCTACCTGCGCCACGTCCGTGCGCAAGTTCAATGCCCAGGCCAATGAGCTGGCCAACACTGTCGTACTGTGCGTTTCCGCCGACCTGCCATTTGCCCAGGCTCGCTTCTGCGGTGCCGAAGGCCTGGAAAACGTGAAGAACCTGTCCACCTTGCGTGGCCGTGAGTTCCTTGAGCAGTATGGTGTGGCCATCGCCGACGGCCCATTGGCTGGGCTGGCTGCCCGCGCCGTCGTGGTACTGGACGAGCACGACAAGGTGCTGCACAGCGAGCTGGTAGCTGAAATCGCCGACGAGCCCAACTACGAGGCAGCCCTTGCCGCATTGAAGTGACGGCGCCGGGCAGGGATCGAACCTTCCGCCTGCCCATTGCTCCAAGCTATACCCTGTAACGGCCCGGAACGCTTTTCCGGGCCGTTTTCGTTTAAAGTTCAGGGTCTTGGCAACGTCAGGCAAAGGTAAACCTCTGGTAAAGGCGCTTTGCTTGGCCGTCGACAGTGCTTATCGTTCACCCTCCTGAATCGTCAATCCGAACAAGGTTCGTTCAACCCATGCAAGCGCCAAAATCCCGTTCTCCCCGTCGCTGGCTCGTCACGCTGCTGATCGTGTTGCTGGTCGCAGTGCTGGCCTGGTGGCTATGGCCTGCCACGCCAGCCACCGACCAGGCTGCTGGAGGGCAGGGCGGCAAAAGCGGGCGGCCCGGTTTCGGCGGGTCTACCGATCCGGTCCCGGTGAGGGTGGAACCTGCACGGGTGGGCGATTTCCCGCTTTACTACAAGGCGCTTGGCACGGTGACCGCGACCAATACCGTGAATGTGCGCAGCCGTGTAGGCGGTGAGCTGGTCAAGATCCACTTCAAGGAAGGGCAGCAGGTAAAGGCCGGTGACTTGCTTGCCGAAATCGACCCACGTGCCTACCGCATCGCCCTGCAACAGGCCGAGGGCACCCTGGCCCAGAACCAGGCGCAACTGAAGAATGCCCAGGTCGACGTCGCTCGCTACAAAGGGCTGTATGCCGAGGACAGTATCGCCAAGCAAACCCTGGACACCGCACAGGCGCAGGTCGCGCAGTTCCAAGGGCTGGTCAAGACCAACCAGGCACAGGTCAATGATGCGCGACTGAACCTTGAATTCACCCAGATTCGCGCGCCGATCAGCGGCCGCGTCGGCCTGCGCCAGCTCGACCTGGGCAACCTGGTGGCCGCCAATGACACCACAGCGCTGGTGGTGATCACCCAGACCGAGCCGATCAACGTGGCGTTCACGCTGCCGGAAACCGAGCTGGGTACCGTTCTTGAACGCTATCGCACCGGCGCCAGCCTGCCTGTGGAGGCGTGGGATCGGGGCGACAGCAAGCTGCAGGCCACCGGCGTGCTGGGCAGCATCGACAACCAGATCGACACTGCCACCGGCACCCTCAAGTTCAAGGGCCGTTTCGAGAACAAGGACCTGGCCCTGTTCCCCAACCAGTTCGTCAACGTGCGCCTGCTTGCCGATACGCTCAAGCAGGTGGTGCTGGCGCCAGCCGCCGCCATTCAGTTCGGTAACGACGGAACGTTCGCCTATGTGATCAACGGCGAAAATACCGTCAACGTGCGCAAGCTGAAGGTCGGCCCCAGCGACGGTGAAAACAGCGTGATCCTCGACGGCCTGGCGGCCGGTGATCGCCTGGTGCTCGAAGGCACCGACCGCCTGCGTGAAGGCACCAAGGTGGAAGTGGTCGATGACAGCGCCCAGGTGCCCACCACGCCAGGCCAGCATTTGCAGGGCCAGGAAAGCAATGCGCCGGACCAGGCCGATAGCACCGCGGGCAAGGCGGGCGCATGAACCTCTCGCGCCTGTTCATCCTGCGGCCAGTCGCAACGACCTTGACCATGCTGGCCTTGGTGCTGGCCGGTTTGATCGCCTACCGCATGCTGCCTGTTGCCGCGCTGCCGCAGGTCGATTACCCCACGATTCGCGTCATGACCCTGTACCCCGGGGCAAGCCCCCAGGTGATGACCAGCGCCGTCACCGCGCCACTTGAACGTCAGTTCGGCCAGATGCCCGGCCTTGAGCAGATGGCCTCGACCAGTTCAGGGGGCGCGTCGGTCCTGACCCTGCGCTTCAACCTGGACATGAACATGGACGTGGCCGAGCAGCAAGTGCAGGCCGCGATCAACGCCGCCAGCAACCTGCTGCCCAGCGACCTTCCGGCCCCTCCGGTCTATAACAAGGTCAACCCGGCCGATACGCCAGTGCTGACGCTGGCCATCTCCAGCAAGACCATGCCGCTGCCCAAGCTCAACGACCTGGTCGACACCCGCGTGGCCCAGAAGCTGGCCCAGACCAGCGGGGTGGGCATGGTCAGCATCGCAGGAGGCCAGCGCCAGGCTGTGCGCATCAAGGTCAACGTGGATGCACTGGCGGCCAACGGGCTCAACCTGGAGGATGTCCGCACACTGATCGGGGCCTCCAACGTCAACCAGCCCAAGGGCAATTTCGATGGCCCTACACGCGTCTCGATGCTCGACGCCAATGACCAACTGCGCTCGCCCGAGGAATACGCCAACCTCATCCTGGCCTACAACAACGGCGCCCCGCTGCGTTTGAAGGATGTGGCGCAGATCGTCGACGGCGCGGAAAACGAACGGCTGGCGGCCTGGGCCAACCAGAACCACGCTGTGCTTCTGAACATTCAGCGTCAGCCAGGTGCCAACGTGATCGAGGTGGTGGACCGCATCAAGGACATGCTGCCCTCGATCACCGACAACCTGCCCGCTGGCCTGGACGTGTCCGTGCTCACCGACCGTACCCAGACCATCCGCGCCGCCGTGCGCGACGTTCAGCATGAACTGCTGATCGCCATCGCCCTGGTGGTAATGGTCACCTTCCTGTTCCTGCGGCGGGTCAGCGCCACGATTATTCCTTCGATCGCCGTGCCGTTGTCATTGGTCGGCACCTTCGCCGTCATGTACCTGGCAGGGTTTTCCATCAACAACCTCACTCTGATGGCGCTGACCATCGCCACCGGTTTTGTGGTGGACGATGCGATCGTGATGCTGGAGAACATTTCACGGCACATCGAGGAAGGCGAAACGCCGCTGCAGGCGGCGCTCAAAGGCGCCAGGCAGATTGGCTTTACCTTGATCTCGCTGACCTTCTCGCTGATCGCCGTGCTGATCCCGCTGTTGTTCATGGCCGATGTGGTAGGGCGCCTGTTCCGGGAGTTCGCCATTACCCTGGCGGTGGCCATCCTGATTTCCCTGGTGGTCTCGCTGACCCTGACGCCGATGATGTGTGCCCGCCTGCTCAAGCGCGAACCCACCCCAGATGAGCAAGGCCGTTTCTACCGGGCCAGCGGTGCCTGGATCGACTGGTTGATCAAGCACTACGCCAGCGCCCTGCAATGGGTACTCAAGCGCCAGCCCCTGACCCTGCTGGTGGCGGTGGCAAGCCTGGCGTTGACGGTGCTGCTGTACATGGTGGTGCCCAAGGGGTTCTTCCCAGTCCAGGACACGGGCGTCATTCAGGGCATCTCCGAAGCACCCCAGTCCACCTCGTTCGCGGCCATGAGCGACCGGCAGCAGGCCCTGAGCCGCGTCATTCTGCAGGACCCTGCCGTGCAGAGCCTCTCGTCCTACATTGGCGTGGACGGCGACAACGCCACCCTCAACAGCGGCCGTATGCTCATCAACCTCAAGCCTCATGGGGAGCGCGATGTCACTGCAAGCGATGTCATCAAGCGCTTGCAACCCCAGCTCGACAAGCTGGTGGGCATCCGCCTGTTCATGCAGCCGGTACAGGATTTGAGTATCGAGGACCGGGTCAGCCGCACGCAGTACCAGTTCACATTGTCATCGCCCGATGCCGAACTGCTGGGGCAGTGGAGTGGCAAACTGGTCCAGGCCCTGAACCTGCGCCCCGAGCTTGCCGATGTGGCCAGTGACCTGCAGGAGAATGGCCTGCAGGTGTACCTGGTGATCGACCGGGACATGGCCAGCCGGCTGGGCATCAGCGTGTCGCAGATCACCAACGCGCTCTACGATGCCTTCGGCCAGAGGCAGATTTCGACTATCTACACCCAGGCCAGCCAATACCGGGTGGTGCTGCAGTCGCGAGACGCGGCCGTGATCGGTCCCCAGGCACTGGAGTCGATCCACGTCAAGGCCAGTGATGGCGGGCAGGTGCGTCTGTCGGCGCTGGCGCGCATCGAGCAGCGCCAGGCGCAGCTGGCCATTTCTCACATCGGCCAGTTCCCGGCGGTCACCTTGTCATTCAACCTGGGGCAGGGCGCCTCGCTGGGCAAAGCCGTGCAGGTGATCGAACAGGTTCAGCAGGACATCGGCATGCCCTTGGGCATCCAGACCCGGTTCCAGGGTGCGGCGCAGGCGTTCCAGGCATCTCTGTCGAGCACCTTGCTGCTGATTCTCGCGGCGGTGGTGACCATGTACATCGTGCTGGGGGTGCTCTATGAGAGCTACATCCACCCGGTGACCATCCTATCGACGCTGCCTTCGGCTGCCGTGGGCGCCTTGCTGGCGCTGCTGATCAGTGGCAACGACCTGGGCATGATCGCCATCATCGGCATCATCCTGCTGATCGGCATCGTCAAGAAAAACGCCATCATGATGATCGACTTCGCGCTCGAAGCCGAACGTCACCAGGGCATGAGCCCGCGCGATGCCATCTACCAGGCCGCGCTGCTGCGGTTCCGGCCAATCCTCATGACCACGCTGGCGGCCCTGTTCGGCGCCGTGCCGTTGATGTTGGCCACTGGCTCCGGCGCCGAACTGCGCCAACCCCTGGGCCTGGTGATGGTGGGTGGGCTGCTCGTGAGCCAGGTGCTGACGCTATTCACCACGCCGGTCATTTACCTGTACTTCGACCGGCTGGGGCGTCGTTTCGGCAAGCGCGACCTGGCGCAGGAACCGGTATGAATACGCGCAGTGCTTCAGTAGGGGCGGCCCGATGAACCTGTCTGCGCCATTCATCCGCAGGCCCGTGGCAACCATGCTGTTGAGCCTGGCGATCATGCTGCTGGGCGCGGTCAGCTTCGGTCTTTTGCCGGTCTCGCCGCTGCCGCAGATGGATTTCCCGGTGATCGTGGTGTCGGCCAACCTGCCGGGTGCAAGCCCCGAAGTCATGGCCTCGACCGTGGCAACGCCGCTTGAGCGCAAGCTGGGCAGCATTGCCGGGGTTACCACATTGACCAGCAGTTCCAACCAGGGCTCAACGCGGGTCATCATTGGCTTTGAACTTGGCCGCGACATCGACGGCGCTGCGCGCGAGGTGCAGGCCGCAATCAATGCCACCCGCAACCTGCTGCCCAGCGGCATGCGCAGCATGCCGACCTACAAGAAGATCAATCCGTCCCAGGCGCCGGTCATGGTTTTGTCGCTGACCTCCAGCGTGCTGCAGAAAGGGCAGCTATACGATTTGGCCGATACCATCCTGTCCCAAAGCCTGGCCCAGGTGCCTGGCGTGGGCGAAGTGCAGATCGGTGGCAGTTCGCTGCCGGCCGTGCGCATTTCGGTCGAGCCGCAGTTGCTGAACCAATATGGCCTGGCGCTGGACGAGGTGCGTACCGCGGTGGCCAATGCCAACCAGCGCCGGCCCATGGGTTTTGTCGAGGATGCCGAGCGCAATTGGCAGGTGCGGGCCAACGACCAGTTGGAAAGCGCCAAGGATTACGGGCCGCTCGTGATTCGCCAGGAGAACGGCACGGTTCTTCGGCTATCGGATGTGGCCACCATCACCGATGGGGTCGAAAACCGCTACAACAGTGGCTTTTTCAATGACCAGAGCGCGGTATTGCTGGTCGTGAACCGGCAGGCAGGTGCCAACATCATTGCCACCGTGGACCAGATCAAGTCGCAGTTGCCTGCCCTGCAATCGCTACTTCCGGCGAGCGTCGAGCTGAACGTGGCCATGGACCGTTCGCCGGTGATCAAGGCCACGCTCAAGGAGGCGGAGCATACCTTGCTGATCGCCGTGGTGCTGGTAATCCTGGTGGTCTACCTGTTCCTCGGCAGCCTGCGTGCTTCACTGATTCCCAGCCTGGCGGTGCCGGTGTCGCTGGTTGGCACCTTCGCGGTCATGTACCTGTGCGGCTTCTCGCTCAACAACTTGTCGCTGATGGCGCTGATCCTGGCGACCGGCCTTGTGGTGGACGATGCCATTGTCGTGCTGGAGAACATCTCCCGGCATATCGAGGACGGGCAGCCACCGATGAAGGCGGCCTTCCTGGGCGCCAAGGAGGTCGGCTTCACCCTCCTGTCGATGAACGTGTCACTGGTGGCCGTGTTCGTGTCGATCCTGTTCATGGGCGGCATCGTGCGCAGCTTGTTCCAGGAATTTTCCATCACCCTGGCGGCCGCCATCATGGTTTCGCTGCTGGTGTCGCTAACCCTCACCCCCATGCTGTGCGCCCGTTGGCTGACTGCGCACCAGGCCGAGCAGACTCGCCTGCAACGGTGGAGCGATGCCGTGCACCGGCGCATGGTTGCCGGCTATGACCGCAGCCTGGGCTGGGCGCTGCGGCATCGGCGCCTGACCCTGATCAGCCTTCTGGTGACCATTGCAGTCAACGTGGCGCTGTATGTCGTGGTGCCCAAGACACTGATGCCCCAGCAGGATACTGGCCAGCTCATGGGTTTCATCCGCGGTGATGACGGCCTGTCGTTCAGCGTCATGCAGCCCAAGATGGAAACCTACCGGCGCGCCTTGCTGGCAGACCCTGCCGTACAGAGTGTTGCAGGCTTCATCGGCGGCAACAGCGGTACCAACAATGCCATGGTGCTGGTCAGGCTCAAGCCCATCGGCGAACGCAAGCTCGATGCCCAGAAGGTGATCGAACGCCTGCGCAAGGAGATGCCCAAGGTGCCTGGCGGGCGGCTGTTCCTGATGGCCGATCAGGACTTGCAACTGGGCGGCGGCGGGCGCGATCAATCGTCCTCGCAGTACCTGTATACCTTGCAGAGCGGCGACCTGGCAGCCTTGCGCCAGTGGTTCCCCAAGGTCGTCGCGGCCATGCGCGCATTGCCCGAGCTGACCGCCATCGACGCACGCGACGGGGCGGGCACCCAGCAGGTGACGCTGGTGGTGGACCGCGACCAGGCCAAGCGCCTGGGCATCGACATGCAGATGGTCACCACCGTGCTGAACAATGCTTACAGCCAACGGCAGATCTCCACCATCTATGACAGCCTCAACCAATATCAGGTAGTGCTGGAGATCAACCCGAAGTACGCCTGGGACCCCAGTACCCTGGAGCAGGTGCAAGTGATTACCGCCGAGGGCGCGCGGGTGCCGCTGTCGACCATCGCGCACTATGAGAACAGCCTGGCCAACGACCGGGTCAGCCACGAAGACCAGTTCGCCTCCGAGGACATCGCCTTCGACGTCGCCGAAGGCTACAGCACCGACCAGGCGCTGGCGGCAGTCGAGCGTGCCGTGGCCAAGCTCGGCCTTCCGGAAGGGGTGATCGCCAAGCTTGGCGGCACAGCCGATACCTTCACCAAGACCGCACAGGGGCAGCCCTTCATGATTCTAGGCGCACTGGTGCTTGTGTACCTGGTGCTCGGGATTCTGTACGAGAGCTACATCCACCCCCTGACCATCTTGTCCACGCTGCCCTCGGCCGGCGTCGGTGCCTTGTTGGCGCTGTATGTGACCGGTGGCGAATTCAGCCTGATCTCACTGCTGGGGCTGTTCCTGTTGATCGGGGTGGTGAAGAAAAATGCCATCTTGATGATCGACCTGGCCCTGCAACTTGAACGTCACCAGGGGCTGTCGCCTGAGCAATCCATTCGCCGCGCATGCCTGCTGCGCCTGCGCCCAATCCTGATGACGACGCTGGCGGCCATTCTCGGCGCCTTGCCTCTGCTGCTGAGCCAGGCAGAAGGGGCGGAGATGCGTCAGCCGCTGGGGCTGACCATCATCGGCGGTCTGGTCTTCAGCCAGGTCCTGACCCTCTACACGACGCCTGTGGTCTATCTGTATCTGGACCGCTTGCGTCACCGCTACAACCGTTGGCGCGGTGTGCGCACCGACGCGGCCTTGGAAAACCCGCTATGACTTTTGCCCAGACTCCGCTTCATCGTGCCCTGCAAGTGCTCAGCCGTGTTCGCGGCTCGCGTTTGCTGGGGGCAGCCTTGGGGGCCGCCTTGCTCAGCGCCTGTACATTGGCCCCGGACTACCACCGCCCGGAAATGACCGGCACGGCGCAATTCAAGCATGCCGAAGGCTGGACGCAGGCAACGCCTTCTGACGCCATCGCCCGTGGTGCCTGGTGGGAGATCTATGGCGACGCGCAACTCAATGCACTGGTCGATGAGCTCAATCGCAACAACCAGAGTGTGGCGCAAGCCGAGGCGCAGTATCGCCAGGCCCAGGCGCTGGTGCGCAGCAGCCGCGCCGGACTGTTTCCAAGCCTTGACCTGAGCGTGGCCAAGAACAGGTCGGCCCAGGGCACTGGCAGTTCAAGCTCAAGCCTGTCCAATAACAGCAGCGGCATTCGGGACACTTACAACGCCCAGTTGGGGGTGAGCTGGGAAATCGACTTGTGGGGCAAGTTGCGCGAGACGCTCAATGCCAACCAGGCCAGTGCCCAGGCCAGCCTGGCCGACCTTGCCGCCATGCGCTTGAGCCAGCAGTCGGAGCTGGTGCAGAACTACCTGCAACTGCGCGTCATCGATGAGCAGAAGCGCCTGCTGCAAGCCACGGTGGCCGCATACGAGCGCTCGCTGCGGATGAATCAGAACCAATACCGCGCAGGCATCGCCGGCCCCGACGCGGTGGCCCAGGCGCGCACCCAGCTCAAGAGCACCGAGGCTGACCTGATCGACCTGATCTGGCAGCGCGCCCAGTTCGAGAACGCTATTGCCGTGCTGCTGGGCAAGACGCCTGCGCAATTTGCCCTGGCCGACAGCCAGGCGATTCCTGCATTGCCGCAAATTCCGGTGGCGCTGCCATCGCAACTGCTCGAGCGTCGACCCGACATCGCCGCTGCCGAGCGCAATGTGATGGCTGCCAACGCCAATATCGGCGTATCGCGCGCGGCCTATTTTCCGGATTTCAGCCTGAGCCTGAACGGCGGTTACTCAAGCAGCAGCTTCAACAACTGGATCGAGTTGCCCAACCGCTACTGGTCGGTCGGCCCACAGCTTGCGCTCACCCTGTTCGATGCAGGCAGGCGCAGCGCCGAGGTGGACCGTACCGTAGCCGTATACGATCAAACGGTCGCCCAGTACCGCCAGACCGTGCTGGATGGTTTCAAGGAGGTGGAGAACCTGCTGGTGCAACTGAAGGTGTACGGGGACGAAGCCGTGGTGCGCCAGGAGGCCCTTGAGGCCGCCCGTGAATCGCTGCGGCTTACGGAAAATCAATACAAGGCCGGCTTGATCGGCTATCTGGATGTGGTCAATGTTCAGGCCACCGCTCTGAGCAACGAGCGCAGTGTGCTCAACCTGTTGCAGGGACGCTTGGTCGCCAGTGTCCAATTGGTGGCAGCGCTGGGCGGTGGCTGGGATGCACGAGGGGCGTTCGCCGACCAGGATTGATGCGTAACCTTTGACCCATGTCGACGTACAGACCTGCCGTCGACATGGCCATTTGATATGCCGAAACACCGTGCGTTTTACCAAAGCTTGAGTACAATGGTCGGCCTTTCGTGCCTACCTCTGCCGGCTCCTTGGTACTCCGCAAAATGCTGACCGCTAGCTACTCCTCTTCGCTGGTGTTGATTTCCTTGTGCGTGGCCATCCTTGCGTCCTATACGGCCCTGGACCTTGCCGGACGCATTGCCACCGCCAGGGGGTATGCCGCCTCGCTGTGGATGATCGGCGGGGCGCTGGCCATGGGAACCGGCATCTGGTCGATGCATTTTGTCGGCATGCTCGCCTTGCAGCTGCCTATCGAGCTGGGCTATGACCTGACGTTGACCGCATGCTCGCTGCTGATCGCGGTGCTGTCCTCGGGCTTCGCCCTCTGGCTGGTCAGCCAGCCCAGCTTGCCCGCTCTGCAGCTTGCACTCGGCGCGCTCATCATGGGAGCCGGGATCGCCAGCATGCATTACACCGGCATGGCAGCGCTGCGCATGACACCCGGCATCGACTACGACCCGAGCCTGTTTCTGGCTTCGCTGCTGATCGCGGTGGGCGCTTCGGCGGCGGCGTTGTGGATCGCGTTCCGGCTGCGCAGACAGACCCCCTACGTGCGTCAAATCCGTGGGCTGGCAGCGGTGCTCATGGGGATCGCCATCGTCGGCATGCACTACACCGGTATGGCGGCCGCTGGTTTTCCCCAGGGCAGTTTCTGCGGTGCGCTGCCCGGTGGCCTGGAGGGGGATGGCCTGGTGTCGCTGGTTCTGATCACGACCTTTGCGGTGCTGCTCGTGGCCTTGCTGACCTCCGTGCTGGACGCGCGCCTCGAGGCCCGCACGGCGGCGCTGGCCAGGTCGCTGACCCTGGCCAACCAGGAGCTGACTCAGCTGGCATTGCACGACACGCTCACAGGCCTGCCCAATCGCAGCCTGCTGGCTGACCGCATCGAACTGGCCATCGCCAAGGTAGCCGAGCAGGGCGGTTGCTTTGCGCTGATGTTCATTGATCTGGACGGGTTCAAGCCGGTCAACGATGCCTTTGGCCATCATGCCGGAGACCTGCTGCTCAAAGCTGTGGCGACGCGATTGCGCGGGCACCTGCACAGCCAGGACACACTGGCGCGCATCGGCGGGGATGAGTTTGTGCTGCTGGTCGAGTTGCAGGACCCGAGCGATGCCATGAACGTTGCCATCAAGCAGGTGAACCTGGTCTCACGGCCTTTCAAGGTGGCTGAGCATGACCTGCAGCTTTCGGCCAGCCTGGGTATCGTCCTGTACCCCGGCAACGGTCAGGACCAGCACGAACTGCTGCGCAACGCCGACGCTGCCATGTATCACGCCAAGCGGGTAGGCAAGAATGGCTACAGCTTTTTCGACGCCTCGATGAACAGCAATGCCCGGCAGCAGTTGCAGTTGGTGCAGGATTTGCGCCTGGCAGTGGCGGCGGGGCAATTTCGTCTGCATTACCAACCCAAGTTCGACGCCAAACAGTGTCAACCGATCGGCGCCGAGGCGCTGCTGCGTTGGGAGCATCCGCAGCACGGGCTCTTGGCCCCTGACCGTTTCATCAGCCTTGCGGAAAAGACCGGACTGATCATTTCCATCGGTGACTGGGTACTGGACGAGGCATGTCGCCAGATGCGCCTGTGGCTGGATGAAGGTATCGAGGGTTGGCGGATCGCGGTCAACCTGTCGGCCATCCAGTTTTGCCACGCGGGGTTGCTCGATAGCGTGGCGCGCGCTCTGGAACGCCATGCACTACCCGCCAACTGCCTGACATTGGAGATCACCGAAACCACGGCGATGTCGGACGTGGAGGTGAGCCTGACCGTACTCCAGCAGCTCTCGGACATGGGCGTGGACCTGTCGATTGACGACTTTGGTACAGGCTATTCCAGCCTGATGTACCTCAAGCGCTTGCCGGCCAACGAGCTGAAAATCGATCGAGGCTTTGTACGCGAGCTGGAGGATGAGGGCGAGGATGCGGCCATCGTGTCGGCCATCGTAGCCTTGGGCCGCGCACTGGGGTTGCGAATCGTCGCAGAAGGGGTCGAGACTTCAAGTCAGCAAGCCTTCCTGACGCGGCTGGGCTGCGATGCGCTTCAGGGCTACCTGCTCGGCCGACCCGTGCCGGCCGAGCAGTTGCTGGGGTCGAGCCCGGGCCCGGTCATGGGTTAACTGGCGTTGCGCAGCAGGGGCGCGGGCTGAAACGCATCGAGTTCGGCTTCGACCGCTTCGATGATGCGCTCGACATCGCTGGCAGCCATGATGGCCGTGCAGGGGATGCCCGCTATGGCCAGCAAGGTTTCGCCCGTGCTTCTGTCGAACAGCCGCGCCACCATGCTGCGCGGCGCATCCATGTTGGCTTCGAAGCCCAGAGGATGGAAGTGCCAGCGCATGACCTGGCAGGCGTTGGGGAAGGTCATCTTGTTCATCCGAGCCTCCTTGTACGTGACTGAAAGCTGGTGAAGGGCGGCCGCGTCTTGTGGCTGCCGGGAAAGTAACCATAGCACCTGGTTGACGGTATTCTCACTTGCAAATGTGACAAATGTTGCAGGGCATGATCTGCATCACAGCGCAGAGGATTTTCAGAAGCAGGTCAAGGCGCATCTTCACATTTTTTGCCCCCCTGGCGAGCGCACCGAGCGCCCTGATCCAGGCCCGGCGTGGGTACGCGCGACGGGCTCTTGGAACCTACAGGGCCGAGTACGGCTTGAATTCGTGAAATCCGATCGGCGGAAGGTCACCCAAGCAATCCAGCCGCGATATTGATGGTGAAACCGAGGATGGCGGTGTTGAGCACGAACCCCACGAGCGAGTGGGCCAGTACCACCCGACGCATCGCCCTACCGGCTACACCCACGTCGGATGTCTGAACGGCCACGCTGATGGTGAACGACACGTAGTGAAAGTCCCAGTAGTCCGGCTGGGTTTCTCCATCGGCGAAGCGTAAAGGCGGCGCCGTGGCCGTCTCTGCATAGAACAGCCGCGCATAATGCAGGCTGAAGATGCAGCCGATCAGCAGCCAGGAACCTGCGACGGTGAACCCGGTGTACAAGTAGTGAGCCGTCAATGCGCTGCCATGCAGCCCGCGGCTGGACACCAGCTGCAGTGTCACGGCAACCAGGCTGGCGATTGCCGCGATGCAGACGGTAAGCAGCACCAGGCCCGCGTTCTCGTCTTCGCTGTGGGCCACCCTGCGAACCTTTGCAGGGCTTGCGGTGCAGCTGAGCCAGAGTACCAGCATCAGGTACAACCAAACGCCAATGTTCCAGCCTGCCAGCAGGCGTTGCACAGGGTCAGTGACAGGGACCAGCCAGGCGCCCAGCAACCCTACGCCTGTGGCCAGGCTCAATCTAGGATGGGTGCGCGTTAGACGATAGAAAGCCATGGTGCCTCACAGCAGGGGTGTGCTCGACAAGGTTTCTGACCGCTTGGCGTGTGCCAAGATCCGCATGGACAGGAGCTCGATACTATCCCTGGGCAGCGCTGGCTGTAGGCGTCGAATTGCCCTTGAGCGATACCCACGGTTTCTTTCGTGCAGTGCATCGCGCGCACTTGCAACTCTCAGTACACTGCACGCTCTAACCCCCACATTTCGCTGAACTCGAGGTTAATGCATGACGCTCAGTCCTTTGGCAGGCAAGCCGGCTCCAGCCAGCGTGCTGGTCGATATTCCCCGCCTGCTCACGGCCTACTATACCGGCCGGCCGGATGCTGGCGTGGCGAGCCAGCGTGTCGCTTTCGGCACATCGGGGCACCGGGGTACTTCGCTCGAGTTGAGCTTCAACGAACACCATGTGCTGGCCATCACCCAGGCCATCTGCCTGTACCGCCAGGAAAAGGGCATCGATGGCCCGCTGTTCGTCGGTGCTGATACCCATGCGCTGTCGGCGCCTGCCGCGGCGAGTGCATTGGAAGTGCTGGCTGCCAACGGTGTACAGGTGATGTTGTCCAAGGACGACGAATACACCCCGACGCCGGCGGTGTCCCACGCCATCCTCTGCTACAACCGTGGGCGCCAGGACGGCCTGGCCGACGGCGTGGTGATCACGCCCTCGCATAACCCGCCGCAAAGTGGTGGCTTCAAGTACAACCCGCCCAACGGCGGCCCGGCCGACAGCGACGTCACCAAATGGATCGAAGGCAAGGCCAACGAATTGCTGGCAGCCGGGCTGGCGGGGGTCAAGCGCATCGATCACGCCCAGGCCCTGCAGGCTCCTACCACCCATCGTCACGACTACATCAGCCACTATGTGGCAGACCTGGAAAACGTCATTGACTTCGAGGTCATCCGTGCAGCCAAGCTGTGCTTGGGCGTGGACCCGCTGGGTGGGGCAGGGGTGCGCTACTGGTCGGCCATTGCCCAGCACTATCAACTGGACCTGGAAGTGGTGAACACCGAGGTCGACCCGACGTTCCGCTTCATGAGCGTCGACTGGGATGGCCAGATTCGCATGGACCCTTCGTCACCCTACGCCATGCAGGGCTTGATCGGCCTGCGCGAGCGCTTCGACGTGGCCTTTGCCTGCGACCCGGACCATGATCGCCATGGCATCGTCACCCCCGACGGCTTGCTGCAACCTAACAATTACCTGGCCGTGGCCATCGACTACCTGTACCGCAACCGTCCGCAGTGGCGCACCGACGCGGCCATCGGGAAGACGGTCGTGTCCAGCGGCCTGATCGATCGGGTGACCGAGCGGTTAGGCCGCGAGCTGTACGAAGTACCCGTGGGCTTCAAGTACTTTGCCCAAGGCCTGTTCGATGGCTCGTTGGGCTTTGGTGGCGAAGAAAGTGCGGGCGCCTCCTTCCTGCGCCGCGACGGCTCGGTATGGGCAACTGACAAGGATGGCCTCATCCCAGCCTTGCTGGCTGCGGAAATGACCGCCCGGACGGGACGCAACCCAAGCCAGGCGTACGCCGAGCTGACCCAGGCACTGGGCAAGCCGTTCGCTACCCGCGTCGAGGCCAAGGCCGATGCCCGCCAGAAAGGGCTGTTGAGCAAGCTTGCGCCTGAGCAAGTGACCTCTACCGAGCTTGCTGGAGAGCCGATCCTGCAGATCCTGAGCCACGCGCCGGGTAATGGGCAGGCGATCGGTGGTCTTAAGGTCATCACCGCCAATGGCTGGTTCGCGGCCCGCCCGTCTGGCACCGAGGACATCTACAAGATCTACGCGGAAAGTTTTGTCGACGAAGCCCACTTGCAACGATTGGTGCAGGAAGCCCAGGTGCTGGTGGATGCGGCCATTGCTTAAGCCGTGATAAAGGGCTTGGCCCTGCGATGAGATGTAAATTAGAATTAATCCTATTTACATCATCGCAGGGACTTGTCCATGTTCGAAGCCGCGCCGCCGCCCACGCAAAGCTTCCCTGACCTTTACCGGGAGCACCGTGGCTGGCTCGAAGGCTGGCTACGACGGCGCATGGGCAATGCCTGGGATGCGGCCGACCTGAGTCAGGATACCTTCCTTCGCGTGATGGCCAGCGCCCAGCCGTTGACCGACATCCGCGAGCCACGCGCCTACCTGCTGACGGTCGGCAAGCGACTTCTAAGCAACCTTCACCAACGCCGCAGCCTCGAGAAAGCCTACCTTGAGGCCCTGGTGCACCTGCCCGAACAGCACGCGCCTTCGCCCGAACAGCGCTGGTTGTTGCTCGAAACGCTGCAAGCGCTCGATCAATTGCTGGACGGTTTGAAGCCGGTCGTGCGCAAGGCTTTTCTGCTAAGCCAGCTCGAAGGGCTGAGCTACGCCGAAATCGCCAGCCGGCTTGGTGTTTGTGAGCGTTCGGTCAAGCGCTACATGGCGCAGGCCTACGAGCACTGCCTGTTGGCCGAACTTCAGTGAGCCCACCTGTGCACCAACGGGAGGCGTTGCGCGAGGCCGCCCAGTGGCTGGCGCTCATCGATTCAGGCGATACCCGCGAGGCGGACCTGATCGGGCTTGAGCAGTGGCGGGGGCAAAGCGCTGTGCATGAGGCTGCCTGGCAGCAGGCGCTGCGCTTGCGCGAGCGCTTTACCGGGTTGCCTGCCAGTTTGGCCATGGCCACGCTTGACCGTCCCGATCACGGCCGACGTGCCGCGCTTGTTCAAATGCTCGGTTTGGCAGCGCTGGTGCCTACGGCTTGGTGGGTGAGCCGCGAATTGCCCCTTGAGGCCTGGGCTGCTGATCTGCGTACGGGTGTGGGTGAACGGCGACTTATGACGCTGGGGGATGGCACTAAGGTGCAGTTGAACACCGACAGCGCTGTCGACATGGACGCCGCCAATCACAGGCTGTGGTTGCGACGCGGCGAAGTTTCAGTCGACACGCCTGGCCTTCAACCCCTGACCATCCAGGTGCCTTCGGGTCAGGTGACAGTGGGTGGTGCAACCCTTGGCCCGGGGCAGGTGTGCATCCGCCTGGTCGAACCAGGGTGTCAGGTTGCAGTTGTCCAGGGCCGGGCAGACGTTCAGCCGCTGGAGGGAGATCGCCTGCGCCTCAACGCCGGCCAGCAAGCTGCCGTTCTGGCGTCAGGTCTGCGAAATGTCGGTCCTCTTCAAGCTTGGCGACTGGGGTGGCGAGATGGCGTGTTGCGCCTGGACGATCAACGTCTAGGCGACCTGCTGGTGGAGTTGAGCCGCTATCGCCCAGGCGTGCTGCGCTGGGATCCGGCGCTGGACAGGCTCAGGGTGACCGGCACCTTCCGCCTGGATGACACCGACCGGGTATTGGCGCTGCTCGCGGCGAGCCTGCCGGTGCAGGTGGTGGCCCGTACCCGCTATTGGATCACGCTGGTGCCGCGAGCAACGACTGCCTGAGGCTCGAACCCGAGCGCTGCGTTGCGACGCATTGCACGTGATATCAACGCGATGCTGTCCCCTTTTTTGTGCTCGCCTGTCATTACCCGTAGAACACCATAAAGGGGAGCCTCATCGATGCCTGCAGTAAAGTCCATTCACTTGCGCCCATGGGTGCGCGCAGCACGCCCATTGTTCGCCATGAGCCTGCTACTGGGCATTCCCGCCTGGGCCGACGAGCCAGCCCGGCGCACGTACCAAGTCCCAGCGGCGAGCCTGGGGGCAGCCTTGACCCGCTTCGCCGATCAAGCAGGGGTCAGCTTGTCGCTGGACCCAGCGCTGGTCAAAGGCCTGCGTAGTGAAGGGCTGGCCGGCCAGTACAGCGTCGATGAAGGCTTCAGGCAATTACTACGCGGCAGCGGCCTGCAATGGGTATCTGTGGGCCACGATGCCTTTACGCTCGTGCCGTCGCCGCAGCAAGGCGGCGCGCTGGAAATAGCCCCTACCAGCATCGTCGGCGGCCCACCGACCACCGACGAGGCGCTCCCTTATGCAGGCGGGCAGGTCGCTCGCCAAGGCGCACAAGGCTTGCTGGGTGCGCGCGATTTCATGGAAACGCCGTTCAGCATCACCAGCTACACCAGCGATCTGGTGAAGAACCAACAGGCGCGCACCCTGAGCGAACTGGTCGCCAGTGACCCTTCGGTTCGTGCCACCAACCCGGCCGGTGGGCGTTTCGAGCAGTTCACCATTCGCGGTTTCAGCTTGTATAACAGTGATGTGTCCTACAACGGCCTCTACGGCTTGCTGCCTACCTACTCGATCGATATGGAGATGGCCGAACGGGTAGACATCATCAAGGGCCCCAGCCAACTGATCAACGGCATCGCACCACGGGGCAGCGTCGGCGGCGGCATCAACGTCCAACCCAAACGCGCCGGTGATACGCCGATCACCGAGTTCACCGGCAGCTACGCCTCGGCGGGCCAGGTAGGCGGGGCCATTGACGTAGGTCGAAGGTTCGGCGACCAGCAGCAGTTCGGCATGCGTCTGAATGCGGTGAAGCAGTCCGGCGATACCGAATGGGACCACCAACAAGTGGACCGCGAAATGGCCGTGCTGGGGCTGGATTTTCGCGGCGAGCGCCTGCGGCTTTCGGCCGACCTCGGGCATACCGAGCGTGATACCGATGCCCCCCAGGAACGTGTGCTGGTTGGGCCCCGCGCCCAGGTACCGCGTGCTGGCGATGTGCACCGCAACTACGCCCAGGCGTGGAGCAAGGCGCGCACCAACGATACCTTCGGCGCAGTGCACGCCGAATATGATCTCAGCGATTCCGTGCTGGCCTATGGCGCAGTGGGTGCCAGGGAGAGCCGGCACGATTTCCTGCGCCATAACGTTTCTGTGATCAACAATGCTGGCGACTTCACCATCCAGCCCCGCGATTTCAGCAGGGATGAATCGGTGCGCACCGCCTTGGCGGGCTTGAGAACCTGGTTACACACCGGGCCCGTCAGCCACGAGGTCAACCTGGCTGCAACGTATTACTACATGGACTTCACCAATGGGGGGGCTCGTTACGCTTCCTCACCCGGCAACCTCTACCATCCTACGGCTACGCCGACGCCAGGTACCCCAGCGCGGCTCGATTCGAAGGATTACACCGAGAACCGGTTCTCCGGGTTGGCGTTGTCCGACACCCTCGGCTTTTTCGATGACCGATTGCTGTTGACCCTAGGGCTGCGCTGGCAGCGGGTGCAGGTGGACGATTGGAGTGATGGGGTCAAAGGCGATACGGCGTATGACGAGAAGAAGGTCTCGCCCTCCGGTGGCGTGCTGTACAAGGTCACGGACGAGCTGTCGGTGTATGCCAACTACATGGAGGGCTTGAGCCAAGGCAAGATCGCACCGTCCACGTCGATCAACGAGGACCAGATATTCCCACCTTTCACTAGCCGCCAGGTGGAGGTGGGTGCCAAGTATGACCTGGGCAAGGTGGCGTTCACGGCCAGCGCCTTCAGAATCCGTCAGCCTGCCTATGAAACCAACCCCGGCTCCCGGGTCTTCGGCCCCAATGGCAAGCGCAACAACCGCGGTGTGGAGCTGACCGTGTTCGGTGAACCCACCACAGGGGTGCGTGTGCTGGGCGGGGTGATGTACATCGACAGCGAACTGACCGATACCGTGGGAGGTGCCTACGATGGCAACCGTGCGCCTGCAACGCCCGCGTACAACGTCAATCTGGGTGCCGAATGGGATGTGCCAGGGGTTCAGGGGCTTACCCTGACGGCACGTGGCACGCACTCGAGCTCCCAGTACCTGGACCAGAACAACAGCAAGAAAATCAACGGCTGGCAGCGCTATGACGTAGGGGCACGGTACGCGTTCAAGCTGGACGACACGCAGGTGACCCTGCGCGCCAGCGTCGAAAACGTACTCGATGATCGTTACTGGAGCTCAGCAGGCGCGCCGGATGACGCCGAGCCGGGGCTGACTCTGTCGACGCCACGCACCTACCTGCTGTCCGCCACGCTGGGTTTCTGATCCGGCCTGCAACAAGCCCAAGGTCAGCACTGCGGGTGTTGGCTGTCGTTGGTGAAAGCTGGCGCCACTGCGGCGAGCCGAACAGGGCCGTCCAGTAGATGCCGGCATCGCTCTTCGGGTCTACGGCATAGGCTGCGCCGAGCTCCCGGAAGTCGGCGCTCATCAAGATTGCGCAGTGGCCTGGGCTGTCCAGCCAGCCTTGAACAACCTTGTGCGGTGTGTCGCGCCCGGCGGCGATGTTCTCGCCGATCTGCTGGTACAGATAACCTGCCAGCTCGGCCCGGTCGCCTGGGGTGCGGCCCTCCTTGTCGATGTGATCGAAGAAGTTCTGGTTGGCCATGGCCCGTGTGTGGCTAGCTGCTACACCAGCCAGTACCGTGTTCCAGCCAAGTGCAGGGGCGGCGGCGTAGGGTTGGCCGCCGCACTGCCGGGGTTGCTGGCGCGCGGCGTTGATTTCCTGGAGCATTTTTTGCCCTTCCGCTTGCCAGTCGCCCAAGCGGCCAGAGAGCAGGGGGCGAGCCAGCACAACGCGCCAGTCCCGTCCTTCCTGGCTGACGCCGATGTCGACGAACTGAGGGTCGAGCACCACCTGGCAGAAGCTTTCTTCGATGGCGTGCATGGCTGCGCGTGCATCACGGGGACCAGACAGGCTGATCGCCTGGACGTTGACCATCGGGTAACCGGCGCGGGTCATGGCCTGCTGAAGGTCACGGGTGCCTTCGGGAGACAGCGCCAGGCGGGTGTCGCTGTTGAGCGGCGGTAGTTCCAGCGAAGCTTGCTCGCCACAAGGCTGCGCCTGGCTGCGGTATGCGTTGATCGACGCGATCAGCTGTGCTTCTTCGCCCGTGACAGCCAGCGCCTGGGACGAAACGATCAGCCCAAGCGTGAAGGCAGCGACAGATGACAGGACGCGCATATGGTTCTCCCTGAGGCTGGCAGCGGCGAGTAGGCGCTGCCTATCCTACACAAGCCCGATGGTTTTGACCCGAGCTGTGCAACGCATTGAAAACGCCTGCAAATATTGTCGGTCGTAAGGGGGAGTAGACCGCAGCCTGGGCAAAAAGTGCGGCGATGTCCAGGCCAAACGTTGGTGGTAAGCGCGTGGTGGGCCTGGGCCCGACGTGTACCCAGCATGACGTGGGCCATGGTGGGTTTGCGCGGCGGTTAGCCCAGTAGCAATGAAAGGACCAGAGGAAGCGTGGCCGCCGCCACCACCGTCTGTACCGCGATGATGGTCGCCATGAGGGGCGCGTTGCCGCCCATTTGCCTGGCCATGACGTAGGAAGACGATGCCGTTGGCAGCGCCTGGAAAATCACCGCCACCACAGCGGCCTGGCCATTGAGACCGAGCAGGCGACAGAGCCACCATGTCGTCACTGGCATCACCAGGAACTTGAACACAGAAGCGGCTATCAACGGCTGGGCCTGATCACCGATACGTGCACCACCCAGTGCCGCACCAACGCACAGCAACCCCAGCGGTAAAGCGGCATGGCCCAGCGCGCCGAGGGTAGGTTCGATGCCAACTGGCAGGCCCAGCCCCGTCACCCGCAACAGCATGCCCCCCGCACACCCCAGAATCAGTGGGTTGGCAAGGATTGCCCGCAGTACCGTCAACGGCGAGCTGTGCCGGGCGCTGAAGCGCGCGAAGACCAGCACGCAGAGCAGATTGACCAGTGGCACGATGGCTGCATTGGCCACTGCTGCCAAGGCGATACCCGCACTGCCATAGATGCCCGCGGCCAGGGTCGCGCCGATGTAGTTGTTGAACCGGATGCCACCCTGGAACAGCGAGGTGAAGTCGGCGCCGTCGTGCTGGCGAACGCCTTGATAAAGCACCAGCAGCAATGCCCCGGACAGGGTCGAGAGCATCAGCACCGCGACCATGCCCAGCACCGGCACCCCGTCTAGGTTGGCAGTGGCCAGGCCGTGGAGGAACAACGAGGGCAGCAGCACGTAGTAGCTCAGGCGCTCGGCACCTGGCCAGAAACTCTGCGCGACGAACCCACGCACCCGCAGCAGCGTGCCCAGGGCGATCAACAGGATGATCGGAAGCAGGGTGGTCAACAGCACATGCAGCATGGAGGCAGATCCGTGGCCGGGTACGTTGCACAGACTACCGGCCAGACACCCGCTTTGCCATGCCCGTCCCACCGCCTTGGCTAAGGCCTCTCACGCCGTCCACGCCCATATGCCTGGCTGATCCGGTCGATGACCATCGCCAGTGCCACGATGGCCAGCCCTGCCTCGACGCCCTGGCCGACGTTCAGCGTCTGGATACCTGCCAGCACATCTTCGCCCAGCCCTCGCGCCCCAATCATCGACGCGACCACGACCATCGACAGGGCCATCATCACCGACTGGTTGAGCCCGGCCATGATACTGGGCAGCGCCAGGGGCAGGGCGATGCGCCTGAGTCGCTGAGCCCGGGTCGCGCCAAGGCCTTGGGCTGCCTTGAGCAACGATGGGTCTATCTGGCTCAACCCAAGCTCGGTGAGCCGCACCAAAGGTGGCAGGGCATAGATCAAGGTCGCGAAAACCGCAGGCACCTTGCCCAGGCCGAAGAGCATCAACACGGGGATCAGGTAGACGAAGGCGGGTAGGGTCTGCATCACGTCGAGCACCGGCATTACCAGGCGTCTTGCCAACGGGCGAGCTGCCAGCACGACGCCCAACGGTATGCCCACCAGCACGCACAGCCCGGTACTGACCAGCACCAGCGCCAGGGTTTGCAGCAGTTTGTCCCACAACCCCAGCATGCCGATAAGTGCCAGCAGCCCTACCAGAACACAACTTCGCAGCAGGCTTCGGCAAGCATGCCAGGCCAGCGCACCGACCACTGCCAGCAGGAGCCACCACGGCATGAGCCGCAGCAGGTTTTCCAGGCCGACGAGCACTTGCAGCAATTGGTCGGAAACGCTGCGCAGGTGATCCCCATAATGGAGCACCAACCAGTCAACCATGCGGTTGACCTGATCGGCGAAGGAAAACTGCAACGCCTGGGGGAAACCATTGCTCACAGACCGCCCTCGACCTTAGTGGCCACTTGCTCGGGAAGCCAAGCCTTCCACACTTGCGGGTGCTGGCGCATGAACGCCAAGGCGGCGTCACGGGGAGGGGTCCGTTTTTCGCTCATCTGCGCCAGTGCCTGGTTGAGCGGGTCGATAGGCAGGTCCACCCGCTCGAACACCTGGACCAAGTCCGGATATTGCTCACGAAAGGCTTTGGACACGCCAACCGACAGTTTCGCCGGCAGCGAACTGCTGCCTACTGGCGCTGGGTTGGTAGGGTCGGTCAAGGTCGCCCAGGCCTTGGCATCGAATGCAGGTTCCTGCAGCCGCACGAGCTTGTAGCGGCCCATGAGCGGGGTAGGGTTCCAGTAATAGAAAAGCACGGGTTGGCCCCGGCGAATGGCCGACCCGATCTCGGCATCCATCGCGGCCCCCGACCCTGTTCGGAAGTTCGTGTACAGTTCGTCGAGCCCATAGGCCTTGAGCTTCTGGCTATTCACGGTTTCGGACGTCCAGCCACTGGGGCTGTTCAGGAAACGGCCTTTGTCGGGTGATTCGGGGTCGCGGAACACCGGGGCGTAGCGCTTTAGGTCTTCGACGCTGCGCAGCTCAGGTGCCAAGGGCTTGAGGTTACGCGACGCATCGCCTTCGATGACATACGCCGGTACCCACCAGCCTTCTTCGGCCTGCTTGACCGTGTCGCCCAGCGCAAACACCTGGCCTGCCTGTTCGGCCTTGACCCAGGCAGGGCTGCGGCCCGCCCACTCTTCGGCGATTACCTGCAGGTCGTTACGGGCCAGGGCGACTTCCAGGCTGACCGTGCTCCCAGGCAATGTCTCGGTAGGGTAGCCGTAGCCACGCTCAACGATCACGCGCAGGAGTTCGGTGGTGAAGGCACCGCTTTCCCAGGTAAGGGCGCCAAAGCGAATGGGCGATTTCTGATCGGCAGCGCCAGCGCTGTCGGCAGTGGCCAGACCCAGGGCGAACAGCACCCCGAACAGCAGCGATGAACCTCGTTTCATGCCTAACCTCGTCGTCTACAGCCCTTCGGGGATGGGGCAAGTGTAGACGACGCGGCGCAGGCGGCAGACTTAGACGCGGAACTGATCCATCAATGCCTGCTGCTGGTTGGCCAAGGCATTGAGCGACTGACTGACCCTTGCCGATTCGTTGGCCTGGCCGGATAGCGACTCGGTGACATCGCGAATGGTCGCCACGTTGCTGTTGATTTCTTCAGCGACCGCGCTTTGTTCCTCGGCTGCCGAGGCTATCTGCAGGTTCATGTCGGTGATGACCGTCACTGCCTGGCCAATGCGCTGCAAGGCGGTCACGGCCTGGCCGACCTGCTGCACGCCGCTTTGGGCCTGACGATGGCTGTTGTCCATTGCGCCCACCACTTCGCGGGTACCGTCCTGCAAGGCCTCGATGACCTGGCGGGTTTCTTCGACCGACTCCTGGGTGCGCTGGGCCAGGTTGCGGACTTCGTCGGCGACCACCGCAAAGCCGCGCCCGGCCTCACCGGCTCGGGCTGCTTCGATGGCGGCGTTGAGCGCCAGCAAGTTGGTCTGCTCGGCGATCGAGCGGATGACTTCCAGTACGGAGCCAATTTTCTCGCTGTTCTGCGACAGGCCCTGCACCTCGGCCATGGCCGTGCTCATGTCAGCGGCCAATGAGTCGATGCTGTGGGTGGTGCGATCGATCACCGCCAACCCTTCGCGGGTGGCCTGGTCGGCGTCGCGGGCCGCCTGCGCGGCTTGCGCAGCGCTACGGGCGACGTCCTGGGCGGTCGCGCTCATCTCATGGGAGGCGGTGGCTACCTGGTCCACCTGGCGGTATTGCTGTTCCATGCCGGCGCTGGTCTGGGTAGCGATGGCCGATGACTGATCGGCCGTCGAGCGGGCGGCCTGTACCGACTGTTTTACCTCGGCGATGGTGGGCTGCAGTTTGTCCAGGAAACGGTTGAACCAGCCCGCCAGTTCGCCCAGTTCATCCTGCTTGTCGTAGGTCAAACGGCGGGTCAGGTCACCTTCGCCACTGGCGATGTCCTTGAGCATGGCCGCCACGCCCAGGATCGGGCGGGTAACGCCACGGGCCATCAGCCACACCATCAGCAGGCCGAAGATGGCTGCTGCCAGGCCAAGGCCGAGTTCGAGGAGAGTACCGCTGGTGTTGAGGGCGTCCAGTTCCTGCTTCAGTGCCTCGGCAGGCCCGGTCAGGGCGTTTTCAGGGACGTCCAGCAACACGCCCCATGGCTTGGCGTCCGGAATCGGACGGAAGGCCGCGAGCACTTTCAGGCGCTGGCGGTCATTGATGATGGTCATTTTGCCGTCGGCCATCTTGGCCACCAGCTCTGCGCCCTTGATCGTGTCGATCTGGTCGAAGCGCTGGGAGAGCTTGCTGGCGTCGGCACTGTAACCTGCCAGCAAGCCTACTGGGCTCAGAATGCCCACGGTTGTGCGGCCTTCATAGAGGCTGCGGCTGGCCTGTTCGCTCAGTGCCTGCAAGCTGTTGAGGTTGATGTCCACCGAAAGCGTGGCGATCGCCTTGCCGTCCACCACCAGCGGGAAGACGATGCTGGTCATCAGCACCTGCTGGCCATCGATGGCATAGAAGTAGGGTTCGACCACGCAGACCTTGCCCGACGTGCGCGGGCATACCCACCAGGTATTGGCAGGTTGACCGCTAGGCCCGATGGAAGTGTCGGCCATGTCGCGCTCGGGCAGGGCCATCGAGGTCAGCTGGCCCACGTGCGGTTGCGACCAGTACAGGGCGAAACGGCCGGTTTCGTTGCTGCCAAGCTGTGCCTGGCCGGCGAACAGGCTGTCCTTGCTGTCCAGCGCATTGGGCTCGAACACCAGGGACAGGCCCAGCAGATCGGGGTTGGCCTGAAGCGCGGCACGCACCTGCCGGGTCATGTCCTCGCGCAGGTCGAACGCATCGAGAAAGCGCTTTTCGGCCTGTTCGCGTAGGAACAGTACTTGCCTGGCAAAGCCCGCGCCGTACTGGTAGGCATCCATGAATTGGCGGCGGATGTTCAGGGCCTGCACCTCGCCCTGGGATTCGATGCGCGACTGGGCCGATTCGGTCAGCATCTGCATGCTGCTGGCCTTGACCAGGTCCGAGCTGTGGTCCATCCGGTACAGGGACAACCCGATGAGCAGGGTGACGATGCCGGCCAGGCACAGGCCGGCCAGCAATGTGATTTTCCATTGGATGGAAAGTTGTCGCAGAGGCATGGGGCAGATCCCTTTTTATGACAAGTAAGGGTTGGGCACGGGCGAGGCGATTTCCAGCCCCAGGTAGGTATCGGCTCCTACAGACTTTTCTTTATTCAAACATTCAATTTAATCCGCCCGGTTGCGGGCAAACCGCCGCTGCGTAGCAGTTTTGACATCTGCCGTGCACTGCGTCAGAGTGCGCGCTTTTTTGTTCCCAGTGAGGTAAGCCCCCCATGAATGCAGTGATTGCCGCGGTTGGCATCATGCTGATACTGAGCCTGTCCCGCGTGCACGTGGTCATCGCCTTGATCGTCGGTGCCCTGGCAGGCGGGCTGGTCGGCGGTCTGGGCGTGCAAGGCACGCTTGAGGCCTTCAATGGCGGGCTCGGCGGGGGGGCTACCGTGGCGCTGTCCTACGCGTTGCTGGGTGCCTTTGCCGTGGCCATCGCCAAATCCGGTTTAGCGCATGCCTTGGCCGACCGGGCTTTGGCCATGATCGACCGGCAAGGCCACGACCAGGGTGGCAGGGTGAAATGGTTGATGATCGGCCTGATGCTGGTGGTGGCCGTCTCGTCCCAGAACATTCTGCCCATCCACATTGCCTTCATTCCATTGTTGGTGCCGCCGCTGCTCTATGTGCTGACCCGCCTGCGCATCGACCGGCGCCTGATCGCCTGCGTCATTACATTCGGCTTGATCACGCCCTACATTTTCCTGCCAGTGGGTTTCGGCAATATCTTCCTCAATCAGATTCTGCTGGCCAACGTGGCGCGTGCAGGGGTCGATATCACTGGGGTCAACGTCACCCACGCCATGGCCATTCCCGCCGCTGGCATGTTGGTAGGCCTGCTGTTGGCCGTGTTTGTCAGCTACCGGAAAAAACGCGACTACGATCTGGCGCGCATCGAGCAGGTCGAACAGGTGAGCGTGCGTTACAACCCGATGACATTGCTGGTGGCCGGCATTGCGATCGTTGCCGCGTTCGTCGTCCAGCTGCTGGTGGACTCGATGATCATCGGCGCAATGGTCGGCTTTCTGATCTTCTCGCTGTCGGGCATCGTTAAGTGGCGCGACAACGATGACTTGTTCACCGAAGGCATGAAGATGATGGCCATGATTGGTTTCATCATGATCACCGCCTCTGGCTTTGCAGACGTCATGAAAGCCACTGGTGATGTGCAAAGCCTGGTCGAAACGTCGGCGCATTGGATCAACCACAGCAAAGGGGTAGGGGCCTTGCTGATGCTGTTGGTGGGCCTGCTGGTCACCATGGGCATCGGCTCGTCGTTTTCCACCGTACCGATTCTGGCTGCGATTTTCGTACCGCTGTGCGTCCAGCTCGGCTTCGACCCTTTGGCGACCGTGTGTATCGTGGGTACGGCAGGCGCGTTGGGTGACGCAGGCTCGCCAGCCTCGGATTCCACCCTAGGCCCAACTTCCGGGCTCAATGTGGACGGGCAGCACCATCACATCTGGGACACGGTGGTGCCGACATTCATTCACTACAACCTGCCGCTGCTGGCCTTCGGGTGGCTGGCCGCGATGACGCTCTAGCAGCAGGCGGCTCAGCGCTTGGCGGGCGGCGGCGAGATACGGTTGAGCACCGTGCTGCCGTCGTTGCTGCGGGTCAGGTAGATCGGTAGCACCTTGGGCAGGTTGTTGACCAGCTGGCCTACCTCCCGGGTGTTGTAGATGCCGCTGATACGAATCTGACCGGTACCGGAATCAGCAAGCCTGAGCGGCTTGTCGAGGTAGCGGTTTATGGCCGGCAGTGCTTGTTCAAGGGTCAAGTTGTCGAGCACCAGTTTGCCGCTGCGCCAGGCCAGCGCGTCGGCAAAGTTGCTGTTTTCCAGCAGTTGAGGCTCAAAATCGCCCTT
This sequence comes from Pseudomonas sp. DE0010, assembly GCF_007680745.1. NCBI lineage: Bacteria > Pseudomonadati > Pseudomonadota > Gammaproteobacteria > Pseudomonadales > Pseudomonadaceae > Pseudomonas > Pseudomonas sp. DE0010. The sequence continues at coordinate 123,308 of NZ_VEJQ01000009.1, forward strand.
GCGGTAGATGGCCTGCATGCCAGGGCCAAGCCGATAGCCCGTCTTGCCCTCGCTGGAGACCAGCACCGATCCCTCGACCAGGGTCACTTTAACCCTGTCCTGGTATTTCCAGACATTGAAGCGGGTACCTGTCACGCGGGTCTGGCCGTTGCCGGCACGGACCACGAAGGGGTGGGTGCTGTCGTGGTGCACCGTGAAGAATGCCTCGCCATGCTTGAGTGTGACACGGCGCTGTTGCTTGAAGTTGAGGTAGGTCAGGTCGGTGTTCAGGTTGAGCTGCACCGTACTACCGTCACTTAACTGCACGGTCTGCATGTGGTCCGTGGTCTCGAAGTGCTGGTAGCGGTTAGGTATCCACCCTTGCTCCCAGCCCATCCACCCCACCAGCGGCAGAGCCGCCAATGCGATGACGGCAGCGTAAGCCTGGGCGCGCCATCTGCGACCGCTGCGCCTGACCGGGCCAGCGTGCCCGATCGCTTGAGCGGGCCGCGGCAGCAGGTCAGCCGTGTGCCAGATAGCCAGCATGGCTTGGTATTCCTCGGCATGACGCGGATCGGCTGCCAGCCACCGGGCAAACGCCTCACGCTCTGCAGTCGTGCAATCGCCTTCATGCAGGCGCATGCACCAGTGCGCAGCGGCATCGGCCATGCTGTCGTCGATGTTGATAGTAGGGCGGTGGTCTTGATTCATCGCGGCTCCGGGTTTTGCGCATTCTAACGTTCCACCGATGCGTCGAGGAACACGCAAAGCCGCTAATCCCTTTCATTTCACGGTCTTTTCCGGCAAAAGCCTTCAGATTTTTAGCTTTTGAGAACGCTTCGCGCCATGACGCGAGGCCCTCGTGACGCGTACATAGCAAGCTAATTAAGTCTTTGACATTCACTGCCTAGGCAGTAATATTTGCACACACTTGTTCGAGCAATCATTCATGCCCCATTTCTCGCCTGACAATTTCGAGACGTGCGCCATCGGCATGTTGCTGGGCCGTGCGGCGCTTCTGAAGGACCGGATTCTCGACTGGCATCTGGAGTCCGAGGGCGTCACGGCTGCGCAGTTCAAGGTATTGATCATCGTGACGCAGTACCAGGTCGATACACCTGCTGAGGTCTGCCGCTATCTGGGTCTGGACAGCGGGTCGATGACGCGCATGCTCGATCGCCTGGAGCACAAGGATCTGCTTGTACGCACCCGATGCCCCTCGGACCGCCGCGTGGTGCGCCTGGCGTTGACCACCGATGGCCAGCGGCTGGCCGACCGTTTGCCCGAGATCGGCGCTGCCGCCATGAACGAGCTGTGTGGCGCCTTGGCAGCCGATGAGCTCAAAGACCTGGAACGTCTGCTGGCCAAGGTACTGCTTGGCGCTGGCGATCCGCTGACGATCCGTCGTTTCGGTGATCGTTGAACCCCGTTTCCTTTATTCCAAGGTATTGTCATGGACACTTCCTCAGACACCCCTGCACCTACCGAGGCACCTACCTCCTCGCGCAAGCGCAAGCTCTGGCTGATTGGCCTGCTGGTGCTGCTGATCCTGGGCGGGTTAGGCACCTGGGCCTGGTACAGCCTGGTTGGGCGTTGGTACGAGAGCACCGATGACGCCTACGTCAACGGCAATGTGGTCGAAATCACGCCATTGGTGACCGGGACGGTCACCAGCATTGGCGCCGACGATGGCGACCTGGTACATGCTGGCCAGGTCTTGCTGCAGTTCGACCCGGCCGACAGCCAGGTGGCCCTGCAATCGGCTCAAGCCAACCTTGCGCGTACCGTAAGGCAGGTGCGTGGTCTGTACAGCAACGTCGATTCGCTCAAGGCACAGTTGCAGACGCGCCAGGCCGAGCTGCGCAAGGCCCAGCAGGACTTCAACCGGCGCAAGGTGCTGGCCGAAAGCGGCGCCATCGCCGGGGAAGAGCTTTCCCATGCGCGCGATGACCTGAGTGTTGCCCAGGCGGCTGTCAACAGTGCCCGCCAGCAACTGAGTACCAGTGCTGCTTTGGTCGACGATACCGTGGTGGCTTCGCACCCGGAAGTCATGGCCGCGGCGGCCGACCTGCGGCAGGCCTACCTGGCCCATGCGCGCACCACGCTGGTCGCGCCGGTGACCGGCTACGTTGCCAAGCGCAGCGTGCAGCTCGGGCAGCGCCTGCAACCCGGTACTGCCACCATGGCAGTGATTCCGCTCGACCAGGTGTGGATCGACGCCAACTTCAAGGAAACCCAGTTGCGCCAGATGCGCATCGGCCAACCGGTGGAGATCACTGCCGACCTGTATGGCAGCGATGTCTCCTACAGCGGCACGGTGGACAGCCTGGGTGCAGGCACCGGCAGCGCGTTCGCCTTGCTGCCTGCGCAGAACGCGACCGGCAACTGGATCAAGATCGTGCAGCGGGTGCCGGTGCGGATTCACCTGAACCCCGACCAGTTGAAGGACCATCCCTTGCGGATCGGCCTGTCCACGGTTGTGGATGTGGACCTGCACGACCAGAGTGGCCCGGCCCTGGCCCAGCAACCGCCGCAACAGGCGAGCTACACCACCGACGTCTACGATCGCCAGTTGGTCGAAGCGGACAAGCTGATCGAGCAGCTGATCCGTGACAACAGCGCGCCTGGCAAGACGGCTCAGCGATGAGCAATAACGCCACTGCCCAGTTCACCCCGCCAAGCCTGCTGCTGACCACCATCGGCTTGTCGCTTGCCACGTTCATGCAGGTGCTGGACACCACCATTGCCAACGTGGCCTTGCCGACCATCTCGGGCAACCTGGGGGTCAGTTACGAGCAAGGGACATGGGTCATCACCTCGTTCGCCGTGAGCAATGCCATCGCCTTGCCGCTGACGGGCTGGTTGAGCCGGCGCTTTGGCGAAGTGAAGTTGTTCCTGTGGGCGACCTTGTTGTTCGTGCTGGCATCGTTCTTGTGCGGGATCGCCCAGTCGATGCCGGAGCTTGTAGGCTTTCGCGTGTTGCAAGGGGTGGTAGCCGGTCCGTTGTATCCCATGACCCAGACGCTGCTGATTGCGGTCTACCCCCCTGCCAAGCGGGGTATGGCGCTCGCGCTACTGGCCATGGTAACGGTTGTGGCGCCTATCGCCGGGCCCATCCTGGGTGGGTGGATCACGGACAGTTACAGCTGGCCATGGATCTTCTTCATCAACGTGCCTATCGGCCTGTTCGCCGCTGCGGTGGTGCGCCAGCAGATGCGCGATCGTCCGGTGGTCACCAGCCGGCAGCCGATGGACTACATAGGGCTGCTGACCTTGATCGTTGGGGTAGGGGCGCTGCAGGTGGTGCTGGACAAAGGCAATGACCTTGACTGGTTCGAGTCCTCGTTCATCATCATCGGCACGCTGATCTCCGTCGTGTTTTTGGCCGTGTTCGTCATCTGGGAACTCACCGACCGGCACCCGGTGGTAAACCTGCGGTTGTTCGCCCACCGCAATTTCCGCGTGGGGACCATCGTCCTGGTGGGTGGCTATGCAGGATTCTTCGGCATCAACCTGATCCTGCCGCAGTGGCTGCAGACACAGATGGGCTACACCGCCACCTGGGCGGGCCTGGCGGTGGCGCCTATCGGGATATTGCCGGTAATCATGTCGCCATTCGTGGGCAAATACGCGCATCGCTTCGATTTACGGATTCTGGCAGGGCTTGCGTTTCTGGCCATCGGCAGCAGCTGCTACATGCGGGCGGGGTTCACCAGCCAGGTGGATTTCCAGCATGTGGCATTGGTGCAGTTGTTCATGGGGATTGGGGTTGCGCTGTTCTTCATGCCCACACTGAGCATCCTGTTGTCGGACCTGCCGCCCCAGCAGATAGCCGACGGATCAGGCTTGGCAACGTTCCTGCGCACATTGGGTGGGAGCTTCGCGGCTTCGCTGACGACGTGGATCTGGATTCGACGGGCTGACCAGCACCATGCCTACTTGAGTGAGCACATCAGTCAGTACGAGCCGGCAACGCGGCATACGCTTGAGCAGATGGGTGGGGCGAACCTGCACAACTATGCGCAGTTGGAGCAGGTGCTCAACGGGCAGGCTTACATGATGTCGACGGTGGACTACTTCATGTTGATGACGTGGGTGTTCGCAGGGTTGATTCTGTTGGTCTGGTTCGCGAAGCCGCCGTTTACGGCCAAGGCGGGGCCGGGAGGTGGGCATTGAGTTTGATTTGGGCTACACGACCGGAGTCTTTGCTAAATACTGGGGCTTTTGTAAGAGCGGTCTTGCCGGGGCGCCGGACCGACCGCGATGGGCTGCGCAGCAGCCCCAAGTGAGTTTGATGGGGAACCTTGAATTTCGAGTCCTCGCTGCTGATCATCGCCGCATCGGCGCGGTAACCTTGGAAAGACGTTTGTGCATGCACGTCCGGATCAGGGGCGGATCTTCCTACCCCCACCCCTGGCTTGGCCATCGCGTCGAAGAGGCCCATGTGGCCATCCTGACGGTTGTCACTGACATCCCTCATCTCATTACGTTGCGTTCGGGTTCGTACCATCGCAATGGCTCTGTGTCGCCGCCCATGCGTACAGTGGCGAGTGGGTAATCAGGACAGTGTTCCATTTGCCATCTTTTATATTCTTAATTGCTGATGTCATCGCGCAGGGTGGTTCCAAATTTTCGTAGGAAGTTTCGTTGTGAAACGCGCTTTCTAAAAGTATTCTTGGACTTCGGTGCAGTATTTACCGACAACAAATCACTATCTTAGATAGGGGTTAGTCGATTAATTCACGAACTCACGCCTAACTGAAAGTTTGCTTGTTCAGCCCATCTTGGCCCGCTTAACTGGCAACCGCCTTTCATTTCCTCTATCGTCAAACCACCACCTCAACATCTCCGGCACCTCATGAACCCCGTCATCCTCATCACCGGTGCCAGCCGCGGCATAGGCGCTGCCACCGCCCTGCTCGCCGCCCGGCATGGCTACCACCTGTGCATCAACTACCGCAGCAACGATGAAGCTGCCGATGCCATCCTCAGCCAGGTCCGTACCTTGGGCGCAAAGGCTATCGCCGTGCGCGCCGACGTCAGCAGCGAAGCCGATATAATCGCGATGTTCCAACGTGTAGATGAAGATCTGGGGCCGATCTCGGCCCTGGTGAACAATGCCGCCACCATCGCTCCCCAAACCCGCCTCGAACATATGACCGAGGCGCGATTGCTCAGCATGATGAAGACCAACATCGTCGGCCCCATGCTCTGCGCCAAGCACGCTGTATTGCGCATGGCCGCACGTCACGGCGGAAATGGCGGGGGCATCGTCAACGTCTCATCCCTGGCCGCCCGCCTCGGGTCACCGAACGAGTACATTGATTACGCCGCTTCCAAAGGAGCGCTCGACACGTTCACGGTGGGCCTAGCCAAAGAGCTGGCTGCTGAAGGTGTAAGGGTCAACGGGGTCAGGCCCGGCTACATCCACACCGGCTTTCATGCGCTGTCGGGAGATCCGGATCGCGTCAGCAAGCTTGAGCCTGGGTTGCCCATGGGCCGAGGCGGGCGGCCTGAGGAGGTGGCCGAGGCGATTCTCTGGCTGCTGTCTGACAAAGCTTCCTATTCGACAGGTACATTCATCGACCTGAGTGGCGGAAGATGACCGGCTGTCCGCATCGTCAACTGCTGCTGTTTGAGTCGGCGGTGGCGCTAGTCAGCAGCAGGCCCACCTGTTCGACCAGTGCAGCCAATGCGAAGGGCTTGCACATCACCGCACCCCTGCGCGACATGGCGATGCCCTGTTGATCAGCGTAGCCCGTGATGTAGAGCAGGGCTGCCGAGTCGGGCAGGGCGGTTTCCAGCTGCTTGCCACTGACTCTCCCTGGCAAACCGATGTCGGTAATCAACAGCGATGGCTGCAGGCCTGCCCTTAACGCTTCCAAGGCCTGCGAGCCCTCGGTGAAGACGCGCACCTCCATCCCTTGATCAATGAGCAGTTCCTCTATCACCAGCCGCAATGTGTCTTCGTCCTCCACCAGCATGACCAGATGGTTGTCCTGCTGGGGAGGGCAGAAGGGCGTTGATACCTTGTCAATGCTCGCAGCGACCTGGCCTGTGTCCTTGGGTAGATAGAGGTCTACGCAGGTTCCTTGCCCCGGCGTACTGGTGATCTTTACCTGCCCCTCGGATTGACGGATGAAGCCGTAGACCATGGGGAGCCCCAGTCCCGATCCCTGGCCAAGCGGCTTGGTGGTGAAAAACGGTTCCATGGCACGTTCTGCCACATCGCCGCTCATTCCTACGCCATTGTCACTGACAGAAATCCTGACGTAATCGCCGACAGGCAAATGCAGTCGTTCGGCCAGTGAAGGGTCTACCCGCACGTCACTGTTGCGAATGATCAGCGTGCCGCCTACCGGCATGGCGTCGCGTGCATTGATGCACAGGTTGAGCAATGCGTTTTCCAGCTGGGAGGGGTCAATCTGGACAAGCCAGTGACCAGACTTGGTGAGGTCCTGGAACTCGATGCTGGCGTGCAACGAGCTTTTGATGAGATCGTGCATGCTGGTCACCAACTCATGGACGTCGACGGTCTGCGGGCTCAGTTTCTGTTGCCGAGCGAACGCCAGCAGTCGTTGCACCAGCGTGGCCGCTCGCTTCGTATCCTGCCTGGCCAACCCCATGAGCCTGGCAGCATCCGGATAGCGACCTTCGGTTTGTCGCTGAACGGCAACCTCAAGCGCCCCCATTATGCTCCCGAGCAAATTGTTGAAGTCATGGGAGATACCGCCGGTAAGCTGTCCGATGGCCTCCATTTTCTGGGACTGCCTTAGGGTTTCTTCCACTTGCTCAAGGCGCTGCTGTTCAGCGACGCGCTCAGTGATGTCGTAGGCGAACATGAAACCACCCTGCACGACCTGGTCGGCATCGAGCAACGGGTTGTAGCGCACCTCGTAGTGGCGGACATTCCCTTCCAGGCCAACGGCAACGGTGTCCACGAAAGATTCACGCGTCATGATCCTTGGCCACAGCCCGCTCAGTTGCTTGACGATGTCCGGCTGGTCGGCGATGAAGTCGGGGATGTACTCACCGACCTTGGGCACCAGGCCGCGCCAGCGTTTGAAGGTTTCCTGCGCGGTGCGGTTGATCGCCAGCAGTCTGAAGTTGCAATCGGCCGCGAATACGTTGGCAACGCTGTGATCGACCAGATTGCCCAGCAGCTTTCGACTGGCAAGCTCCCTGTCCACTTGCTGCGCCAGTTCCTGGTTGAGCGCCTGCAACTGATGGATGTCAGCGTTTTCGTCGGGCCTACCGGTGAACAGAACCAGCAATATCCGCTCGCAGGCGGGCTCGAGGCGGCTGACTTTCAAGGTCAGCCACCGGTTCGAGACTGCCAGCCGCTGCTCGAAGTGCAAGGGCACACCCGTACGAGCCACCTCGGCAAAATGCGGGAGCCATTGGTCCACTTCGTCGGGGATGGTCTGCCTTGCGGTCAAACCTACCTCTTTGAAATGGAGGGTGTGGCGGGCGCAGGCCTCGTTGTACATCAGGTAGCGATAGTCATTGAGTTGGCCGTGCTCATCCTCGAGCACTTGCAGGATGCACAGGCCTTCATCGATTTGCTCGACGACGGCGTCATAGGCAGCAGCTTTCAGGCGCAGCTGCTCGTGCTCGGCCTCGAGCTCAAGCAGCCTGGCCTGCAGCGCTGCGCGGTCATCCAGGGGCGTTTGTGATGTCATGCGGGCGATTCGGCTTGGGAATTTCGACAACTATAGCCGTGTGTGCATGAAGGGTTGAACGCAGACCTCAGAAAGAACGAATGATCCGCCCCAGGGTGGCCATTGCCTGCTCGGCAGCTTCGTTCCAAGGGCTGCCATAGTTGAGCCGGATGCAGTTGTCGAAGCGCCGGGTGGGCGAGAAGATCGGCCCCGGGGCAATGCTGATGCCTTGCGCCAGGGCCATGTGGAACAGCTTCAGCGCATCCATCTGTTGCGGTAGCTCCAGCCAGAGGAAATACCCTCCTGACGGTTGACTGACCCGTGTCTGTGCCGGGAAGTGACGCCCGATCGCCGCCAGCATATTGGCTTGCTGGCCTTCGAGTGCATAACGCAACTTGCGCAGGTGTCGATCGTAGCCACCGTGCTGGAGGTAGTCGGCGATAGCGGCCTGGGCGGGCATCGAGGCGCAGAGCGAGGTCATGAGCTTCAACCGCTCGACCTTCTGCGCAAACCGCCCAGCGGCGACCCAGCCGATGCGGTAGCCCGGGGCGAGGCTCTTGGCGAAGGAGCCGCAATGCATGACCAGGCCCTGGGTATCGAATGCCTTCGCAGGCTTGGGGGCCTGCTGGGCGTAGTAGAGCTCGGCGTAGACATCGTCTTCAATAAGGGGCACTTGGTGGCGTGTCACCAGCTCGACCAACGCCTGCTTCTTGGCCTCCGGCATGCTGGCGCCGACCGGGTTCTGGAACGTGGTCATGCACCACACCGCCTTGACCGGGTGCTTTTGCAGCGTTTGGGCCAGCACCTCCAGGTCCATGCCCTCGCGGGGATGCACGGGAATTTCCACGGCTTTGAGTTTGAGCCGCTCCAGTATCTGCAGGCAGGCATAGAACGCGGGCGCTTCGATTGCGACCAGGTCACCTGGCTGGGTGACAGCCTGAAGACAGAGGTTCAGGGCCTCAAGTGCGCCGTTGGTGATCAGCAGTTCTTCCATCGGCAGCATCAGCCCGCCGACCATGTAGCGCAGGGCAATCTGCCGGCGCAGTTGCGGGTTGCCGGGCGACAGGTCGGTGACCGCCACCCGAGGGTCCATGGCACGGCTGGCGCTGGCCAGTGACCGGGACAGGCGCTGCAGAGGGAATAGCGAGGGGCTGGGGAAGGCCGAACCGAAGGGTACCGTGTTGGGGTCCTTGATCGAATCGAGGATGGAAAAGACCAGGGCACTGACGTCCACATCGGTGGACTCGCTGATCGGGTGCAGCGCTTGGGGCTCGCTGAACTGGCGAGTCGCATGGGCATTGACGAAGTAGCCTGAGCGCGGCCGGGCGCGAATCAGACCACGTCGCTCCAGCAGGTAGTACGCCTGGAAAACCGTGGAGGGGCTGACCCCATGGGTCTGGCTGGCGTACCGCACGGAGGGCACGCGTTCACCAGGGCCCAGTACGCCGGAGCGGATGAGTTCGGCGATGTCGTCGGCAAAGCGTTCGTAACGTTTCATTGTGGCCTTCTGTCGAAGCCTTGCAGGCAAGGGAAGAGGAGTGTAGGCGTCATCGGTTCATGGGCGCGACGAAGCGGCTGTGCGCCACGCTGCGCACCGACGCGTCGTCGCGTTCGCTGATTTCGAATGCAAGCGGCACCGAGCTGCTTTCGGGTCGGTCGGCCAGCATCGCCACCGACACCGGAATTTCGCTCATTTCGCCGGCCGATACGGTAAGCGCCGTCTGCCCCTGAAGGGTAAAGCCCTCGGCATCGAGCAACCGCAGCGCGTAGTGTTGAGTGCGCTCGGTCTTGTTGATCACCTTGAGCAGGTAGATGTTCTCGATCTGACCCAGCGCATTTTCGCGGAACAGACCACGGTCCTTGATCACATCCAGCGATACCATCGGCCGCAGGTACAACGCCACGCACAATGCACCGATCATCACCAGCAATGCTGCGGCGTAACCGAGCAGGCGTGGTCGTAGCCAATGCGTAGTACCCCCTTGCAGGCTGTGTTCTGACTTGTACCCGATCAGCCCACGTCTGTAGCCCATCTTGTCCATCACACCGTCGCAGGCATCGATACAGGCGGCGCAGCCGATGCAGGCCATTTGCAAACCGTCGCGAATGTCGATGCCGGTAGGGCATACCTGAACGCACAAAGTGCAGTCGATACAGTCACCCAGGCCCTGGGCGCGGGCGTCGCTGCCTTTCTTGCGCGCGCCACGTGCCTCGCCACGGCGCGGATCGTAAGCCACGGCCAGGGTGTCCTTGTCGAACATCACGCTCTGGAACCGGGCATAGGGGCACATGTGCAGGCAGACCGCTTCGCGCAGCAAGCCGGCATTGAAGTAGGTGGCGGCTGTGAAGAACAACACCCAGAACAGCGCAACGCCGCCCAGTTGAAGTGTGAGCAGTTCGGCTGCCAGCGGACGAATGGGTGTGAAGTAACCAACGAAGGTCACGCCGGTGACCAGGCCTATGGCCAGCCACAGCGAATGCTTGGTGAGGCGTCGGGCAGCCTTGTCGAGGCTCCAGGGCGCTGCGGCCAGCTTGATGCGTTGGTTGCGGTCGCCTTCGGTGATTTTTTCGCACCACATGAACAACCAGGTCCAGGTGCTTTGCGGGCAGCTGTAACCGCACCAGACCCGCCCGGCGTAGACAGTGATGGCGAACAAGCCGAACGCACAGATGATCAGCAGCGCCGAAAGCAGAATGAAGTCCTGTGGCCAGAAGGTGGCGCCAAAGATATGGAACTTGCTGTTGCCCAGGTCCCACAGTACCGCCTGACGACCGTTCCAGTTCAGCCAGGCAGTGCCGAAGAACAGGGCAAACAGGGCCCCGGCGAAACCGATGCGCAGCGTGCGGTACACCCCGCTGAAACTGCGCGTGTGGATGGCGGCGTCGCCGACACGCCGGGAAGGGTTGGCAGGGACAGCGGCGATCACTGAATAAGGTGTTCTATCGGTCATGGCTCCGTGCTCATCTAGCCTGGATCAGGCATGTGCACTATGGCCGTCACTCTGCTATCAGCACAGGCTCAGCCTTGGCGATAAAAACCATATCAGTTGAGGTGCAGGCCGTGCAGCCCCTTATATGATCGAGCCTGGCGCGGTGTTCTTCAGATGCCTGCGGCTATCGACCGCACCGGCCACCGTGAGCGCATCGGCCTCGATTTCGGTGATCGGCGTGTGCATTGCACCCAGTACCGCCACTGACATGCGCAGTCGCTCGTCGGTCACGATTTCGACGTCACAAGCGGCGCCTTCGAGACGCTGCTGATCGTTGATGAGCGTGCAGCGTTGGGTTTGAGCATCGATTTCGACTGGCATGACACGTCTCCTGATGTGAGTTCGAACGGTTGACCGCAGGGTATTGAGCATCGTTGCACCCCCTTGGCTCAACGGCACTTTGCAGAGGCTCTTGGGGTCCATGAAGGTGAACAGGGAATGCAGGGCCCGGTGGTGTGGGCAGCTGTGCAGCCCATCGCCGGCAACCAGGATCGCCAAGGGCCGTGGTTGATGTGTTGGCACTTGGGGCAAGCATGGCCCCACGACCTAGGCACCGACGTTTGCCAAGCACTCAGCCTTTGGAGAGAACGTACAGGATGGAAACTATCTGGCACGCCATCCAGATCGAATTCGCGGATGTGACCGATGCGCACGAGGTCACACGCATTCTAATTCGCTTGTTGATGGCAGCGCTGCTTGGCGCGGTTTTGGGGTTCGAACGCGAACACCGGGGCAAATCCGCCGGGGTGCGCACCCACATGCTGGTGTCGCTCGGTGCCGCCCTGTTCGTGCTGGCGCCCAGCATGGCAGGCGCCGACGAACAGGCCCTTAGCCGCGTGATCCAGGGCATCGTCGCCGGCATCGGTTTTCTCGGAGCAGGCACCATCTTGAAAGGCAACGGACGGGACACCAGCCACGTGAAAGGGTTGACCACCGCCGCCGGCCTTTGGATGACCGCTGCCATAGGCACTGCCGCTGGAATGGGCCGGGAAGCCACCGCACTGATAAGCACAGTGCTCGCGCTGCTGGTATTGGGCACGATGCCGCTGCTGGTGGAGAAGGCCGAGGGCAAGCACGAGGAAAAACAGAAGGAGGAGGGGTAAGCACTAAGGGGAGCCGAAGCTCCCCCCAAAGCGTTGCTGCTTGCTCTTTTTATTATTGGAGCTGGCCTGTTGTTGTTTTTGTCAGCCTGCCCTGGTGGTGCAAGGCCCCCATGCGGGGCCAAGAGCAAACGTATTTTTTTGAGCGCTGACCGACCTTCATCACGCATGATCCGAGTTGGCTGCTGCTACCTTGAGGTAGTTTTATTGTTCTGTGCCAATTCGCGGGGCTTGCCCCAGGAATGCGGGTCGACTCCAAAAAAATCTGCTTGCTACGCCTCTGCCGTGTTGTTCTTGTTCTGTCAGAGCCGTTCTCTATTATTTTTATTGAGTGATGCTTTGTTGTTCTTGTTATGCAAGAGATATAGCAGGTCCCGTGCCAGTTTTGAAAAACCCTTGCAAATCAATGGCATGAAGAAATTCATGAAAGCAGGACGTCTGGAAAACCTCACTGGATGTTTCCGGGATACCCGTATCTGGCTTCGTCGCCAAGCGAGCGGTAACACTTCACCCACATTGTTGTGACACCTTGATGATCTAGCGCGCCTGTCGCGCACGTGCAACGCGCGATCCATTGGCCCTTCCCAGCACCGTGCTGATGCGCTGCCCAGCCTCGATCAAGCGCTCCAGGTCGATACCAGTCTCGATGCCCAACCCATCAAGCAGGTAAACGACATCTTCGGTCGCGACGTTACCGGTCGCGCCCTTGGCATAGGGGCAGCCACCCAAACCCGCCACCGAGCTGTCGAAGGTGCTGATGCCTTCAAGAAGGCTCGCATATACGTTGGCCAGGGCTTGGCCATAAGTATCGTGGAAATGCCCCGCCAATTGCGCGCGGGGAACATGGTCCGCTACCACCTCGAACAAGCGTCGGACGTCACCAGCAGTACCGGTGCCGATGGTATCGCCCAGCGATACTTCGTAGCAGCCCATCTGGTGCAGGGCACGCGCCACCGGCAGCACCTGCTCTGCACGGATCGGGCCCTCGTACGGGCAGCCGAGCACGCAGGATACGTACCCACGCACCCGCACACCTTGGGCTCGCGCGGCCTCGATGATGGGTTCGAAACGTTCCAGGCTTTGCGAGATAGAACAGTTGATATTGCGCTGCGAGAATGCCTCGGACGCGGCGGCGAATACCGCCACCTCCTTGACGCCCGCCGCCGCGGCATCTTCGAAGCCGCGCAGATTGGGCGCCAGCGCTGCGTAGGTGACGCCCGGACGCTGGTCGATACTGGCGAACACCTCGGCCGAACCGGCCATTTGCGGCACCCACTTGGGTGAAACGAAACTGCCCACTTCGATGTAGCCGAGGCCAGCCGCTGTGAGGTCGTCCACCAGCCGCACCTTGTCGGCGACACTGATGGGCTGGGCTTCATTCTGCAGCCCGTCGCGAGGGCCAACTTCTACCAGACGAACTTTTTCAGGCAAGGACATGATGAGGTTCCTGTAACGGTCAACCGTGGTCTTTATTGGCAAGCGTGCACGCCAGGGCCTGTTCACAGCGCTCCTGGGCAGTGTCCAGCTCAAGCTGCATCTGGTGGATGTCGAGCATTTGCTGTTCCAGTTGGGCGCGCCGCTCGGCGATCTTGGCGAGCATGCTGTTCAGTTGCTTGAAGTTGCCGCCCGAAGGGTCGTACAGCTCGATCAACTCACGGCACTCTGCCAGCGAGAAGCCGATGCGCTTGCCACGCAGGATAAGTTTGAGGCTGACCTTGTCCCGCGCCGAATAGATGCGCTCAAGGCCGCGTCGCTCGGGGCGCAGCAGCCCTTGCTCTTCGTAAAAACGAATGGCGCGCGTGGTGATGTCCAGCTCACGGGACAGGTCGGAAATACTGTAGGTCTGGGTACTCATACCAGGGCTCTGGGCAGGATATGCCGACATCCTGAAGCGTGCTTTACGTATACGTCAAGGTGGGCGACTGGAATCGAACCGCGCCACAACCGCGTGACCGTTGGTGGTCCCGTGCGTCGCAGTCGCGTTATCCTCGCCCAGCCTGAACGCTCAACGAAAGCGTCAGTGCACTTTTCGATTCGACAGCCTCGCACCTGTGCCAGGCCCAACGCAGGAAGCGGCTGCATGAACCCTCTCTTTCCATCCGTCAGCGCGCTGTGCCTGAGCCTGTCCTGTAACCTGGCCGAGGCCAGGCAAGCGCTGCCCGTAGCACCCGAACTTGGCTCCGGTTATCGCGCAGGCTTGCAGCCGGTGGCGGCCAAACGGCACATGGCCGCTGCCGCCAACCCGCTGGCCAGCCAGGCTGGACAACGCATCCTGCGCGCCGGGGGCAGCGCGCTGGATGCGGCGATTGCGATGCAACTGGTGCTGACACTCGTCGAGCCTCAGTCGAGTGGAATCGGCGGCGGCGCATTCATCCTCCACTGGGACGGGAAAAGGACCCAGGCATTCGATGGCCGGGAAACGGCGCCGTCGCAGGTGACCGAACGCCTGTTCCTCGACGACAAGGGGGCACCCATGCCGTTCAGGTCAGCACAGATTGGCGGACGAGCCGTGGGGGTGCCGGGTGTATTGCGGGCCCTGGAATTGGCGCACAAGCAGCACGGCGTGCTGCCCTGGCAAGCGTTGTTTCAACCCGCCATCGAACTGGCCCGCACCGGGTTCCCAGTCTCTGCAAGGCTGCATGCGCTGCTGGAAGCCGACCCCTTCGTGGCTCGCTCGCCCAGTATGGCTGGCTATTTCCTGGACACGACGGGGCGCCCGCTTGCAGTAGGCACACGGCTGCGTAATCCCGAACTTGCCGACACGCTTGAGCAGATCGCGCAACACGGCGCGCAGGCGTTTTACAACGGCGAGGTTGCGCAGGCCATGGTGGCAGCCGTCCAAAACCACACCAACCCAGGTTATCTGTCCGCCGATGACCTGAAGCAATACCGGGCCAGCGAGCGTGAACCTGTCTGCGGACCCTACAAAGCTTGGCAGGTTTGTGGCATGCCCCCTCCTTCATCCGGGGGCGTGGCGGTACTGCAGACCTTGGGAATACTGGAGGCATTGCAACGCAGGTCGGCCAGGGACGATCTGGCGCACCTGGCACCCGTCCCCTCGGCCACTGCTGCCACCCTGGAGGCGCCAGCACGCGCCGTGCACCTGGTCGCCGAGGCCGAGCGACTGGCTTATGCCGATCGCGCCCAGTACCTGGCCGACAGTGACTATGTACCCGTTCCGCTCAAGGGCCTGCTCGACCCGGCCTACCTGGCACAGCGTGCCAGTCAGGTGGGTGAGCGCAGCATGAACAAGGCCAGCCCTGGCCATCCGAACGGTGCGCTGTTGACGCTTGCGCCTGACCGATCGCCACCGCGGATAGCCACCTCCCACCTAAGCGCCATTGATGATCGCGGCAATGCCGTGGCTATGACCACCTCGGTGGAGGGCGCATTCGGCTCGCACCTGATGGTTAAAGGGTTCTTGCTCAATAACCAGCTGACCGATTTTTCGTTCGTGCCCCAGGAGCAGGGCAGGCCAGTGGCCAATCGCGTTCAACCGGGCAAGCGGCCCCTGTCAGCCATGGCGCCTACGCTGGTGTTCTCCCGGGACCATGGGGAATTGGTAGCCAGCCTTGGCTCACCCGGCGGCTCGCAGATCATCGGTTACGTCAACAAGGCGCTCATCGCGTTGCTGGACTGGCGGCTGGACCCCCAGCAAGCCGCCGGGCTGCCCAATTTTGGCAGCCGCAACGGTGCAACCGAGGTGGAATCAGGGCTGACCAGCGCTGCACTGATTCGCAAGCTCCAGGCGTGGGGCCACACCGTGACGCCGATGGACATGACCAGCGGCCTGCAAGTCATTCAGCGGGACGGGGCAGGCTGGTTGGGCGGTGCGGACCCGCGCCGTGAAGGTGTAGCACTGGGAGATTGAAGGCAGCGTTGCGAGCTGCCCAGGTGCGTGCTAGAAAACGGTCCTCCCATTCATTTGTCGAATACTTGCATGTCTCATAACGTTAAATCGAATAGGGCCTTGTTCGACCTGGACCTTCTGCGTGCGATCGTCGTGGTGGCCGACTGCGGCAGTTTCACCACGGCTGCCGCGCGCTTGCATTCGACCCAGTCCACCATCAGCCAGAAAGTCCGGCGCCTGGAAGACATGGTAGGGCACCGTCTACTGGTACGTGGCAACCGCGACGTGCTCCCGACCGACGCCGGGCAGACGCTGCTCGGGTACGCCCGGCATATGCTAGCCCTGAATGACCAGATGCTCGAAGCCTTGGCCGGTGCCATGGTCGGCTTCACGGTGCGCCTGGGTGTACCCGAGGACTTTGTGGGTGGATCGACCACCCATGCCCTGTCGGCCTTCAGTCGGCTCAATCCGCAGGTGAAGCTGGAGGTCACCAGCGGGCTGTGCCGGGATCTGAGCCAGGCCTACGACAATGGCGAGCTGGACCTGGTATTGCTCAAACAACGCCGCAACAGCCGCGAAGGCGTCGCCTGTTGGCCAGAGCGGCTGCAATGGATCGACAGCGCTCGCCTGCCTGCCTTTGAACTGGACCCGGTGCCATTGGTGACCTTCCCGCCGCGGGGCTTGTACCGCGAGGACATGATCACTGCCATCGAGCGCAGTGGCAGGCGCTGGCGTATCAGTTTCACCAGTTCGAGCTTGAGCGGCATCCAGGCCGCTGTCGCCGATGGCATGGGCATCAGCCTGCTACCGCCGCGCGCGGCCACTGCAGAGCATCGCGTGCTGGGCGCCGAGCAGGGGCTGGGCGAAGTCGATAGCTATGAGATCGTCATCGTGCACCGTCCAACCGCCGATCCGACGGTCAAGGCCCTGGCAGAGGTACTCAAGCAACTGTTGGCCGGTGGCAGTCTTTAAGTGTTTCAGGCTGTGGCACAAGGGAATGACTGCGCGATGATGCAGTCCCATGCACAACGCGGGTATGACGTCCGCCTTCACCACGCCATGGAGAACTTTATGAAAGCAGTTGTAATCGCTGCGCTGCTGGCCACTACCGGCCTGGCCCAAGCCGCCCAGACCGTCGAGCTCAAGCTGGCAGGCCCCGATGGCCCAGGCAAGTCGATCGGCACCATCAGCATCGAGCAGAACAAGTACGGAACACTGCTTACCCCAGACCTCAAGGACCTGCCGCCCGGTGTGCACGGCTTCCACCTGCACCAGAACCCGTCCTGCGCTCCTGCGCAGGATGCGGGCAAAACCGTGCCAGCAGGCGGGGCGGGGGGGCACTGGGACCCGCAATCGACCAACGCGCATAAAGGCCCTTACGATGACAGCGGCCACCGCGGCGACCTGCCGGCGCTGTATGTAGGTGCCGATGGCAAGGCGACGTATCCGGTACTGGCACCGCGCCTGAAGGCTGAGGACTTCAAAGGCCACGCACTGATGGTGCACGCAGGTGGCGATAACCACAGCGATCACCCAGAGAAGTTGGGTGGCGGTGGCGCGCGCGTGGCGTGTGGGGTGGTTGAGTAACAGCGATTTGGCGCACCCTGGCGGGTGCGCCTTGATGACCGGCGGGCAGTCTTCTGGGCTCAGCGCTTGGGGTTGAGCGTCAAGTGCACGTGACGGTTCACGTCCTTGTACAGCAGGTAACTGAAGTTGCCAGGGCCGCCGGCATAGCAGGCCTGTGGGCAGAAGGCCCGCAGCCACATGAAATCACCGGCCTCGACCTCGACCCAGTCCTGATTCAGGCGGTAGACCGCCTTGCCTTCCAGCACGTAGAGCCCGTGCTCCATGACATGGGTTTCAGCAAACGGTATGACCCCACCTGGCTGGAACGTGACGATATTGACGTGCATGTCATGGCGCATGTCAGCCATGTCGACGAAGCGGGTAGTTTTCCAGCGGCCTTCGGTACCTGGCATCTCGATCACGGTAGCGTTGTCGCGGTGGGTCACGAACGAAGAAGGCACGTCCAGCCCTTCGACCTTCTGGTAGTGCTTGCGCAGCCAGTGGAAGGTGACATTGGCCTGGCTGTTGTTGCGCAGGCTCCATTCGGCGCCAGGCGCCAGAAACGCATAACCCCCTGGCACCAGTGTGTGGTGCTGACCCTCGACGGTAATGTCCAGCTCGCCTTCGACGATAAACAGCACGGCTTCGGCGTTGGGGTCCAGTTCAGGCCGTTCGCTCCCGCCTTCGGGCGCCACCTCGACGATGTACTGGGAGAACGTTTCGGCGAACCCTGTCAGCGGCCGGGCGATGACCCACATGCGCATCTTGTCCCAGAAAGGCAAGTGACTGGTGACGATGTCACGCATCACGCCCTTGGGAATGACCGCGTAGGCTTCGGTGAACATGGCACGGTCGGTCAGCAGCTCGGTTTGAGCCGGGTGGCCGCCGTGGGGCGCGAAATAGGCGTGGTTCGACATGAATGCTCTCGACTTGTTGTTCTATCCCCATGCCGTGGACCGCACCGGCCGGTGCGGTGCAGGGGACGTGGGCACAGGATAGGGTGGCGCGCCGAGCATCTACAAATTAAATGTTGGAATACCCGGTATTTGGTTGCTGAATGCTCACGCGGGTGCCGACATGGCGCGCCGTTAGCCGGTTTCCTTTGCCGAACAACTTGTGGCGCAAGGTGCCATCGACGTACCCGTGGGGATAGCGGCCACGGCGCTGCAGTTCAGGAACCAGCAACTCCACGACATGGGTCAGGTCGTCAGGTTGGACGGCATACGTGAGGTTGAACCCATCGATACCGGTTTGATCGACCCACGCCTCCAACTGGTCGGCGACTTCACTTGGCGTACCGATCAGGACGGGGCCGCGTCCTCCTAGCCCGATGAATTGCGCCGCCTCGCGCACGGTCCATTGACGGCTAGGGTCCGCCGCCGTGAAGGCTGCCAAGGCTGCACGGCCCGCATCGTTTTCCACGTACTGGATTGGCGCGTCAGGGTCCAGGCCATCCAGGTCGATTCCGGTCCAACCTGACAGCAGTGTCAGGGCTGCTTCGATGTCGACGAAACTGCGGTATTGGTCAAAGCGTGCCCGAGCCTGCTCGTGAGTGGGCGCGACAATCAGCAACGCCTGGGCATAGATCAGCACCTCGTCACGTGCGCGTCCCGCCGCTTCGCTGGCCTGACGCACGCCATCGGCGTAGCGCCGCAGAACCGTGGGTGTCGGCCCGCTGATGAACACGCATTCGGCATGCTTGGCGGCGAACTGCTGACCGCGCGCCGACGCGCCTGCCTGAAACAGCACGGGGGTGCGTTGCGGCGATGGCTGGCAGAGGTGAATACCGGGTACCTGGAAATGCGCGCCGGTGTGACCGATGGGGTGCACACCGGTTGGCTCGACGTAGCGGCCCGTTTCACGGTCCAGCACCAGGGCATCGTCATCCCAGCTCTTTTCCCAGAGCTTGTAGAGCACCTGCAGATACTCCTCGGCCAAGTCATAGCGCTGGTCATGCCCCAGTTGTCGGTCGAGCCCAAGGTTACGCGCGGCACTGTCCAGGTAGCCGGTGACGATATTCCAGCCCACGCGCCCGTCACTGAGGTGGTCGAGTGTGGACATGCGCCGTGCAAAAGGATAGGGGTGTTCGTAGGTCAGCGAGAAGGTGACCCCGAAGCCCAGGTGCTCGGTCACAGCGGCCATGGCCGGGACCAACAGCATCGGATCGTTCACCGGCACCTGGACGCCGCCGCGCAAGGCCGGGTGCGGGCTGCCTTGATAGACGTCATAGATGCCCATGACATCGGCAATGAACAGTGCGTCGAACAGACCGCGTTCGAGTAGCCTGGCCAGGTCGGTCCAGTAGGCCAGGCGGTTGAAATCGGTGCTGGTGTTGCGCGGGTGGCGCCACAAGCCAGGCGATTGGTGGCTGGCAGCGTTCATGCTGAAGGCGTTGAAGCGTATAGGGCGGGGCATGTTGAGCTGGCCTCAAGGCAGCACGGAAGCAGGGTAAACCGCTTCGGCTACGTTCAGTTTGCGGGGGATCAGGCCAAGCCCTTGGAAGGTGTCGGCCAGCTTCTGTTGTTCGGCAACGATTTCTGGGGTCACCGGCACAGCGTTGTAGTTGCGTCGTTGACTTGCCACCTCCAGGACATCGGCGTTGATGCCAAGCTGCGGTGCCAGCAAGGCGGCGACGTCGCTGGGTTTGTCATTGGCCCACTGGCTGGCTTTGGCCAGTTCGCTGAAGAATGTTCTGAGCAACGCCTTATGGCTGTCCGCGAAGCGGGCGGTGGACAGATAGAAGGTGCGGTTGTTGGTCAAGCCGGTCCCGTCACGCAGGTTCTTCAGCCCTGGCTGACCCTCGGCTGCAGCCAGGAATGGGTCCCACAGTGTGGCGGCCTGAACGCTGCCTGACTGCAGCGCGGCTATCGCGTCGGCTGCGTTATTGACGTAGGCCGGGGTGATGTCCTGGTAACTCAGGCCTGCCTGTTGCAAGGCGACGGCCAGTAAGTATTGCGCATTCCATCCCCGGCCCGTGGCCACGCGCTTGCCCTTCAGATCCTGCACATCGTTCAGAGGGTCCTGCTGGCGCACCACCAGGCCGATCCCACGCGGATAAGGCTGTTCAGCGGCCAGGTAGACCACGGGTTTGCCAGCCGCCTGGGCGAACACCGAAGGCGCATCGGCCGCGTGTCCCACGTCGATGGCACCGGTACTCAGCGCCTCGAGCAACTGTGGACCGGCGGCAAACTCATGCCAGCTAACGCTCACCCCTTGCGGGGCAAGGGCTTTTTCCAGTGCGCCGCTGCCTTTGAGGATGTTGAGGCTGTTGAATTTCTGGTATCCGATGCGCAGGGTGCTGTTTTCTTGCGCCTCGGCCGGTGCGGCTATCAGCAGGGCCCCGGCAAGCGAGGCCAGTAGTGCTCCCAGTGCTCGCCGGCGTAGGGATGAAAAGAGAGGGTTGGGCATGGCGCGATCCTTGATGTGCGATAAGTGGGAGCACCAGAACATAAGCACCTGACCGCGCTGCTTCAATTTCTTTATTACTAATTATTAGACTTTTTAGTTATTTTTATATCCTTTTGTTTTGTAATCAGGTGTCTGCTTCCGACATTTTTTTCACATCCCCTTGCTAGCATTCCTTGCAGAATCAAGGAGTTCTCCATGCCCACCTTTCTGCGCAAACCCCTCACCCGCATCGTGCTCACCGCTACCACCGGCCTTGTAGTGGCAACGCTTGGATTTTTCGCCTGGCAAAGCTTCTACCCCGTGCAGGCCGCTTCGGGTTGGCAGGTGGAGGTCGCGCACCGCAACGTGGACAAGGCTGCGTCGCTGCTTCCCCAGGGCGACGGCAGTCTGCTGGTAAGCCAGGAGCTGGACGATGGTCGGGGCAGTATTCTCAAGATTGCACCCGACGGTGAGCGCGAAGTGCTCGTGGACCAGCTGTCCAAGCCCGACGGCATGGTGGCGGCCAGAGGTGGCTGGGTCTTCAGCCAGGAAGGTGGCCTGGCGCCGGTGAGTCTGGCTGTCGATGGCCACGTCACACCGCTTTTCGACGGTATTGCGGTGCAGGGCCTTTGGAACGAGGGCAACCACCTTTATGCCATCGAAGACCGCAAGGGTGATGGCCGCTTGCTGCGTTATGACTGGCGCAGCGGCCAGGTGGACGTGCTGCGTTCGGGCCTGACCGAAGCGGAAGGTTTGACCCGATGCGGGGATGGCCGGCTGCTGTACACCGAGAAAGCCGACGGGCAGATACGGGCGTTGTCCAAGGATGGCAAGGACCCTGTGGTGTTCGATGGCCTCAAGAACCCCACATTCCTGTTCTGCGACCAGCGTGGTCTTTGGATCAGTGAAGACAACACTCACCGGGCACGGCTGCTGCGCATAAAGCCCGATGGGACTCGCCAGACCGTGCTGTCGTTTCTCAAGGCGCCGCAGTCCATCGTGGCCGATGGCAGCGGCGGTTACTGGCTTGCAGAAGGCGGGCGGGATCGCGTGCTGCACCTGACCCCTCCACCGAAGCAGCCCGCCGCTGCGTCAGACTGACGCCACAAAAGCGCGAGCAGGTTCAATCCCCCAGGCGCTGCTCGCGCGAGGGGGGATAACCGAAATAGGCGGCGTAGCATTTGCTGAAGTGCGACACCGAGACGAAGCCGCACGCCACCGCCACCTCCATCACTGAGAGATCGGAGTACTGCAGCAGGCGGCGACTTTTGGTGATGCGAAGTTCCATGTAGTAGCGCCGTGGAGAGGTGCCGAGCTGTGCCTGGAACAGGCGGTCTATCTGGCGGCGAGAGCGGCCGCTGTAAGCCGCCAACTGGTCCAGGCTGAGGGTTTCCTCAAGGTTGTTTTCCATCAGCTCGACGATGGTGCGCAGGTGCAGACTCATCGACTTCTTGGCCCCGGGGCCCACTTGCCGATAGCGGGCGCCCGAAAAGGACAGAATCTCCTCGACACCCTCTGCCAGACCGTCACCGTACAGCCGTCGTACCAGCCCCAGCATCAATTCCATCGCCCCGTTCGGGCTGGCGGCGCTCAGTCGGTCCCGGTCGAGGGTGAAGCTTGCGGGCGTGATACGCGTCTGCGGGCTGCGCTCGGCGAGGCTGGCACGTTGTTCGGGGTGAACGCTGCAGCCGTAGTCATCCAGCGCTCCGGCGCGGCCAAGAAACCATGCGCCATTCCATAGGCCGCCCAAGGCCATGCCGTGAGATGCGCAGTCCTGGAGCAAACGGTCGAGCTCAGGGTATTTGAGCGGCGTACGCAAACCGCCGCAGACCACGAGCAAGTCCAAGTGCTTGAGGGCGGTTGCCGAGAGCTCGGTCGTAATCAACTCCAACCCCAGGTCGCTGAGCACACGGTCACCGGCAAGCGACAACGGCGTGAATTGGAAGCTGTCCGCGCGCAGAAGGTTAGCCGTAACCAGTACGTCCATGGCTACGGTGAAGCTGGCCATGGAGAAGTGTTCGAGCAAAACGAAATGGACCCGATAGGGCGCCTCAACGCTGGCGCTGCTGGTCTTTAACCGCAGCATGTTGCTGGTGCTGCTCTTTTTGCTGAACTGACGGGGTGTGGACACGCTGGACTCCGCTTCCTGGCTTCGCACCAAAGTGTGGCCGGTGCCCCTACGAAAGACAATCGGCAGGGTGGCTGGCGCCAATGTGCAGGTCGTGTTCAGGCATGCGCTGGGCGTCGGCCTGGGGCATGCGGGTTTGATACACGCTGGCGCCGTTCAAATCGAACGGAACCCTGGGCGTCTTCGATGAATCAATAGGGTAAGTGCCAATGGGAGGAAGCTCATGGAAATCGGAACGATTTGGTTCGTGGTGGCAATCATCTTGATTTTGCTGGAGATCTGGGCGATCTGGCACATCATGGGCAGTGATCGGCGCGCCGAGCGCAAGATGCTGTGGATTGTGTTCGTCGTGTGGGCACCGTTCCCTGGCCTGCCGATCTGGGCCTGGCGTGGGCCCCGTGCAGTCAAGGGCAAGGCAGTACTGGAAGAGAAGTGATTGCGCGCCAGGCGCGGGGGCGTCTGGCAGCCTCGCTGGTGTAGCCGCATAAATCATGTTCAAGGGCCGCTTCCGGCCCTTGACCTCAGGTTTGCTTGAGGTTGGATACTCGGCGCTCATTCCGTGAACCGAGCGCCCAAACCATGCACACCACCGCTTTTGAACTGAGCAACCCCCAATCTTTGTATGACCCCAGTGGCAACGGATACTCCCATGTGGCCGACGTGCTCTCAGGGAGCAGGCTGCTTTTCATCGCGGGTCAGGGTGGGGAGCAGGCCAGTGGGGCTCTATCCCCTGTTTTCGCCGATCAGGCGCGGCAGGCCCTTGCCAACCTGGAACTGGCCTTGTGCAGCAAAGGGGCGGGCCTCGAGCATGTCTGCAAGCTCACCCTACTGATCGTCGACCATAGCCAGGCGCGGCTCCAGCAATGGGTGGAAGCTATAGACCACGCGTGGGGCCAGGCCCTAAAGCCTACCTGTACGCTCATACCGGTTCCACGCCTGGCCCTGGACGGAATGCTGATCGAGGTGGATGCCGTGGCGGCGCTGCCTGTCTCCTCCCAAGGTAGGTAGCGCCATCGACTGGCTGTGTAGTAAATCTCTGCTCAGGTTCGCGCCTTCATGCGCGATAAGCACAGCGGTTCTCAGAGGTGACCACACCATGAGCACGACCTCATCCCCGCTCGAACGGCCGTTGCTGAGCGCCTGGTTCTGGCCGGCCATGTTCAGCTTGATGGCCTTCGCTGCCAATTCGGTTTTTTGCCGGCTGGCACTCAAGGATGGCGCCATCGACGCCATCAGCTTCACCGCGCTGCGCCTGGGCAGCGGCGCCTTGTTCCTGTGGTGGCTGGTAAGGCTGCGCAGTCCCTCCTCAGGCGCTGCCGGCAGTTGGCGAGGTGGCTTGGCGTTATTTTGCTACGCCTTTCTGTTCTCCGTCGCCTACCTTGATTTGAATGCAGGGATAGGGGCATTGCTCTTGTTTGGCGCTGTGCAGCTGACCATGTTCGGCAAGGCGTTGCTGCGTGGGGAGCGGATCAGCCTGCGCACGTTGTCAGGCATGCTGATGGCTTTTTCAGGCCTGATCGTGTTGCTGCTGCCTGGCAGCCACGCACCTAGACTGACGAGCGCCTTGCTGATGGTGGTCGCGGGCATGGCGTGGGGGATCTACACCTTGCTGGGGCAGGGATCACCTCGGCCGCTGGCCGACACGGCGGGCAACTTCATTCGCAGCGTGCCCTTCCTAGCAGTATGTGCGCCGCTGATCGTTCTGGGTGCCGAGCTGCGGTTCTCGATGGCCGGCGTGTTCTTTGCGGTGTGCTCTGGGATTCTGGCATCGGCGGCAGGTTACGCCGTCTGGTACAGCGTGGTGCGGCGCATCAGCGCGCAACAAGCCGCCACGTTGCAACTGAGCGTGCCGGTGATCGCCGCGTTGGGTGGGATGCTCGTGATCGGCGAGACACTGTCGCTACGTGCCATGGCTGCCTGCGCGATTGTCCTGGGCGGGGTGGCCATCGCTGTCACTGCCCCCCGTCCACAGGCGCCGACACAGGCTTGAGGTGGCAGTGGCCGGCAAAGCCTGAGCGTGAGCAGGCTTGCCTAGAAGAAACTGCGCTGGGCCTTGAGGGTTACCACGCTCTCGCAATAGGTGTTGATCCCCGAATAAGCATCGCAGCCGCCACCGGTCAGGTTCGAGTCGCTGTAGATCAGGTTCAGGTCCAGGCCTAACCAGGGGCGCGACAGCTGCATGGACCAGTCGGAGAAACCGTTGACCTGGCTGCCGTCGCCGATCGTGAATGGGATGCCGAGCCGATGATGGGCCAGCTTGACCGTCAGGTCGGCGTTGAGCAGGGGGACCTGCCCGAAATCGGCATACAGGGTGCCGATCCGGTTGCTTGGGTTGTCTCGCAAGGCCCCGCCGAATCGGCTGCCCATTATGGAAATACCCCCATACAGCGCATGGCTCTCTGCACCTGCGATGTTGGGTTGGCTGTAGTGGATCACGCCGATCTCGTAACCCAGGGTACTGTCGAAGTGATGCTTGTAGCCGACGTAGTTGTCGACCCGCAGGGTGGACCCTGGCGCCACGCCCATGCTGGGTGTGTATTGCCCCACGTACCAACCACTGGTGTGACTGAAGTCCAGACCGCCATGAAAGGTGCCGGTGGCGGTTGGGGAAATAAGCCCCTGAGCCATGCTGCGAGAAGGGGTCGTACTGAGGGTGAAGTCGAAGTCGCCCACTTCACGTTTGATCTGCTGGGCCAGGAGCGTGGGGCTGAACAGCAGGGCCGCGCTCAGCACTAGAAGGGGCCTGGTCATGGTCGGCTTCCTGAAGGGCTTGCAGTAGAGCCTTGAAGGATACCGGGCCTGGCGCGCGGAGGAAACCTTGTTGCCTGCTGGGCACGCAAATGCCTGTCGCGATGTGCAAAAAAAACGCGCCCCCTGCGGAGCGCGCCTTCGAGATCACATAGCTTCAGTGATCAGGCCACCTTGACAATCCAGCCTGCCGGAGCCTCGATATCGCCGCTCTGAATGCCGGTCAATTCGTTGTAGAGCTTCTGGGTAACGGGGCCGACCTTCTCCAGGTCATGGAAAACATGCAGCTTGCCGTTGTACTCGATGCCGCCGATGGGAGTAATCACCGCCGCAGTGCCGCAGGCACCTGCCTCGACGAAGCGATCCAGCTGGCTGATTTCCACATCCCCTTCGATAACGGTCAGGCCCAGGCGAGACTGCGCCAGCTCCATCAGGGACAGGCGGGTGATACCCGGCAGCACCGAAGCCGACTTGGGCGTTACGAACTCGTTATTGGCCGTGATGCCGAAGAAGTTGGCCGAACCTACTTCCTCGATCTTGGAATGAGTCAACGGGTCCAGATAGATGGCATCGGCGAAGTTGGCCTTTTTCGCCTCATAGCCTGGTTGCAGGCTGGCGGCATAGTTACCACCCACCTTGGCAGCGCCGGTACCTTGCGGAGCCGCGCGGTCGAAGCTGGAGATCTGGAAGTTGTGCGGCTTCATACCGCCTTTGAAGTACGAGCCTACCGGGATGGCGAAGACGGAAAAGATGAACTCCGGCGCGGTGCGCACGCCAATGTTGTCACCCGTGCCGATGACGAATGGTCGCAGGTACAGGGCGCCTTTGCCGTGTGGCGGCACGAAGCGCTCGTTGGCCTTGACGACCTGCTTGCAGGCTTCGATGAACACGTCGGTGGGCACGTGGGGCATGAGCAGGCGCGCACAGCTGCGCTGCATGCGGGCGGCATTCTGGTCAGGGCGGAACAGGTTGATCGAGCCATCCTTGCAACGGTAGGCCTTCAGGCCTTCGAAGCACTGCTGACCGTAATGCAGGGCCGTGGAGCCTTCGCTGATATGCAGCACGTTGTCTTCGGTCAGGGTGCCTTCATCCCACGCGCCATCGCGCCAGACAGACAGATAGCGTTTATCGGTCTTGATGTAGTCGAAGCCGAGCTTGTCCCAGTTAATGCTTTCGTTGCTCATGACACCCTCGTTGTCTTGCAAGTGCCCACGTTCGGGCTGCTGTTATATGCGCACACGCCACCTTAATACATCTTCGCCGGATCGGAAATGTCCTATCACCACTTGATGCTCGGCCCGTCAAGGCGTAAGGAGCAGTCGAGCCTCAGCGCATCGAGCAGCACCTGGTCATGGGAGGCGATCATCAGCGCACCGGTGAACTGCTCCAGCATCTTTTGCAGGGCCTTGAGCGATGGCAGGTCGAGGTGGTTGCCAGGTTCGTCCAGTAGCAGCAGCTCCACCGGGCGCCTGCGGTACAGGATCGCCGCCAGGGCCGCCTTCATGCGCTCGCCTCCACTCAGCAGTCTGCTGGGAAGCGCGACACGTGCAGCGTCCAGGCCCAGCTGAGCCAGCAGCATGCGTACATGGCTCTGATCCAGTGCCAGGTTGGCCTGCTGCACGTGTTCCAGCGCGCTCACGTCGGCCGACAACACGCTGCAGTGCTGGTCGAGCAGCGCCGTTTCGTCTGTGACCTTGAGGTTGCCTGCAGGCGCTGGCAACTGGCCGGCGCTCATTTTCAGCAGTGTGCTCTTGCCGCTGCCATTGACGCCCGTCAGGGCACAACGTTGGCCCTGGCGCAGGCTGAGGTCGATGGGTACCTGTGTGCCATGCGGCAGGCACAAGGCTTGCAGCAGTAAAACTTGCCGCTGGACATTGGGCTCAAGCGTTGGCGTGTGCACGGTAATTTCGCAGGCTCTTTCGACCGCTTGCGCAGCGTCCCGCACCCTGTCGATCAACTGTTGCTCGGCCGCCTGATGGCGTCGGCGCTGCTTGCCAAGCGTCGCCTGGCCGCCTTGCTGCTGGTGATCGACCAGGATCTTGGCTTGGTTCACGCCCTTGGCCTTGCGCCCCGCCCGGGCCTGGGCTTTGTCCAGTGCCTGGCGTTGCTGTAGCTGGGCTCTGGCTTGCTGCTGCTGGGAGCGCTTGAGGTGCGCCAACTGCTGCACAGCTTGCGTGGTCTCGCAGCGCTTTAGCGCCTGATAGTGGCTGAAGTTGCCGCCATAGGCTTTCAGGCCCAGGCTTGACAGTTCGAGGATACAGTCCATGTGCTCGAGTAGAGAACGGTCATGGCTTATCACGAGCAAGCCGCGGTTCCAGGTTTGCATCATCGCCAGCCACTGCGTGCGGCCATGGTCGTCCAGGTGGTTGGTAGGTTCATCGAGTATGAGAAAGTCGGCCTCGCTCAACCAGGCGCCAATCAGCGCCACGCCCATGGCCTGCCCGCCGCTCAGGGTATGGACAGGGCGTTGCAGGTCCAGGTCGCCCAGGCCATGGCGGTGCAGGTGGGCGCGCAGGCGCTCGGGCGCATCCCAGCGCTCGCCGACGGTGTCGAAGTCAGCCGCCTCCACGCTGCCGAGTGCGATTCGTTCGAGCGCTGCGATCAAGGGCCCCATCTGGGCCAGGTCGGCCACGGTCTTGCTGGTGTCGATCACCTGTTGATCGACAAGATGGACACGGCCCATGCGCTGGCACGTGCCGCTGCTGGGTGAACGCCGGCCAGCGAGCAGTTGGCCAAGCAGGCTCTTGCCCACGCCGTTGCGGCCTACCAGGCCGGTCCGGGTAGTGTCGAAGGTCTGGGTGAGATCAGTGAACAGTGGCCTGCCATCTGGCAAGACCAGGGTGACGCTGTCCAGCGTCAGGATAGACGTAGTCGTCATGAGCAACTCCACGCATGCCGCGACATTTCCGGTGGCGACCGGAAAGTGAAGACTGGCCGTCAAGCAGACGGCGGCATCAATGGCGCATTGGACGAATACCTCATGAAGGGGAGGTGGGAAGGGTAGAGGAGGATGGTCAGCGCGTAAAGCGGGCAGGCGATGAAGAGAAGGGGAACTGCCTTGCACCTCATTCGTGGGTGGCAAGGGCCAGGGCGGGACGAAGGTCGCCGTCTGGCAGCAGTGCGGCTCCCCACAGCCTCGACAACGGTTGACCACCCGACAGCCACTGCGTAGCCTTGGCCGTTCGAGGTTCTCCGGCCAGGCCGGAGCTAAGACGGGAACGCGGTTCAAGCCGCGGCTGCCCCCGCAACTGTAGGCACCATCGATGGGTCGACACTGCCACTGCGCCAAGCGCGGGAAGGCGTCTTCCTCCAAGCCCGGTCCTGATGATCGTGCCTGGCGCAGGTGCAAGCCAGGAGACCTGCCTCGCATCGTTTTCGACTTTAAACCGGGCGGGGTGATCCGGTGGCGAACATGCCTGGCCTGTCTGGCCGGCGGCGCTCGTCCTGCATGCCCGCGCCATTCTGCCAAGGGCACTGCAACATGAAAACACTGGCCAAGCTCCCCGTTACCATCGTCACCGGCTTCCTGGGCTCGGGCAAGACTACCCTGCTGCGCCACATGCTCGACAACGCACAGGGTCGGCGCATCGCCGTGATCGTCAACGAATTCGGCGAGCTGGGCATTGATGGCGACATTCTCAAGCAGTGCAGCATCGGCTGCACCGAGGAAGAGGCCAATGGCCGGGTGTACGAACTGGCCAACGGTTGCCTGTGCTGCACCGTCCAGGAAGAGTTCTTCCCGGTGATGCGCGAACTGGTGGCGCGCCGCGGCGACCTGGACCATATCCTGATCGAAACCAGCGGCCTGGCGTTGCCCAAGCCGCTGGTACAAGCCTTCCAATGGCCTGAGATCCGTACCGCCTGCACCGTCGATGCGGTGATCACCGTGGTCGACAGCCCCGCTGTTGCCGCAGGCACTTTCGCCGCCTACCCGGACCAGGTCGACGCCCAGCGCAAGCTGGACCCGAACCTGGACCACGAGTCCCCCCTGCACGAGCTGTTCGCTGACCAACTGGCCAGCGCCGACCTGGTCGTGTTGAACAAAGCCGACCTGATCGATGCCGATGGCCTGGCCAAGGTGCGTGCCGAGGTCGCCGAAGAGCTGCCAGCGGCAGTCAAAGTCATCGAAGCCAGCAGTGGCAAGTTGCCGCTGGAGGTGTTGCTGGGCCTGGGCGCCGAGTCCGAGCTGCACATCGACGCCCGCCCGACCCACCACGATGCCCATCACGACGGCGATGACCATGACGACCATGACCATGATGCCTTCGATTCCATCTCCATCGACCTCCCCGAATCCGATGAGCGGGTGCTGATCGAGGCGCTCAACCAGCTGGTGGTCGAGTACGGCATCCTGCGCGTCAAAGGCTTCGCCGCTATTGCCGGCAAGCCGATGCGCTTGCTCATCCAGGGGGTAGGCACGCGCTTTGACAAGCACTTCGACCGCGCCTGGCGCGCCGAAGAGCCGCGCGTCACGCGCTTGGTGCTGATCGGTCAGGACCTTGACCCCGCCCAGCTCGAAGCGCGTCTGCGCCACGCTCTGGGCGCCTGACCCATGCACCTGCTGCGGACCCAGCCCGGCGGCTTCGTGCCGGACGACAGCATTGCCGACCTCGGCCAGACGCCTGCCGAACTGGTCATCCTCTGCAGCGGGGATTCGCACCTGGCCTTGCTCGCCGACAGCGCCGAGCAGCTGCCCGGCGACTATCCCAGCCTGCGCCTGGCCAACCCCATGCAGGTGCAGAACCACGCTTCGGTCGACCTTTATGTCGATCAGGTCTTGCAGCACGCCAAGGTCATCCTGGTGTCGCTGCACGGCGGCGTGGGGTACTGGCGCTACGGTGTGGAACAGTTGGTTACGCTCGCCGAGCGCGGCGTGCACGTGATCCTGGTGCCCGGCGACGACCGTCCCGACCCGGAACTGACCGGGCTTGGGTCCGTGCAGGGGGCGCAAGCCGAGCAGTTGTGGCACTACCTGCGCCAAGGTGGCAAGGCCAACGCACTCAATCTGTTCTACTACCTAGCCAGTCAGTGGCTGGACCGTGACTATCCCTGGGCCGAGCCGCGGGCGTTGCCTCGCACAACGGTCTACCACCCTCAGGTGGGCAGTGGGACGCTGGAGGACTGGTACCCGCACTGGCAGGCCGATCATCCGGTGGCGCCGATACTGTTCTATCGCTCGCACCTGCAAGCAGCGAACACGGCCTTCATCGATGTGTTCTGCCAGCGCCTGCTGGCAGCAGGTTTGAACCCGTTGCCGATTGCGGTGGCCAGCCTGAAGGAAAGCGCGTGCCTGGAACAGGTCGAAGCATGGCTGGACATGGTCGGCGCCGAGGTTGTGCTCAATACCACGGGTTTCGCCCTGTCCAGCCCGGAGCGTCCTAACCTGCGCCCGCTAAGACGAGACATACCCGTGTTGCAGGCCATTTGCGCCCAGGACAACCAACCGGGTTGGGAGGCCAGCGAGCAGGGCCTCGGCGCACGTGACCTGGCCATGCACATCGTGCTACCCGAACTGGACGGCCGCATCATCACCCGGCCGGTCAGCTTCAAGGACATGGCCTGGCACAGCGAACGCAGCCAATCGGATGTGGTGTGCTACCGCGCCCACCCCGAGCGCATGGATTTCGTGGCCGAGCTGGCACGGCGCTGGGTGACCCTGGCACGCCAGCCCAATGCGCACAAGCGCGTGGCGCTGATCCTGGCCAACTACCCCACGCGCGATGGGCGCATCGGCAATGGCGTGGGCCTGGACACGCCGGCTGCGGCGCTCAACATCTTGCGTGCGCTGCGCACTGAAGGCTACCCGGTCAGCGACCTGCCCGAGTGCGGTACCCAGCTAATCCACCAATTGCTGGGCGGTGTGACCAACGACCTCGACCAGATCGACCAGCGGCCCTGTGCCCAGAGCATGAGCCTGGTCGATTACCAGGCGGCATTCGACCGCCTGCCGGACGCCAACCGCCAGGCGATACTGGAGCGCTGGGGGCCACCGGAGCAGGACCCGATGTACCGCCAGGGCCGCCTGATGGTGGCAGGGGTGCGCATGGGGCTGACCTTCGTCGGCATCCAGCCTGCTCGCGGCTATCAGGTAGACCCCAGCGCCGTTTATCACGATCCGGACCTGGTGCCACCCCATGGCTACCTGGCGTTCTATTTCTGGCTAAGGCATGTGTATGCGGCCGACGCTGTCATCCATGTCGGCAAGCACGGCAACCTGGAATGGCTGCCGGGCAAGGGGGTAGGGCTGTCCGATACGTGCTGGCCGGATGCGCTGCTCGGGCCGCTGCCCAACATCTATCCGTTCATCGTCAACGACCCAGGTGAGGGTGCGCAGGCCAAGCGACGCACGCAAGCCGTGATCATCGATCACCTGATGCCGCCGCTGACCCGCGCCGAGACCTATGGCCCGCTGCGCCACCTGGAGCAATTGGCCGACGAATTCTACGAAGCACAACTGCTCGACCCGCGCCGCGCCCGT
Source organism: Pseudomonas sp. DE0010 (assembly GCF_007680745.1). Lineage (NCBI taxonomy): Bacteria > Pseudomonadati > Pseudomonadota > Gammaproteobacteria > Pseudomonadales > Pseudomonadaceae > Pseudomonas > Pseudomonas sp. DE0010. The sequence goes on from NZ_VEJQ01000009.1 coordinate 155,195, forward strand.
GAGTTGCAACGCGACATCCTCGAACTGGTCAGGACCCACCACATCGACCGGGAATTGCAACTCGAAGGACAGCTTGACGATGCAACCGTCTGGTTGCCACGCCTTGACACCTACCTGTGCGACCTCAAGGAATCGCAGATCCGCGATGGCCTGCATGTGTTCGGCCAGTCGCCCGAGGGTCGGTTGCGCCTGGACACGCTGCTGGCACTGCTGCGGGTCGAGCGTGGCGATGGGCGTGGCGGCAATGCGAGTGTGTTGCGAGCGCTGGCCAAGGCACTGGTCCCTGGCTTCGATCCGCTGGACTGTGACCTGGGGCAACCCTGGCAAGGCCCACGGCCCACGCTACTGCTGAACATCAGCGAACAGGCCTGGCGTACGGCTGGCGATACCCGCGAGCGCCTCGAACTGCTGGCGTTGCAGGTTATTGAGGGTGCGCTCGACGGCACGCTGCCAGCGCTGGAGGCGGAACTTGGCCAGCCTGTTCAGGCAGTTGTCGATCACCTACTCGATACCGTGGCGCCGAGCCTGGACGCCTGCGGCGCCGCCGAGATGAACGGGCTGCTTGCAGCGCTCGCCGGGCGCTTCGTGCCTGCCGGGCCTAGTGGTGCGCCCAGCCGTGGTCGGCTTGACGTGCTGCCCACAGGCCGCAATTTCTACACCGTCGATGTGCGTAACTTGCCGACCACCACAGCGTGGCGGCTAGGCTTCGCGTCGGCCAACCTGATACTCGAGCGTTATTTGCAAGACCATGGTGACCACTTGCGCCAGCTCGGGCTATCGGTGTGGGGGACCGCGACCATGCGCACCGGTGGTGACGACATTGCCCAGGCCATGGCACTGATGGGTGTGCGCCCGGTGTGGGCCACCGGCAGCCAGCGGGTCGACGATTTCGAAATACTGCCCCTAAGCCTGCTGGACCGCCCGCGGGTGGACGTCACGCTGCGGGTGTCGGGTTTCTTCCGGGACGCTTTTGGCAGCCTTATACGCCTGTTCGATGCTGCCGTTCAGGCCGTGGCCGGTCTTGATGAACCCGATGATCTGAACCCGTTGTCTGCGCGCGTTCGCAGCGAGCGTACGACCTTGCAGCAGCAGGGTGTGGACGCTGAGCAGGCGGCTCGCCAGGCCGGTTGGCGCGTCTTTGGCGCCAAGCCAGGTGCCTACGGGGCTGGCGTTCAGAATGCGATCGATGGGCGCCTGTGGCAAACCCGTGAAGACCTGGCCGAGGTCTACCTGAACCATGGCAGCTACGCCTATGGCGGGCAGGACGAGGGCACGCCGGCCAGGGCACAGTTCGTCGAGCGCCTGAGCAAGGTGCAGGCGGTGCTGCAAAACCAGGACAATCACGAACATGACGTGCTCGACTCCAACGACTACTACCAGTTCCAGGGCGGCATGCTGGCGGCCACTGAAACGCTGGCAGGCGCGTCCGTGGCCAGCTACCACGGTGACCACAGCCAAGTGGACCGACCGCGCATCCGCACGTTGAAGGAAGAGCTCAACCGCGTGATCCGCGCGCGTGCGCTGAACCCCAAGTGGATCGACGGCGTCAAACGCCACGGCTACAAAGGCGCGTTCGAAATGGCGGCGACAGTCGACAACCTGTTCGCCTTCGACGCCACTACGCACCTGATCGACGATCATCATTACCAATCGCTGGCCGATGCCTATGTGCTGGACCCGGCGACTCGAGACTTCATGCGCGAGCACAACCCGCAGGCGCTGCGCGACCTCACCGAGCGGCTGATCGAGGCGCAGCAACGCGGCCTCTGGCAGTCCCCCGGCGAGTACCGCGAAGCCTTGGAAGAACAGCTGCTCGATGGCGAGGAACAGGCTTGAAATGAACGACGCTGCACAATTTCCCCTGGCCGCCGTGGTGGGGGCCGACGACTTGAAGTTGGCGCTGTGCCTGACGGCCATCGACCCCAGGATCGGCGGGGTGCTGATCGAAGGCCCGCGTGGCATGGCCAAGAGCACCCTGGCCCGCGGCTTGGCTGACCTGCTGGGCGATGTGCCTTTCGTGACCTTGCCGCTGGGCGCCAGTGAAGAGCGCTTGGTGGGCACACTCGACCTGGATGCGGCACTCGGGCAAGGCAAGGCGCAGTTCTCCCCCGGTGTGCTGGCCCAGGCCAATGGTGGTGTGCTTTATGTGGATGAGGTCAACCTGCTGCCGGACACTTTGGTTGACCTGCTGCTCGATGTCGCCGCCAGTGGCACCAACCGTATCGAACGCGACGGCATCTCCCATCGTCACGATGCCCGCTTCGTCTTGATCGGCACCATGAACCCCGAAGAGGGCGAGTTGCGTCCCCAACTGCTCGACCGCTTCGGTCTGAATGTGGCGCTCGACGGTCTACCCGCGCCTGATGCACGGCAACAGATCATCCGGCGCCGGCTGGCCTTCGACCATGACCCCCTGGCGTTCCGCGCCGAGTGGGCATCGGCCCAGGAGGGCTTGCGCAAGCGCTGTCATGCAGCGCGCCAGGCGCTGGACGACATCGCGCTGGATGACCGGACCTTGGCCAGTATCACCGAGCGCTGTTACGCCGCCGGAGTGGATGGGCTGCGGGCAGACCTGGTGTGGTTGCGCGCCGCCCGCGCTCACTGCGCATGGCGCGGGGCGGCGGCCATCGAGGCGGCTGACATCGACGCGGTGGAAGATTTCGCCTTGCGCCATCGCAGGCAGTCGCCTGCCCAGGCTACACCGCCCGCAGCCCCCGAACAGCCCCAGGCACAGACCGGCAGCAGCTCGGCCGAGAAAGGCGGGCAGGGGGATTGGGGGGCTTTGGCCCCACAGCCTGTGGCAAGCGGGCCAAGGCGTGAGGTGCCGAGCTGGGCAAAAAAGCCCTGAGCATCCGTCAGCCGGCCAAGACGACGGGTGCGCAAGCAGGCAAGGGTGCGCGCGCAGGTGCAAGCCGCGGTCGGGCCCAGGCTGCCAGTGCTGGCCAGGTCGCCTGGCTGCCGAGCCTGTTGAAGGGCCGGCCCCGGCACCGCGACGACTTGTGCTGGCACACCCGCAGAGGCGCACCGGCTCAGTTATGGCTGATCATCGTCGATGCCTCCGCTTCGACGCGTCGCCATCAGGCGCTCGCGCACACCAAAGGGTTGTTGGCGACACTATTCGACCATGCCTACCGCCAGCGCGCACGGCTGGCTTTGTTGACGGCAAGTGGCAGTGCACCGCAATGGCAGCGCCATGGGCTCAAGGCTTCGGCCGCGCTGCAACCTTGGTTGCAGGCGCTGGGGGCAGGAGGGGGCACCCCGTTGCTGCCGGCGCTGGAGCAAGCCAGGCAGTGGTTGGGCAATCGGCGCAAGGCCTATCCGAACGAGGAAGTACGCTGCCTGGTGTTCACTGACGGGCGTCTGCAGCAATGGGACCCTGTCGAGCCCTTGCCGTGCCCCACCTTGCTGGTGGACATGGAGCTGGCCCCCGTCCGGCTGGGCCGTGCTCGCCGGCTGGCGCAGCAACTGGCAGCAGACTATCAACACCTGCTTAGTTTCGAAGCGATGAAGTAATAACGGCGGGGTGCGGCAACAAGTCGCACGTTAGCAGAATGAAATACGCAGGGCCGCAAGTACATGTGCGTGGCAGAGCACGCACATGCCAACGCTGTTCATTTACTTGGGCATCGACCACGGCTGCAGGTGGTAGCCTTTTTCACAAAGTTCTGCGCGTACTTCTTCGATCAGGTTAAGCCACTGAGCTTTGTCGGAATAAGTTTGCGAGTTTACCTGTTTGCTGCCGATGCGGGTGCTGGTACGGTCGATGACCGCCAGGCTCAGGTCGCCAGTGCCGTTGGGGGCGTCCCAGGCCACGCAGTGGAAGGGTTCGAAGGCGTGGTCGGCGATCAGCAGTGCTTCGTTGACACGGAGCGGGGCATTCATGGTTCGGTCTCTCTGTGGTCCCAAACATTCAAGTGACGTCCGCGTTGCTTCAAGGTCGCCTCATGGATCGCGAAATGCAGCGCGGGGTTATGTGTACTGATGCTCGACAGTCGGCATTGAGTCACATGGGTGCAGCAAAATAATCAACGATTATTCATTTTTGTTTCAACGCGCCCCATGTGAGGACGTTAATCATCGAAAATTCCCCGGCGAAATTAGGAAAAGCAGCATTGGCAGACAGACGGTCATAGGCACCGTCAACTTAATTGCTACTGTTATTCGGGCGCCACAACTTACTGTTTTATCTCAAGAAACCAATACCTGGCGCCAAGGATCGGTCATGCAACAAACCGCAGTGCAACGCCGCCTGCTCATCGTCGATCCTTGTGACGATTGCCACCGCCTGACGCCAGGCTTGGTTCAGGCCGGGTGGGATGTCGCCAGCTGCGCCTTGGCGCAGGCGCAGGCGCTGGAGCATCGTTGCGATGTAGGTGTACTGCGCCTGGATGAAGCGCACCTCAAGCACTCTGACGTGGTCAAGGACATGATCAAGCGCAGCAACACCGAGTGGATCGCGGTGCTGAGTGCCGAACAACTGCGCTCCCCGGCCTTCGGCGATTTCGTTTGTGAATGGTTCTTTGATTTCCATACATTACCGTTCGACGAATCGCGGGTGCAGGTCACGCTGGGCCGGGCTTTTGGCATGGCGCGGCTGCGTGGCAAGGGCACGGTCAAGGCATTCGACACCCAGGACGAACTGCTAGGTGAGAGCCGGCCGATTCGAGAGTTGCGCAAGTTGCTGGGTAAGCTGGCACCGACCGAGTCGCCTGTGCTGATACGCGGTGAAAGCGGCACGGGGAAGGAACTGGTGGCGCGTACGCTGCACCGCCAGTCCCAGCGCAGCGGGCAGCCTTTCGTGGCGATCAACTGCGGGGCCATTCCCGAGCATTTGATCCAGTCCGAACTGTTCGGGCACGAAAAGGGCGCGTTCACAGGTGCCCACCAACGCAAGATCGGTCGCATCGAAGCCGCTAACGGCGGCACGCTGTTTCTCGATGAAATCGGCGACCTGCCACTGGAACTGCAGGCCAACCTGCTGCGCTTTCTCCAGGAAAAACACATCGAGCGAGTGGGGGGCAGCCAGCCCGTACCGGTGGATGTACGGGTGTTGGCCGCCACCCACGTCGATTTGGAAAAGGCCATCGAGCAGGGCCGTTTCCGGGAAGACCTGTACTACCGCCTGAACGTCCTGCAGGTGGTAACCGCCCCGTTACGTGACCGCCATGGCGATCTGTCGATGCTGGCCAATCATTTTGCCCATTTCTACAGCCTGGAAACCGGCAGGCGGCCACGCTCTTTCAGTGAGCACGCGCTAACGGCCATGGGCCAGCACGATTGGCCGGGTAACGTGCGTGAGCTGGCCAATCGGGTGCGGCGTGGGCTGGTGCTTGCCGAAGGGCGCCAGATCGAGGCCAAGGACCTGGGTTTGCAGCCGTTTGCGCAACAGCCGCCGCTGGGCACGCTGGAAGAGTACAAGCACAAGGCCGAGCGCCAGGCGTTGTGCGATGTGCTGGACCGTCACAGCGACAACCTCAGCGTTGCAGCCAAGGTGCTGGGCATCTCGCGGCCGACCTTCTACCGTTTGTTGCACAAGCACCAGATACGCTGAAACCGCAGGTGTCGCGCGACGCGCCTCAGTGAGGCGCGCGGACGATGGTCTTGAGCAGGTCTTCCGGGCTGATGTGGCCTACGACCTGGGCCACGGCGCTGCCAGGGGTGGGCAGGTCGATGATGTGGTTCTTCATCTTGCCGATCACGTGCATCTCGCAGGGTTTGCAGTCGAACTTCAGGGTCAGTACTTCATCCCCTTGGACCAGCTGCATCGGCGCCACCTTGGTACGCACCCCGGTCACCCCTTTGGCCTGCTTGGGGCACAGGTTGAAGGAGAAGCGCAGGCAGTGCTTGGTGATCATCACCGGCACTTCACCGTGTTCCTCGTGGGCTTCATAAGCCGCGTCGATCAACTGCACACCATGACGGTGGTAGAAATCCCGGGCTTTCTGATTGTAGACGTTGGCCAGGAACGACAGGTGCGATTCGGGATAAACCGGCGGTGGCGAGGTTTCCGGCTTGCGCCGGCCATGGGGGTGCGCCTGTATGCGTTGCGCGGTCAGCGTCTCGATGGCCTGCCGGCGCAGGGCCTTGAGCTGCGAATTGGGAATGAAGAACGCCTGCGGGGCATCCAGTTCGATGTTGTTGGCGTGGTAGAGCGTAGTGCCGAGCTGGCCAAGCAGGTCGTGCAGTTGGTCCAACGCCTGCTCGGGCTTGTTCGCCGGGCCGAATGGGCCATCCAGGGCGACCTGCACCTGCACGCCTTCCTCGCTGGTCACGTTCAGGGTCAAGCGCTCCTGGCGCAGCATCGCCTGCCAGCGTACACCGATGCGGCGTTCGGCCGACGTACGTTGCAGGGCCTGCTGCCAATTGTGGTCCAGGTTGCGCGAAAGCGGATGGTTTGGCCTTAGCTTGTGCAGCCCGGCAGGCATCTCGTTCGGTTCCACCCGGTAGCGGAAGCGCTTTTGGCCGTCTTCTTCGAATTCCCCGCGTGCCTCGGCAATGTTGGCCCTGAAACCTACCACTTCACGCTTGACCAGCACATTGAGGCCATCCCCGTTGGTCAACGGCACGTCGGTAACGACCTGCAGGTCGCGCTTGCCTACTTTCTCCACCACACCCACTGGCAGGCCGGTGAAGGTAGGGGAGTCGAAAGCACCGATATCGACCTTGCGGTCGGTCACGAAGTAATCGGTGCTGCCGCGGTGGAACGTCTTGTCCGGGTCCGGTACGAAGAAGTGTGCGGTACGACCGCTGGAGGCACGGGCCAAGGCAGGACGGTCTTCCAGGATGGCGTCGAGCTCCTTGCGGTAATGGGCCGTGATGTTCTTCACGTAGCCCATGTCCTTGTAGCGCCCTTCGATCTTGAACGAGCGCACTCCGGCATCGACCAGGTCGCGCAGGTTGGCGGTCTGGTTATTGTCCTTCATCGACAGCAGATGCTTTTCGAACGCCACCACCCGGCCTTGGTCGTCCTTGAGCGTGTAGGGCAGACGGCACGCCTGGGAGCAGTCACCCCGGTTGGCGCTGCGACCGGTCTGGGCGTGGGAGATGTTGCATTGCCCGGAGAACGCCACGCACAACGCGCCATGGATGAAGAACTCGATGGCGGCGTCGGTTTCGGCTGCGATGGCCCGGATTTGCTGCAGGTTCAGCTCGCGTGCAAGTACCAGCTGGGAAAAGCCAGCCTGGTCGAGAAACTTGGCCCGTTCCAGGGTACGAATGTCGGTCTGGGTACTGGCATGCAGCTCGATGGGCGGAATGTCGAGCTCCATCACCCCCAGGTCCTGCACGATCAGCGCATCGACGCCAGCGTCGTACAGCTGGTGAATCAGCGCGCGCGCCGGCTCCAACTCGTTGTCGTGCAAGATGGTATTGATGGTGGTGAACACGCGCGCATGGTAGCGATGGGCAAACTCGACCAGCGCGGCGATATCGACCACCTCGTTGCAGGCATTGTGGCGTGCGCCAAAGCTAGGGCCGCCGATATAGATGGCATCGGCCCCATGCAGGATAGCCTCGCGGGCAATGGCCACGTCGCGGGCAGGGCTGAGCAGTTCCAGGTGATGCTTGGGAAGGGACATGTCGTTATGGTTTCGGCTGTCACGGTATAGCCGGGCATTGTACCGACGATTGTGCTGGGCGACACCCTCAGGCTGCGCTGGCCGGATGGCCGGGGTGGCTGCGCAGCCTATCGCAGCCGGTACCACGCCCAGGCCGCACGCCCAAGGTTCTGGCCTTGAAAACAGCGGGCGCAGGTCTGGATCATGCCAGTCAAGGCCCGCAACGGCCTCCGGTCCTGTTCAGTCAGCCTTTGGCCGCCATCGCCGTCACTTCCACGCGCATGCCCTCGAACGCGAGCGCCGCCACGCCTACGGCGGCGCGCACTGGCCAGGGTTTGGCGAAGAAACGCTGGTACACCTGGTTGAAGGCGGCGCGGTCGGCCATGTCGGTCAGGTAGATGGTCAGGTGCAGCACCCGGTCCATACCGCTGCCTGCTTTCTCCAAAGCATCCTTCAAGGCCTGCAGCGTGCATTCGCTTTGCTCGACGATATCGCCCAACGCCAGGCTACCGTCAGGGTGCACCGGGACCTGAGTGGTTACCAGCATCCCGTTGTATTCGGCGACATCGGAGGAAATGGATTCTGGGTCGCTGTCTGGGGTGTAGACGATATCAGCATGTGCCATGAGGTCTGCCTTGCGCGGTAGAAAAGCCCCAAGCCTACGCGAGCGGCCTGCGCCGGTCGAGAGGCCGGTTTTTTGCAAAGCGCGGCATTCACGGTCAGAATCGCCGCCATTGCAGAGAGGCTTACCGTGAACGAACACACCTTGTCCATGCGCCTGGAGCGTGTGGCCACCCATGTGCCCCAGGGCGCGCGTCTGGCTGATATTGGTTCTGATCATGGCTACTTGCCCGTAGCGTTGATGCTCCGCGAGCGCATCGATTACGCAGTGGCCGGGGAGGTGGCCAGCACCCCTTTTGCGGCCGCTCAGCGTAACGTGCGCAAGCAGGGGCTTGAGTCGCGTATCGCCGTGCGCCTGGCCGATGGTCTGGCGGCCATCGTCCCTGAGGACCGCATCACGGCCGCGAGCCTGTGCGGCATGGGCGGCGAAACCCTGTGCGAGATTCTCGAAGCGGGCAGGGCGCGCCTGGCGGGGGTCGAGCGCCTGGTACTGCAACCCAATGGCGCCGAGCCGCAGGTGCGACAGTGGCTGATGAGCAACGGCTACCGTATCGTCGCTGAAGAGGTACTGCGTGAGCACCGCTTTGACTACGAAATCATCGTGGCAGAACCCGGTCATGCGGCCTACAGTCCTCAGCAGTTGTATTTCGGCCCCTTGTTGATGCGGGACCATGGCCAGGCATTTCACGTGAAGTGGCAGCGCATGCTCGGGCAGAAAAAGCAGACCCTTGCCAATTTCGCCCAGGCCCGCGTCGCAGTGCCGCCGGCCAAGGTCGCTAACTTCGAACAACAGGTGGACTGGATCACCCGTCTGCTGGCCGAACGCCCCCGCCTCGAGGACTAGCTTTCATGGACATGTTGCAGGCCATGCGTACCTTCGTCCGGGTGGTGGAGTGCGGCAGCTTCGCCGCGGCGGCCAACGCGCTGGACATCTCCGCCGCGCAGGTCTCGCGCATCGTGGCGGAGCTGGAGAATCAGCTGCAAACCCGATTGCTGCACCGCACCACCCGACGCTTGCGCATGAGCGAGGCGGGGGAACGTTTTCTTGAGCGCGCACGGCAGATACTGCTACTGACCGACGAGGCAGTGGGAGAGGCACGTGGTGCTCACCTCACGCCCCGTGGCCGGCTGCGCGTGCATTGTCCCCATGGGCTTGGGTTGCTGTTGATGCCATTGGTGGCAGGCTACAACGCGCTTTGTCCCGAAGTGGTCATCGAGCTGACGCTGTCCCAGCGCAACCCCGACCCCCTTGCTGAAGGGCATGATGTGGTCATCACCGTCGACCAGGCATTGCCGGACTCACAGCTGATTGCCGTCCCCTTGGGCGCGATTTTCAGCATTGCCTGTGCCGCGCCCGGTTATCTGCATGAAAAAGGCGTGCCGGCACGCCCCGACGACCTGCACCAGCATCGCTGCCTGCGCATGGCCTACCCGCTGTATGAGGGTGACTGGGTGTTCCCGCAGGCAGGTGGCGATTGCGTCATCGCACCCCAGGACAGCTTCATGACGAACGTGGCGGACGCCATGCTGGTCGCCAGCGAGCTGGGCATGGGTATCGGCCTGTTGCCGTTCTACACCGCTAGCCTGGCCATGGAGCAAGGGCGCCTGTACCGGGTGCTGGCGGACTACCGGCTGCGGGAAAATGCCTTGTACGCGATTTACCCCTCGCGGCATTACCTGGACGCCAAGGTCCGAACCTGGATCGACTACCTCAAAGAGCGGCTGCCGCCGATTTTCGCCGCCCACGCCCGGGTGGTCGAAGACCCCCGTTATTGCCGCTGACGGCAGCGGGGCACAAGCCCCGCCGCCCGTCCAAGCCTGGCCAGGAAGGCCGGGCCTTACAGCGCGTAGTGTTTAAGCTCACGTGCGATCAACATCCGCTGGATTTCGCTCGACCCTTCATAGATCTGGGTGATGCGCGCATCGCGGTAATGCCGCTCGACCGGATAATCCTCAAGGTAGCCGTAGCCACCATGGACCTGTATGGCCATCGAGCACACCCGCTCGGCCATTTCCGAGGCAAACAGCTTGGCCTGTGACGCTTCGGACAGGCATGGTCTGCCGGCACTGCGCAGGCGCGCGGCGTGCAGGATCAGCAAGCGCGCCGCATTGATCTGCACCTGCATGTCGGCCAGCAGGTTGGCGATGCTCTGATGTTCGTGGATTGGCTTGCCGAACTGAATACGTTCCCGGGCGTAGCCCAGCGCCGCTTCGAAGGCAGCTCTGGCGATGCCCAGTGCCTGGGCCGCAATGCCGATTCGCCCGCCTTCGAGATTGGACAGGGCGATCGCCAGGCCTTTACCGCGCTCGCCCAGCAGGTTGGCAGCCGGAATGCGGCATTGCTCGAGCGTCACCGCGCAGGTATCGGAGGCGCGAATACCCATTTTGTGTTCGGTGCGATCGACCTTGAAGCCGGGGTTGTCGGTAGGTACGAGAAACGCCGACAGCCCTTTCTTGCCAAGCTCCGGATCGGTCACGGCGAACACGACGGCCAGCCCGGCGCGACGGGCATTGCTGACGAACTGCTTGCTGCCGTTGATCACCCATTGCCCGTCGACCAGTTCGGCGCGCGTGCGCAGGTTATGGGCTTCGGATCCCGCCTGGGGCTCGGTCAGGCAGAAGCAGCCAATGACCTCGCCACTGGCCAGCCGCGGCAACCAGTGCTGCTGCTGTTCAGGGGTACCGTAGGCCAGCAACGGGCCGCACCCTACCGAGTTGTGGATGCTCATCAAGGCCCCGGTGGAGCCACACCCGACTGAAATCTCTTCAACCGCCAGTGCATAGGCTACGTAGTCGGTATAGCTGCCGCCGAAGTCCTCAGGGACCACCATGCCCAGCAAGCCAAGTTCACCCATGCTGCGCACGACGGCGTCATCGATCCAGCCAGCCTTTTCCCACGCCTGGGCGTGGGGCGCGATCTCGCCGCGGGCGAAGTCGCGGGCCATGTCGCGGATCATGATCTGCTCTTCGCTCAGTTCCACGTCTTGCATCTGCTGCTCCCAGGCTCATAGGCCTTCGAAGAATTGGTCGATGCGCTGGCGCTCCAGGCCCTGCAAGGTAGGGGGATTCCACCGCGGTTGCTTGTCCTTGTCGATGATCAAGGCGCGCACGCCCTCGATGATGTCGCCGTGCTGGAACCACTGGCGATCCAGGTGCAACTCCATCGCGAAGCAGTCTTCCAGGCTTAACTGTCGACCGCGGCGCAACATCTGTAAGGTCACGGCCATGGCCAGGGGGGATCGGGTTTCCAACAGATCAGCAGTGGCCACGGCCCAGGCATGGCTATCGCCGATGCTGACGGCGCGCAACTGCTCGACGATGGCTGAGATATCGGGCAAGGCGAAGAAATGATCGATCGCCGGACGGAGCGTGGCCAGTGGCGGGCCTTCCAGCGTCTGGGTGCCCAGGCACGCCAACAGGTTCTGCAAGTCCTTGAGCGGATTGTCACTCAGGGATAACTGGTCCAGCTCCCGATCAAGGGCATCGATCTTGTCACTCGTCACATACCAGTTGGCCAGGCCGCAATACAGGGCATCGGCCGCCTGGACTTGTGTACCGGTTACGCCGAGGTAGGTCCCCAGCTCGCCCGGCAGGCGTGACAGGAAGTAGCTGCCCCCTACATCGGGGAAATAGCCGATGCCTACCTCTGGCATGCCCAGGCGGCTGCGCTCGGTGACCACGCGCAGGTCGCAGCCCTGTGCCAGGCCCATGCCACCGCCGAGGGTGAAACCGTCCATGAGCACCAAAATGGGCTTGCGGTAGCGGTGTATCAGCAAGTCCAGGGCATATTCTTCGGCGAAGAAAGCCTCGTGCAGGTCGTCGCCGGCTTTGTAGCTGTCATGCAGCGAGCGGATGTCGCCACCGGCGCAGAAGCCCTTCGGGCCTTCGCCGCGCAGGACGATGGCGCGTACGTTCGGGTCGTTGGACCAGGCGTCCAGGTGCTTGCGCAAGCTGCGCACCATGTCCAAAGTCAGGGCGTTCAACCCGGCGGGGCGGTTGAGACGCAGGTGGCCGATCTGGTTGCGAACCTCGCTCAGGATGTGTTCGGTAACCGGCGTCTGAATAAGCGCTGTCATTGCGGTCTCCCTGCTTGTTATTGATTTTCCATGTGAAATCTGGAGTTCGCTGGAGGATCGCTGGATCCTGGCATGCGAATTTGCCTTGTACAATCGACAATTGTGCAGGGGCATCGTGCATTTTTGCGCCGGTGCCCGTGGTGCTGTGAGTCCGCGTCGGTTGGAACCAGCCTTGAGGGTTCATAGCCGTTCACTGTAGCTGCGAATCAGGTGCCAAGGATGCTTAATCGGCGCCACGCTATGGCTATTACAAGTGTTACATGCGGGGGCTTTTGGCTTGAAAGCACCGTGGGAGAGGGTTAGTCTTCGCGGGCTGCTGTCAATCCAGCAGCCGGGTTTGGTCACCCGCAATCATCAAGGCGCATCAGCGCCGCTCAGCGAATCAGTCGGCGTTTTTTTGTGCGCGGCTGTCTCGTGTCATGGCGGCTGTGCGTGGGGCGCCTCCGTGCGCGCCGGTTTCCTTGATTCCCGGTTGACCAACCCGCGTACAGTCGCCACCCATTCGTTTGGTCACGTTGCGTGGCGGCTCCTGATGAATCAAGGAGAACACCATGACAAAAGGGTTACCTGATCCTCCTGCCAGTCTCACAACCGCGCCCACCTCATTCTCTACCTGTGAAAGTAGCCATCCGCCTTTCGGTACGTCCGGGCGTCGATCTTGAGGACGCGCTCGTGCACCTGTCCACGCTGTTGCGTGGCGCCTATGCCGCCAATCTGAAGGCCATGGAGTTGGCCAGGGGGACCTGCTTCGACCTGTTGCTGGGTAATGACCATGGGCTGGAATCGGCCACCGCCGTGATAGAGGCTTTGTTGAATGGGTTGGAGGCTCAGCGGCGGGTACCTGACCGCTAGTTGACGACGGCGGGGTGCCTCTAGCGAGTGGCGGAGTCAATTGCCTCGCTCCGCCCTTGGTTGTTAGCAAACTCCCAGGGTGAAAGCGGTCATGGTCGATATAAGGAGCGGCCTGGTGCCACCGGAGCGGTTGCCAGCCTTGCATGGGCTTACTTGACCAAACCCGCAAGAGGACAATGCAACACCAACTTCGCCCCGCCTAACCGACTTTCACCAATCTCCAACCCAAACCCATGCAAGTCCACGATCGCCGCCACGATGGACAAACCCAAGCCGAAACCCGCATGCCGATGCCCCTCGTCACTGCGGTAGAACCGCTTGAGCACCGCCGTACGCTCCTGTTCCGCAATGCCAGGTCCTGTGTCCTCCACAGCCAGGTGCACGCCAGTGTCATCTTGGGAAGCTGTGATCTGCACCTGTCCACCTTCGGGCGTAAATTTGATGGCGTTGCCCACCAGGTTGGCCAGTGCCTCGAACAACAATTCGCGGTCGCCATGCAGCGCCGCCAGTTGCCTTGGTTGGTGCAAGGTCAACTGGATGCCACCGTCCTCTGCCAGGGGCAGGTAGAAATCGTGCAATTCCACCAACAGGTCATGGGGGGCCAACTGCGTGAACCCTGCGCGGCGCTGGCGATCTTCCAGTTCGCTGATCCGCAACAGCCCGCGAAAGCGTGCCATCAGCGTATCGGTTTCACCAATGGCTTGATCCAGTGCCTCGGCCTGGGCGGTATCGGCATCGCTTTGCTGGCGTATGCGGTACAGCTGGGCGCGCAGCCGCGTGAGCGGCGTGCGCAGGTCGTGGGCGATGTTGTCGCACACACCTTTTACCTCATGCATCAGGCGCTCGATGCGGTCGAGCATGGCGTTGACGATGTCTGCCAGCATGTCTAACTCATCGCGCCGTGCCGACAGCGGCAAGCGATGGGTAAGGTCGCCCGCCACGATCAGCTCGGCCTGAGCCTGTACCGCGCGGATGCGCTTGAGTGGCCGGCGCCTGAGCAGGTACCAACCTGCAAAACCCGGGATCAGCGTCAGCGAAATGCCCCATAGCAAGGCGTCGAGGATGATACGTGTGACAACGAACAACGAGCCGTTGTCCCGGAACAACACCAACCAGCGGCCATCCTGCACCTTGATCGCCACCGCATCGCAGCTATGGCGCGGCATGTTCGGGTCGTCTGCATTCAGGCAGCGCTTGAGCTCGTGGATCTTGCCGTCCAGCGCCAGCCCAGGGGGAAGGGCACGTACGCTGCCGCCCAGCGGGTTGAGTTGCGCGTCGAACAGGCCATAGGCATCGAAGCTGCGTTCTTCGAAGGCTTGGCTCGCGATCAGGGCGTCGTCCAGTTGCTTGCCGCTCATGTGCGCGAACAGGTGTTGGCGCTGCAGCATCGAATGACGGGTGAGTTTGTTCAGGTAGCTGGAAACCTCGAAGTACAGCACCCCCATGAGGATGCTGCTCCAGGCCACGAACAGGAAGCTGTAGAGCGCCAGCAGCCGGCTTGTGGAAGAACTCCAGCCCTTAGACGGGTTCAGCAATGGCATAACCGGAGCCCCGTACGGTACGGATCAACGGCGACTGGCCAGGCAGGTCGATCTTCTTGCGCAGGCGGCCGATGTGCACGTCAATGAGGTTGGTGCCTGGATCGAAGTGATACCCCCAGACTTCCTCGAAGATCATCATCCGGGTAATCACCTGACCGCTGTGCCGCATCAGGTATTCCAGCAGTTTGTACTCGGTAGGCAGCAAATTGAGCGTGTGCTCGCCGCGTCGGGCTTCATGGGTGATGAGGTCCAGCTCCAGGTCGGCCACCTGCAGGCGAGTCTGCGTCATGGGCACACTGTTACGGCGTAGCAAGACTTCGACGCGCGCTGCCATCTCGTCCGAGGCGAACGGTTTGGTCAGGTAGTCGTCGCCGCCTGCACGCAGGCCTCGGACCCGTTCATCCACGTCTGACAGCGCGCTGATCATCAGGATCGGCGTGGCGATCTTGAGGTTGCGCAGGGTGGTGACGATGGTCAGCCCGTCCACCTCCGGCAGCATGCGATCAAGGGTGATCAGGTCATAGCCGCCGGCGATAGCCTTGGCCAGGCCCTCGCGACCATTGTCGGCCCAGTCAACGTCCAAGCCATGGCTGTTGAGTTCAGCGACGATTTCCTGGCCGGTGACGGCGTCGTCTTCGATGGTGAGTACGCGAGGCATGCGGGATCCCGAACATCCAGATGAAAGCCTGATTGTGCCAAAGATCGGCCAGCAGGCGATTTAAGAATAATTCATCTGGCGCCTGTTGCATGACCTTGCTTGTTTATCGGCATGGGCAGCACATGGGCAAGCAAGTGCGACTCGGCTGTGAGAGGATAGGCCGCATCACAGCCAGGACCCGAACACAGCCTGATGAAGACACCCAAGAGAATCGAACCCCTGATCGAGGATGGCCTGGTCGACGAGGTACTGAGGCCGTTGATGAGTGGCAAGGAGGCCGCCGTGTACGTGGTGCGCTGTGGCAACCAGGTGCGCTGCGCCAAAGTGTACAAGGAAGCCAACAAGCGCAGTTTCCGTCAGGCGGCCGAGTATCAGGAAGGGCGCAAGGTGCGTAACAGCCGTCAGGCCCGGGCCATGGCCAAGGGCAGTAAGTACGGGCGCAAGGAAGCCGAGGATGCCTGGCAGAACGCCGAGGTGGCCGCCTTGTTCCGGCTGGCTGGGGCAGGCGTCAGGGTACCCAAGCCCTACGACTTCCAGGATGGCGTGCTGCTGATGGAGCTGGTAACCGATGCCGATGGCAATGCTGCGCCCCGGCTGAACGATGTTCACCTCGAGGCGGACCAGGCGCGGGATTATCACGGGTTCGTGATCAGCCAGATCGTACTGATGCTCTGCTCAGGGCTCGTCCATGGCGACCTCTCGGAGTTCAACGTACTCCTGGGGCCGGACGGGCCGGTAATCATCGACTTGCCCCAGGCAGTGGACGCTGCGGCCAACAACCATGCGTTCAGCATGCTGCAGCGCGATGTGTCGAACATGGCGCATTATTTTGGACGCTTTGCCCCTGAGCTGAAAGCCACCCGGTACGCGCAGGAAATGTGGGCCCTCTACGAAGCCGGCGAATTGCGCCCCGATAGCCCACTCACGGGGTTGTTCGCTGAAGATGAGCAGGCAGCGGACGTGGCCGGCGTCATCCGCGAGATCGACGCCGCCCGGCTGGACGATGCCCGTCGCCGCGAAGCGCGAGCCGAGGCCGAGCACGGGCAACCGCAGGCTGAAGAACCGACCCCGCCCTGGCTGCGCTGACACATCCAACCTACCGGTGCGCCCACCCCATACATCAGGCCGCGCCGGCCAGGTTTCGGCCTGCGCGACGGTCATTGCCTTTGACGCAAGACAATATCTCGTCATTTGGCCTTTCCAGTGTCGCGGCTCGGGCTTAAGGTATACGCCGTTCATCTTTCTGGAGCTGTCATGTCCACTCTTTTTCCGTCCGTCCGTCCCCGCCGTCTGCGCAAGAGCCAAGCGCTGCGCAGCGTCTTTCAGGAGACCGAGTTCCGCCTCGATGATCTGATCCTGCCGATCTTCGTGGAGGAGGGTATCGATGACTTCGTGCCGATCAAGAGCATGCCTGGCGTCAATCGCATTCCCGAGAAGCTGTTGGCGCAGGAAATCGAGCGGTACGCCCGTGCCGGCATCCGTTCGGTGATGACCTTTGGGGTCTCCCACCACCTGGACGCCGTGGGCAGCGATACCTGGAATGAAAACGGCCTGGTCGCGCGCATGTCGCGGATTTGCAAGGATGCAGTGCCGGAAATGGTCGTGATGTCCGACACCTGCTTCTGCGAATACACCAGCCACGGCCACTGCGGCGTGCTGCATGACCACGGCGTGGACAACGACGCCACCTTGGCCAACCTCGGCAAGCAGGCCGTGATCGCCGCAGCGGCAGGTGCGGATTTCATCGCGCCTTCGGCGGCCATGGACGGGCAGGTTCAGGCGATACGCAGCGCGTTGGACGGCGCGGGCTTCCATGACACGGCGATCATGGCCTATTCCACCAAGTTCGCCTCTTCGTTGTATGGGCCTTTCCGCGAAGCGGGCGGTACGGCGCTCAAGGGCGACCGCAAGAGCTACCAGATGAACCCCATGAACCGCCGCGAGGCGGTGCGCGAATCACTGCTCGACGAGCAGGAAGGCGCCGACGTGCTCATGGTCAAGCCGGCCGGTGCCTATCTGGACGTGATTGCCGACATTCGTAACGCCTCGCGCCTGCCATTGGCGGCCTACCAGGTCAGCGGTGAGTACGCCATGATCAAGTTCGGTGGACTTGCTGGCGCCATCGATGAGGGCCGCGTCATGCGCGAGAGCATTGGGGCGATCAAGCGTGCGGGCGCCGACTTGATCCTGACCTATTTCGCCATGGACCTGGCGCTGGAAGGCATTTGAAAACGCGGTCGCTGGGGCTGCGCAGCCGCCCCGGCGACCCAGCACCTCAAGGCTCGCATCCCACCTTGTGCCTGCTTTCACAAAAAAACGCTAAGCGCTGAATTATTTAGTGTCCCTTTGTATCTGATCCCTTAGAGCAGTCACCGTCAGGGATAAATAAATGAAATCTCGCAAGAAAAGGGTTCAGCCGATTGGCCTGAAGGACATCACCATCGTCGACGACGCCAAGATGCGCAAGGCCATTACCGCCGCTGCGCTGGGCAACGCGATGGAGTGGTTCGACTTCGGCGTCTATGGCTTCGTCGCCTATGCCCTGGGCAAAGTGTTCTTCCCCAATGCCGACCCCAGCGTTCAAATGATTGCCGCGCTGGCCACCTTCTCCGTGCCGTTCCTGATCCGACCACTGGGTGGGTTGTTCTTCGGCGCGCTCGGCGACCGCTTCGGGCGACAGAAGATTCTCGCCGCCACCATCGTCATCATGTCCTTGAGCACGTTCGCCATTGGCCTGATACCGTCCTATGACAGTATCGGCATATGGGCACCGATCCTGCTGTTGCTGGCCAAGATGGCCCAGGGCTTCTCGGTAGGCGGTGAGTACACCGGCGCGTCGATCTTCGTGGCCGAGTATGCACCTGATCGCAAGCGTGGCTTCCTGGGCAGCTGGTTGGACTTTGGCTCCATCGCCGGCTTCGTCCTGGGCGCCGGCGTGGTAGTGATGATCTCCACCGTGATGGGTGAAGAGAAATTCCTCGAATGGGGCTGGCGCCTGCCGTTCTTCCTGGCTTTGCCGCTGGGTATGATTGGCCTGTACTTGCGTCACGCGCTGGAGGAGACCCCAGCCTTCCAGCAGCATGTCGACAAACTGGAGCAAGGTGACCGTGAAGGCCTGGCTTCCGGGCCGAAGGTGTCGTTCAAGGAAGTGGCGACCAAGCACTGGCGTAGCCTGATCACCTGCATCGGCGTGGTGATCGCGACCAACGTCACGTACTACATGCTGCTCACCTACATGCCCAGCTACCTGTCCCATAACCTGCATTACAGCGAAGATCATGGTGTACTGATCATCATCGCGATCATGGTGGGCATGCTGTTCGTGCAGCCGATAATCGGTCTTCTGAGCGACAAGTTCGGCCGTCGCCCCTTCATCATCCTGGGCAGCGTCGGCCTTTTTGCGGCGGCAATTCCTGCTTTCATGCTGATCAACAGCGGTGTGCTGGGCTTCATCTTCGCCGGCCTGCTGCTGATGGCCGTGCTGCTGAACTTCTTCATTGGCGTGATGGCCTCGACCCTGCCAGCGATGTTCCCGACGCATATCCGCTACAGCGCCTTGGCCAGTGCCTTCAACATTTCGGTGCTGATTGCAGGCCTTACCCCGACCCTGGCCGCCTGGCTGGTGGAAAGCTCCGGCAACCTGTACATGCCCGCCTACTACCTGATGGTGATTGCCGTGATTGGTTTCATCACTGGGGTGACCATGAAAGAAACGGCCAACAAGCCGTTGCGTGGGGCGGCGCCAGCAGCGTCTGACATCGACGAGGCTCGCGAGCTGCTTCAGGAGCACCACGACAATATCGAGCAGAAGATCGAAGACATCGATACCCAGATCGCTGAACTGGAAGCCAAGCGCAAGCTGCTGGTGCAGCAGCATCCACGTATCGATTGATCAGCGGGGCATGTAGCCTCGCTGCCAGGCACGAGGGATGAACAGCGACACCAGGGTCAGTAGGCACGTCAGCACGCAACTGCCGACCATAGCCTGCAGCCCTAGGTGTTTCTGCAACCAAGCGCCACATGCTGCTCCCAGCAGCATGCCCAGCCAGGGCACCAGTTGCACCCGCCAGCCATGGCGGCGAGCGCCCAGCATCCAGTGGCCCAGGCCACGACCAAATCGCGAAAGGGCTCCGGTGACATAGGTCAGGCCAATCGGCAGACCGTTGACCTGCTCAACCACGGCATTGATCATCCCCATCGCCACTGTGGCGGCCAACAAGGGTATTGAGGTATCCGGCGCTGGCATCATCCCCGCAAACCCAAGCAGCACCGCTACCACCAGCAGTACGGGCCAGGCACGGCGCCGGCACTTGTGCGCCAGCACCACACCCAAGGTATTGCCAGCCACGAAGCCCAGCAGCGCGCCTGCCAGGCGCTGGATCATCGGGCCATCGACTTCGTTGATGGCGACGGCAAGACGCGTGGTGTTGCCGCTCATGAACGAGACGAAATCGCCCAAGGCCAACAAACCGATGGCATCGGTCATTCCTGCCAGTACCGACAGGCCGGCCACCAGACCCAGCCCTACGCGGCCTCGTAACCGGTGCACACGATGGCGCTTGGAAGTAGGTGTGGCTGCGGCGGCAGGGAGCATGTGCAGTCCTCGGGTCTACCGTTGCTCGCGGGCCAGGGTATTGCGAATGGTGCGCTCCACGACGTCGACCAGCACCATGGTGTGGTGGTCGACTTCGATATTGAGCAAGTCGCCTGCCTGATAACGGGTAAACGTGGTCTGGCGCAGGGTTTCTGGAATGAGGTTGACAGTGACCACGTTGTCCTCGATGTCGGCGACGGTGAGGCTGCAGCCATTGACGCCAATGAAGCCGCGGGAAAAGACGTACTTGGCCCATTCAGGCGGCATGCGGAACTTGATGTATGCACCGGTGGCAGCGATGGAGATGTCTACGATGTCTGCAGTGGTGGCGATGTGGCCAGCCATGAGGTGGCCGCCCACCTCCGCATTCATTTTCGCCGAACGCTCGATGTTCACTCCTTGGCCGGCCTGCAAGCAACGCAGGTTAGTGCGCTCCAGCGTTGCCGTCATGGCGTCGAAGCGAACGTGTGTGCCTTCGATCTCGGTGACCGACAGGCAGGTCCCTTCAACGCTGACACTGGCACCGATCTTCAGATCGTCGAGCAATGCCGGGGTGAGGTCGATGGTGAACTGGTTGTGGCCAGGGTGGCGGGCTACATCAAGCAGAGGGCGGACGGCCTGGACGATGCCGGTGTACATTGCGTTGCTCCTGGGCACGGGTAAGTTGACTTGCGCAAACTATGCCCAGGCGTCCGCAAATGCAAGTCACCGCACCTCAGACGTGACCACTGCTGTTGACGATGCGCAGGCACAACGCCTCATAGGGGTCCAGATTAACCATCAAGCGTCCGTCCTCGGTCAAATCGCCCTCGACCGTTTCGTTGATCATGTCCACCACAGGGCCTGGCGTGAAACCGGTCAGGTGCAGCTCCTCACTGATTTCGTCCTGGCTGAAGTTCAGTGCGGTTATCTGGATACCGCGCCCTGCAGGCAGTTCATGCACCATCACCAGCAGGCCAGGCGAGGTCACGTCGGGCACCAGCAGTTGTCGGCTAGTGGCGATGCCATATGCCTGGCGAACCGCGAGCAGCTTTTTGACCTTGCTGGCGAACGAGTCACTGCGCTCGAGTTGTTCATCAAGGCTGCCGTACAAGGCACGGGCACGCGGCATACCGCGTACTGAGGCCTGGGCCTCTGGGTCCAGACCTGCCAGATCATAACCGCCGCGGTGGATCCAACGTGTGTCGCCGTCGGTCATCCGCTCAGCCACCGCTTCGCCAGACAAGGGCAGGGCACCCACCAGGTCCCAACCGGATATGGCCACCACACCAGGCTGCATGGCGTTGTACATCACCAGCAGCAGATGCAGCTTCTGGATCGATTCGACCTGCTCGGGGGTGATGTCATCAAGCTCTCGGATACCCAAGGCAGCGGTGATCAAGCTGGCCGTGGTGCAAGAGATGCCATTGGTGACAAACCGCAGGTTGTAAGGTGCATGCTCACCGGACAGGCGCTCGTAGATCTCCTCCCGGATATGCTCGCGCAAAATACTGCCTGGCAAGGTCTGGCCCTTGTACAGGTACATGTCATGCGCATGCAGTGTCCAGAAATGCACCAGCTCGACCGTCAACTCATCATGGTTTTGCAACGCATGAATCAGCGAGGCTGGGTCGATGCCGAAGGCGTGCATTTCCTTGAACATCAAGCGCAGGAATTCGGTATCGCCGGTCAGCAGCGCGTGCTGATAGGCCGGTCGGGTAATGAAGTCGTAGGACAGGTCGGCCCCGCCGCTGGACATCTGGGCGATGTCATCGAGGGTGAGGTTCAGCTCCTGGAAGCTGAACCCCCCTGCCTTGCGGATCATGCCACCGATCAACTGGTTACCGACCAGCGACAAGGGGTGGCTTTCCGACCAGGCGGTGGCGCTGGCGCGGGTTTCGACACCCAGGAAACCATTGGCATCCAGGCGCAAACCACGTGCGCCCAGGCAGTCCAGGGCATGCAGGGCATCGCCTATGATCATCTGCTGCGCCGTAAAGGTCGGGTCGAGCCAGTTCAGGGAGGGTTGACCGTCCTTGAAATAATGCAGGTAAACCCAGCGGCGGGTCTTGCCATCCACGCCCGTGATCGGCGCCGTGGCACTCCAGTCGGTCTCCTTGACGCCCGGCTCGAAGAAGATCACCCGTTGCAGCTGACCGACGATGTAGTGGCGTGCCTTGAGCTCGTCGCACTGAGCGGGGAGCAGGTTGACCGAATCGCGGCCCTCGGGCACGTCAGGAAGCAGCCCCCAGTCCTCTTCACGGATCTCGACCATGTGGTAGAGGCCTGGGTAGGGCGCCAGCCCCAGCTCGGCCAGACGGAAGTCGGCGCCTTTGCCGGTGTGCGACGGGATCAGGTCATCGATGGTGACGGCATTGTGGGCGGCGGCCATGCGGCTCATCTGCACCAGTTCCTGCTCGGTACCGTAGAGCGGGTCGATGTCGAAGCTGATCCGGTCGAAGTTGCCGTCCACGCTCGGCGTAAGCTCGCGCCCGCTGATACCGCCGGAACGCTTGATTGGCCCGGTGTGGACACCTTGAATACCAATTTCTGACAGGCGCTTCCATAGCGCTTCATGGGCCAAAGCGCCCAGCACCGAGCAACCGTCGGGCGCGATGATCGCATCGGGGTAGACCGTCAGCCAGACCGAAGCGATTTCTGTCGCACGGCGCGGCTGGGCCAGGGCGTAGGGCTGTTGCCACAGTCGCGCTTGCCCGGAGTACAGGCAGGCGCGCTCCTGGGATGCCTTTAGCATGGAGCGTTCTTCAAGCCACTTGACGTATGACGGGTCGGGTTGGGTCATCTCGCGTCCTCTTTGCGTGTCGGCACCGGCTCAGGTTATGACGGCAGGGCACGCGGAACGTTCGGCTCAACACGTAGTGCTGTTCACTTAAGATCGTTGGGGCCGCTTCACGGCCCATCGCGGCACAAGGCCGCTCCCACCCTGACTGCGTGACGCTTGAGTTAAGGGCTCACAGGACAGTGTGGGAGATTCTATGGTTCTCAGCAAGCCAGTTTCCCCTTTCTGGTGACATATTCGTCCTGATTTCTCATCAGGG